>DATLJF010000257.1:0-6366 GCA_035539015.1 Stenotrophomonas sp. | reverse complement strand
AGCCTCGGCGTGATCGGGCAAAAAGCGCAGGCCGGAGCGGCCTTCGCGCAGCGAAGCGGACACGGTGTCCAGATCATTGCCCAGGCAACTGGTGATGCCCATGCCGGTGATGACGACGCGACGCATGCTCAGAAGCCCTCGGTGGAAGTGAACAGGCCCACGCGCAGATCCTTGGCGGTATAGATCTCGCGGCCATCGACCAGCATGCGCGCATCGCTCTGCGCCATCACCAGCTTGCGGTTGATCACGCGGGCGATGTCGATCTCGTAGCGCACCAGCTTGGCCTCCGGCAGCACCTGGCCGGTGAATTTCACCTCGCCCACGCCAAGCGCGCGGCCGCGGCCGGGCGCGCCCAGCCAGGTGAGAAAGAAGCCGGTCAGCTGCCACATCGCATCCAGGCCCAGGCAGCCGGGCATGACCGGGTCGCCGATGAAATGGCAGCCGAAGAACCACAGGTCCGGGCGGATATCCAGTTCGGCCACTACCTGGCCCTTGCCATGGGCACCGCCGGTCTCGCTGATATGGACGATGCGGTCGAACATCAGCATCGGGTCGTTCGGCAGGCGGCCGGCGTTGGCACCGAACAGTTCGCCACGCGCGCTGGCCAGCAACTGGTCGCGCGTATAGGCAGATTCGCGGGTCATGCAGGGTCTCGAAGATACGCGCGCGAAGGCGCGAAAGTGCGCCAGCCTGCATGAGCGCAACGCAGCAAAGCAAACGCTTTCTACCGTACGCAAGCGTAGTGTTTTGCGGCCAGGACGGGCAAAGCTTTGTGCGGCTTGGCATGCGACCGATCGGCGCACGCCGGCTGGATTATGATGACGGGGCAACGTTCGCCGCCGTAGGGTTCCTGGATGCGCAAGATCATTCACGTCGACATGGATGCGTTCTACGCGTCTGTGGAACAGCGTGACGATCCTTCACTGCGTGGCCGGCCGGTAGTGGTGGCCTGGAAGGGCGCGCGTTCAGTGGTATGTGCCGCTTCGTATGAAGCACGCAAGTTCGGCGTGCGCTCGGCGATGCCGGCGTTGCGCGCCGAGCGGCTGTGTCCGGACGCGGTCTTCGTGCCGCCGGATTTCACGCGCTACAAGGCGGTGTCGCGCCAGGTGCGTGAAATCTTCCAGCGCCAGACCGACCTGGTCGAGCCGCTGTCGCTGGACGAAGCGTATCTGGATGTCACCGAATCCAAGACCGGCCTGGGGCTGGCGACCGAGATTGCGCGGGTCGTGCGCGCGCAGATTCGTGAAGAGACGCAGCTGACTGCGTCGGCCGGCATTGCCCCGAACAAGTTCCTGGCCAAGATTGCTTCGGACTGGCGCAAGCCGGATGGCCAGTTCGTGGTCCCGCCTTCGCGGGTCGAAGCCTTCCTCACGCCGCTGGCGGTCAATCGAATTCCCGGCGTGGGCAAGGTCATGGAGGCGCGCCTGGCCGCCGTGGGTATTACCACGGTCGGCGAGTTGCGCATGCGTCCGCTGCAGGAATTGCAGGCGCATTTCGGCAGCTTTGGCCAGGGCCTGTACAACCGTGCACGCGGCATTGATGAACGACCGGTGGAGCCGCACCAGGAAGTGCAGCAAGTGTCCTCGGAGGATACCTTCGCCGAGGACCTGGCACTGGAAGCGCTGGGGCCGGAAATCGCGCGCCTGGCCGAGCGCACCTGGGCGGCGACGCAACGGCATGGCAGGCTTGCTCGCACGGTGGTGTTGAAGCTCACGACCGCGCAATTCCGCATCCTCACCCGCAGCCTGACGCCGGAGCGCCCGCCCGCCTCGGCGCAGGAACTGGTGGAGATTGCGCAGGCGTTGGTGCAACGCGTACAACTCCCCGCCGAGACGCTTTACCGCTTGGTCGGCGTAGGCGTTTCCGGTTTCGAGAGCGATGAGGCTGCCGTTGTGCAGGGCGAGCTGTTCGCGCTGGAAAAGCTCGCCGAGGAATGAGCGCGATGGGCCGCGCTAGACTGTGGCGCCCAACGGCGCAGCCTGCATGGACTATCCCTTCCCGCTGGTGATCTTCGACCTCGATGGCACCCTGGTCGACAGTCTTGCGGACATCAGCGAGGCGGTGAACCTGACCCTGGCCGACCTCAAGCTGCCGCCGTTCGACCAGGCGACGATTCGTGGTTGGGTGGGTGAAGGCGTGCAGTCGCTGGTGGCATCGGCGCTGCAGGCGGCCGGCAGCACATTGCCGCTGGCGCAAGTGATGCCCGGGTTCATGCGCCACTATGGCGACACCTTGCTGCACCATCCGCGCCTGTACACCGGTGTGGCCGAAGCATTGGCGGGCCTGCAATCGCGCGGCGTGGTGCTCGCGTTGTGCACGAACAAGCCTTCACGCTTCGTCGTGCCGCTGCTGGACCACCTGGGCATCGCCGCGCGGTTTTCCGCCGTGCTGGGCGGTGATTCGCTGGCCGAACGCAAGCCGGCCGCCGCACCCTTGCTCCACCTCTGCGCGCAGTTTGGCCATTCGCCTGCGCGTAGCTTGATGGTGGGCGATTCGGCAGTGGACGCGGCCGCGGCGAATGCGGCCGGCATGCCGTTGGCCCTGGTGCGCTACGGCTATCTGCGCGGGCTCGATCCTGCCCATTCGGGCGCGCGCTGGGTCATGGACGACATGCGCCAGTTACTGGAGATCAGCCACGCCGAGGACGAGTTTCAATCTTCGTCGGCGTCGTCGCTGTCGTCGGATGCGTCTGCTTCCGGCAGCGACGGTGCGCTGTCGTCGGCATAACGGGTAGTGGACACCGGGCCACCGACCGGCACGCCGCGTTGTGCCGGCAGCTGTGCGGTGGCCTGTTCCAGCTCCTGCAGCAGCTGTAGCCGGCGCGCCTCGGGAATGTCCTGCCAGTGGCTGCCGACCAGGGCGCCTTCCAGCGAATACAACAGATTGAGGCTGGGCTTGAAGCCGGCGCGGCGCACTTTGAGGAATGCGCCCACGGCACCGGCCGCGCGCAGGTCCTCCTCGCTGCGCAGGCCCACCTGGCGCAACCATGCCGCGCTCTTGGGGCCGATATTGCGCAGTTGGACGGTAGTCACGCCAGGCTGTCCAGGAAGATCTGCGCCACCGCTTCCAGGCCGGCCTGGTCCTGCGCATCGAAGCGCGCCAGCTGCGGGCTGTCGAGATCGAGCACGCCGATGAGCTCGCCGTTGCGCACCAGCGGCACGACCAGTTCCGAACGCGAGGCCGAGTCGCAGGCGATATGGCCGGGGAAAGCGTCGACGTCCTCGACGCGCTGGGTCTGTCGGGTGCTGGCGGCGGCGCCACATACGCCCTTGTCCAGCGCAATGCGCACACACGCCGGCAGGCCCTGGAAAGGACCCACCACCAACTCGCGCCCGTCATAGAAGTAGAAACCGGCCCAGTTGAGATCGGGCAGGGAATTGAAGATCAACGCTGCCAGATTGGCCGCATTGGCGATCCGGTCGGCTTCGCCATGCACCAGGGCGCGCGCCTGCGCCTGCAGCTGGGCGTACTGTTCCGGCTTGCTGCCGGTAAGCGTGGAGGAGGTGAACATGGCCGAAGTCTAGCAGCGCTGGCGTGCGCCACTGACGCCACGCCCGGGACGGCTTATCCTGCCGGCCCTTACCTGGACCACGCCATGTTTCCGCACCCTGCCTTCTACGTTACCGGCACCGACACCGGCATCGGCAAGACCGTTGCCAGCAGCTCGCTGCTGCATGCCCTGCGCGGGCGCGGCCTGCGCGCGGTGGGGATGAAGCCGCTGGCCAGTGGCTGCGAGAACACCGCCGACGGCTGGCGCAATGAAGATGCCCTGGCGCTGCAGGCGGCGAGTTGGCCGCGACCGGACTACGATCTCATCAACCCCTACGCCTTGCCGCAACCGCTCGCGCCGGAAATCGCGGCCGCCGAGGCCGGCGTCATGATCGAGCTCGCCCCGCTGCAGGCAGCGTTCGCGCAGTTGCGTGCGATGGCCGACGTCGTGGTCGTGGAGGGAGTGGGTGGCTGGGCCGCGCCGCTCAGCGCCAGCCTGGACCAGGCCGACCTGGCCCGTGCGCTCGACCTGCCGGTGGTGCTGGTGGTCGGCATGCGCCTGGGCTGCTTGAACCATGCAAGATTGACCGCCGCGGCGATCGCCGCCGATGGGCTGCGCTGCGTCGGCTGGGTGGCCAACGAGGTCGACCCGGAGATGGCACGGCGCGACGAAAATTTCGCCTTGCTCAGTGCGCGCCTGCCGATGCCGTGTTGGGGCAGGATTCCCCACGATGCGGAAGCGGGTCCGGACCGACTGGCGGCGCATCTGCGATTGCCTGGCTGAAGATCGCCAAGCCGGAAAAGAAAAAGGCCCGACAGAGGGAGGGATCTGTCGGGCCTGTTTGCGTGGGGGGAGGGACCCACGCAAATACTGGAAAGGGTTACTTGCGGCGTGCCGTGCGCCCGCTGGGGGCTGCGCCGGCCTGGAACGATTCGCTAGCGGTTTCAAACGGATTGCGGACCAGTTCGCCAAGCGCCTCGGAGGTCTTCAGGCTCAACCCGACCGCTTCCTGGTTCGCCGCTGCGAGGCGCTCCAGGTTGTCGCGAGCAAGCTGCAGGCCCTTGGGCCACAACGACTGCACGCTGCCCAGGTCGTTCACGCCAGCAAACTGGCCGAAGAAGTCCGCCGTGGCGGTGACGTTCTTCTCCAGCGTCTTCAACTGCAGCCCGAACACGCTTTCGGCGTTTTCGAGGGCCAACCGGTTGGCGCGCGAAGCCGCGGCGGCGAACTGGTGGGTGTACTGGTTGAAGCCTTCGAACTGTGCGGACATCGCGGTTCCTGAGAAGCTGCGTTACCGTGTTGCGATGCAGCATAGCGCGTTTCTGCTGCGATGCAACAACTTTTTTCGAGCCGAGCGCAGTTCGACCGCCAGGCCTTTTAAATCAACCAATTAGCTGGGGCTCGGGGCCTGCGCGAGCAGGTTCAAGGGCCGCGGTAGCGGCAACCCGAGGTGCAGGTCTCGTGGATGACTACCTGGCTGAGCGCGGGCAGGGCCGGCTTGAGCTGCTCCCAGATCCAGATCGCCAGGCGCTCGCTCGTGGGGTTTTCCAGGCCGGGGATGTCGTTGAGGTAATGATGATCCAGACGGTCATAGATCGGCTGGAAGGCGGCTTTGACGTCGCCGAAATCCATGATCCAGCCGCTCTGCGCGCCAGGCTCGCCGCCCACGTGCAATTCGATCCGGAATGAGTGCCCGTGCAGGCGCGCGCATTTGTGGCCTGGGGGCACGTTCGGGAGGCGATGCGCCGCCTCGACCATGAAGACTTTGAAGATTTCCATGCCCTATTGTGGACGGGCGGCAGGGCGGCGTCACGGCCGGTCGTTATGGGCAGATGAAAATCATTCCCATTCATGTAGAATGCGCGCCGTCAGCCAGCAGGACGCGATTCCGGCCAGCGATCCACCCAACCTTGGGATCGCGCCATGAAAATCACGCTCCTTGCTGCCGTGCTGGCCGTTCTGGCCGGGCCCGTCGCGGCTCACACGCCCTATCTGGCTCCTGCCGATTTCCGTGCCCGCGCAGGCGCCACGGTCACGCTCGATGCGGCCTTCGCAGAGGCCTTCTTCGTACCCGAAGCTGTGTTGGATAACAGCCAGTTCGCGGTTATCGCGCCCGACGGTAGCCAGGTCACGCCCGAGCGCGTGGTACCGCTGCGCACGCGCGTGGTGGTCGAGCACGGCCTGCCGAAAGATGCCAAGGGCACCTACCGCTTCAGCACCGGCGAGCGGCTGGGCGCGGTATTCCGCACCTGGGAGGTCAAGGGCCGCAAGGTGACCTCGCGCGATGCCGCCGAACCGGCGCCCCAGGGCGCCAAGCTGATCTCCAGCTTCCAGTCGCGCATTCGCGCCGAGACCTATCTCACCGTGGGGATGCCGGATTGGGGGGCGTTGCGCGCCTACGATCAGGGCCTGGAGTTGGTGCCGCTCACCCACCCCGACGACCTGTTTGCCGGCGAGCCGATCGAGTTCGAGCTGCGTTTCGATGGCAAGCCGCTGGCCGACAGCCCGGTCCAGCTCAGCGAAGCGGTATGGACCTCAGACCGCAAGGCCCGGGAAATCGAACTGCGCAGCGACGGCAAGGGCCGCGTGCGTTGGGAACAGCCGACCAGTGGCACCTGGCTGGCCTTGGCGCGCCATCGCAGCGTTGCGCCCGCCGGCGCGGCAGCGCCCGAATACAGCAACAGCTACAGCCTCGTCTTCCACGTGCTCAATCCCTGAGCGCGCGCTTACCTGTGGAGAAAATCATGAACAAGCAATCAATGGCCCTGGCGTGCGGCCTGCTGTGCATGCCGATGATGGCCTTCGCCGCCGATCAGCGGTTGAACCAGAAAGTGCAGGACAAGATCGGCGGCCACGGTGAGGATCCCAGCGCCTTC
>DATLJF010000256.1:0-39954 GCA_035539015.1 Stenotrophomonas sp. | reverse complement strand
GGCAACCGCAACTTCGAAGGCCGCGTGCATCCCGAAGTAAAGATGAACTACCTGGCCTCGCCGCCGCTGGTGGTGGCCTATGCCATCGCCGGCACCACCGACATCGACCTCACCCGCGATCCGCTGGGCACCGGCACCGATGGCCAGCCGGTGTACCTGCGCGATATCTGGCCGAGCAACAAGGAGATCGGCGACACCATTGCCGCCACCGTCGGTCCGGAGATGTTCAAGCAGAACTACGCCGACGTGTTCAAGGGCGACAGCCGCTGGAACACGATCGCCTCGCCCGATGGCGACCTGTACGTGTGGGACGTGACCTCGACCTACATCAAGAACCCGCCCTATTTCGAGGGCATGACGATGCAGACCGGGCGCATCGAGGACGTGCATGGCGCGCGCGTGCTCGGCCTGTTCGGCGACTCGATCACCACCGACCACATTTCCCCGGCCGGCAACATCAAGAAGGATTCGCCCGCCGGGCGCTTCCTGCAGGAGCGCGGCGTCCAGCCGGCCGATTTCAACAGCTACGGCAGCCGCCGCGGCAACGACGACATCATGGTGCGCGGCACCTTCGCCAACATCCGCATCAAGAACCTGATGTTCGGTGGCGAGGAAGGCGGCAACACCCTGTATTACCCGCCGGCAGGTGCGGCGCCGGAGAAGCTGGCGATCTACGATGCGGCGATGAAGTACAAGGCCGATGGCGTGCCGCTGGTGGTCATTGCCGGCAAGGAATACGGCACCGGCTCGTCGCGCGACTGGGCGGCCAAGGGCACCAACCTGCTGGGGGTCAAGGCGGTGATCGCCGAGAGCTTCGAGCGGATCCATCGTTCCAACCTGGTCGGCATGGGCGTGCTGCCGCTGCAGTTCCTGCCCGGCGAAAACGCCCAGGCCCTGGGCCTGGATGGCTCGGAGGTATTCGACGTCACCGGCCTGGAGGACGGCGCCAGCAAGCGCGCCACCGTCACCGCGCGCAAGGCCGATGGCAGCAGCCGCGCCTTCCAGGTGTCGGTGATGCTGCTGACCCCCAAGGAAGTGGAGTACTTCAAGCACGGCGGGCTGCTGCAGTACGTATTGCGGCAGCTGGCCGGCCGCCAGGCGGCCTGACCGCCGGGGGCATGCTGCAGCGCAACGCAGCATGCCCTTCACGCGCCCTTCGCCTTTTCCATTCGGGACGGTATCCTCAGCGCTGGCCCGGTTGCTTCCATCCGCGGCGACACCACACACCCTGGAGGGGGGCAAATGAGTCAGGCGCGTCCTTGGTTGCAAAGTTATCCGCACGGCGTTCCGGCCGAGATCGACGCGGATCAGTTCCACACCATCGCCGACGTGTTCCAGACTTCGGTCAGCAAGTTCCGCGACCGCCCGGCCTTCGCCAGCTTCGGCAAGACGCTGACCTATGGGGAAGTGGATGAGCTCTCGCGGCAGTTCGCCGCCTACCTGCTCGGCGAGCTGCAACTGAAGAAGGGCGACCGCGTCGCCCTGATGATGCCCAACTGCCTGCAGTACCCGATCGCGACGTTCGGCATCCTGCGCGCCGGCCTGACGGTGGTGAACGTCAACCCGCTGTATACCGGGCGCGAACTCAAGCACCAGTTGGTCGACGCCGGCGCCTGCGTGCTGGTGGCCATCGACAACTTCGGCAATACCGTCGAGCAGGTGATCAACGAGACGCCGGTACGCCAGGTCATCACCACCGGCCTGGGCGACATGCTCGGCTTCCCGAAGGGACCGCTGGTCAACTTCGTGGTCAAGTACATCAAGAAGCTGGTGCCCGAATACCGCGTCAATGGCGCGGTGCGCTTCCGCGACACCCTGGCGCTGGGCCGCAAGCACGCCCTGCCGCAACTGGACATCGAAGGCGACGACATCGCCTTCCTGCAATACACCGGCGGCACCACTGGCGTGTCCAAGGGCGCGATGCTCACCCACCGCAACCTGGTGGCGAACATGCAGCAGGCGCATGCCTGGATCGCGGCAACCGGCAAGCTGGAGGAAGGCAACGAGGTGGTCATCACCGCGCTGCCGCTGTACCACATCTTCGCATTGACGGCGAACGGCCTGGTCTTCATGAAGCTGGGCGGCTGCAACCACCTGATCAGCAATCCGCGCGACATGCCGGGCTTCGTCAAGGAGCTCAAGGGGGCGCGTTTCACCGCCATTACCGGCGTCAACACCTTGTTCAATGGCCTGCTCAACACGCCGGGCTTCGACCAGATCGATTTTTCCACGCTGAAGATGACCCTTGGCGGTGGCATGGCGGTGCAGCGCTCGGTTGCCGAGCGCTGGAAGCAGGTCACCGGTGTCACGTTGGTCGAAGCCTATGGCCTGACCGAAACCTCGCCGGCCGCCTGCATCAACCCGCTGGACCTGGCCGAATACAACGGCTCGATCGGCCTGCCGATCCCGTCCACCGATGCCTGCGTCAAGGACGATGCCGGTACCACCCTGGCGCCGGGCGAAATCGGCGAGCTGTGCATCAAGGGCCCGCAGGTGATGAAGGGCTATTGGCAGCGGCCAGAGGAAACCGCCCAGGCCATCGATGCCGAAGGCTGGATGCACACCGGCGACATCGCGCGGATGGATGAGAAGGGCTTCTTCTACATCGTCGACCGCAAGAAGGACATGATCCTGGTGTCCGGCTTCAACGTGTATCCCAACGAGATCGAGGACGTGATCGCGATGATGCCCGGCGTGGCCGAAGTCGCCGCGGTCGGCGTTCCGGACGAGAAGTCCGGCGAGGTGGTGAAGGTGGTGATCGTGAAAAAGGATCCGAACCTGACCGTCGAGCAGGTCAAGGAGCATGCGCGCGCCAACCTGACCGGCTACAAGCACCCGCGGATCGTCGAGTTCCGCAAGGAACTGCCCAAGACCAACGTCGGCAAGATCCTGCGCCGCGAGCTGCGCGAAGGCGCCCCGGCGGCCTAGCCCGGCGGGGGCCGAAGCCCCGCCAACCCTGCTGAAATGAAGCGCCCGCAAGCCTTGCTTGCGGGCGCTTCAGTTTGGGCGCATAGAATCGTCAGTCGGCGCACGCTCCCTCCACGTTCTTCCCCTTTCTCCGTCCGCATGGCGGCCGACCGGACGGTCTTCACGGAGAATCCACATGTCAGTAGTCCACCCGTTCCCCCAGCACGTCTCCACTCGCACCCTGCGCATCGTCGAGGAGACCGAGCGCGACGTGTACTGGATCAACATGCACGCCAACCTGGTGATGCAACCGGGCCGGGCCTGCTTCTCTTCCCGCCTGGTGGACGACATCGTCGACTACCAGCACCAGCTGGGTCGTCGCCTCACATTGAAAGGCGCGCTAACCCCGCACGTGGTCCTGGCCTCGGACAGCGACGTGTTCAACCTGGGCGGCGACCTGGAGTTGTTCTGCCGGCTGATCCGCGAACAGGACCGCGCCACGTTGCTCGATTACGCCCGCCGCTGCGTCACCGGCGTGCATGCCTTCCACGATGGCCTCGGCGTGCAGGCGCACAGCATCGCCCTGGTGCAGGGCAATGCCTTGGGCGGTGGCTTCGAGGCGGCATTGAGCTGCCACACCATCGTGGCCGAGGAACACGTGCTGATGGGCCTGCCGGAGGTGCTGTTCGACCTGTTCCCGGGCATGGGCGCTTATTCCTTCATGTGCCAGCGGGTCAGCCCGCGCCTGGCCGAGAAGCTGATGCTGGAGGGCAATCTCTATAGCGCCAGCGAGCTACAGGCCATGGGCCTGGTGGATGTCGTCGTCCCCACCGGCGAAGGCGTCGCGGCGGTCGAGCAAGTGATCCGCGACAGCAAGCGCATTCCGCACGCGCGGGCGGCCATGCACCGGGTGCGCGAGTTGGCGACCTCGGTGCCGCTGGAGGAAATGATGCGCATCACCGAGATCTGGGTCGATACCGCAATGACCCTGGGCGAGAAGTCGCTGCGGACGATGGACCGGCTGGTGCGTGCGCAGAGCCGCCGTGCCGAGCCCGCCACGGCCTGATCGGCGCGTTCACGGCCGCGGCGTGCGCTCCTCGCCGCGGGCCCGGAGGTTCAGGGTCCGCGCGTCGAGCGCGGCCCGCCCCTGGGCAATCTGCTCGCGTAGTTGCGTGGTGCGCGGCCGCCATTCGGCCTGGACCTGCCAGTCCGGCATCCGCATCAGCTCGCCGCCGCCACTGGCCACGCCGACCAGGCCGAGATTGCTGGCCACCCCGCGCAAGGCGTGCGCATGTTCGCGCAGGCGTTCCCACTGGCCGGCCTCGCCTGCCTCGATAATGGCGCTCATGCATTCCTGGGTGTCGCTCAAGCATTGGGCGACAAACTGGTGTTCAAAGCTCTCGCCCATGCCCAACGCGGCCAGTTCGTCGAGCACGCTGGGGTCGAGGACGCCATCGCTCGGCGCGGCGACCTCGGGCACGACGAGTTGGTTACCCGCCGGCGCGCGGCGGCCGTTGGCGGCGATGGTGCCCAGGGTGTCGAGCAACTTGACCGCCATCACCGGCTTGGCCAGGAAGGCGTAGGCGCCGGCCTGTTGGCAGCGGCGGATGGAGTCGGGCGTGACGTCGGCGCTGAGCACCATCACCGGCGTGTACGGCAGGCCACTGGCCTGCATGACGCGCAATTGCTTGAGCATGTCCAGCCCGCTCATGCCGGGCATGTGCAGGTCGACGATGACCGCATCGAAGTCGGCATCGGACAACAGGTCCAGCACCTGCTCGGCGCCGTTGACGCAGACCACGCGGTGCCCGGCCTTCTCCAGCAGGCGCTGCAGCACCATGCGGTTGGCCTCGTGGTCGTCGGCGACCAGGATGCGCATGCTGCGCACCCGCGCACGATGGCGCAGGAACGGATTGCTGAAGGCAATGACGTTGGAATCGGCGTGCTCGCCCTCCCCGCCCTCGCCCAGCTCATCGCCGGCAGCGGCCGGCTCGGCGCCCTTGAGCGCCTCTTCCATCGGCACTTCGAACCAGAAGAGGCTGCCGCGCGGCGAATGGTCTTCATGGCCGATGGCCCCGCCCATGGCCTCGACCAGGCCCTTGGCAATCGTCGTGCCCAGGCCGGTGCCCTCGTAGCGCCGCGCCAGACCGACATCGGCCTGTTCGAAGGCATCGAACAGGCGTTCGCGCATCGACGCCGGCACGCCGATGCCGGTATCGACGATCTCGAAGCGCAACTGGGTACGGCCGCGCAGTTGCGGTGACTCGCCCAGGTTGCGCACGCGCAGCAGCACGAACCCTTCCTGGGTGAACTTGACCGCGTTGCCGGCCAGGTTGAGCAGGACCTGGCGCAGGTGGCCGGGGTCGGCCGTGACCCAGTCCGGCACATCGGCGGCGATGTCGACGCGGTAGTCCAGCCCCTTGCCACGCGCCTGCGGCAGCAGGATCAGGCCGATCGCGGCGACCAGCTCGCGCAGCGAGAAATCCTTGCGGTCGATCCGTACCTTGCCGGCTTCGATGGCCGAGATATCGAGCACCTCTTCCACCAGCGACAGCAGGCTGCGCGCCGATGCCTGGATGGTACCGACGCATTCGCGTTGTTCGGCGTCCAGCTGGGTGGTGGCCAGCACCTCGGTCATGCCCGACAAACCATTGAGCGGGGTACGGAACTCATGGCTCATGTTGGCCAGGAAGCGGCTCTTGGCTTCGTTGGCGTGGCGCGCTTCGGTCACCGCGCGGGTCAGCGCGTGCAGCAACGAATCGAAGTAGAGCGGAATCGCGATCAAGCCCAGCAGCAGGCCCCAGGCCAGGTAGGGGTTGGCCTGCCAGTACGGCGACAGCGACATGGCAAGCAGGAAGCAGAGGCCGCCCAGTGCCGTGGCCGCGCGCAGGTAGTTGCTGCCATAGCGCATGCCGTTGCCGATGGTCACCCACATCACCACCGCGTATAGCGGTGCGGCCGGCTCGCCCTGGATGGCCATGATCGCGCTCATGCACACGTAGTCGGTGCACATGCCGATCCAGCGCCGCACATGCGAGACCTGCGGCCGGAGCATGATCGCCACCATCAGGCAGACGGCCACGGTCAGCTCGAACAGCAGGATCAGCCAGGTGGTGGGCAGGGTGTCATCGTGGTTCTGGTGCGCCCAGCGCCAGCCCAGGTAGCCCATGAACAGGGCGGTGATGACGATGCGGATCAGGTTCTGCGCGTGCTCGCTGTCCGGACGCCGGGCCAGGCGCTGCTTCACCCAGGCAAGGGCCGGCCACATGTTCACAGCCCTGGCCGCACCGACGCGGTGGAAAAGCGATCGCAGATCTGCTGCAACGCTTCGCGGCCGCGCATCAATGCATCCACGCAGCGCGGGTCGAACAGGCGCCCGCGCTGGGCATACAGGTAGGCCAGGGTGGCCTCCATGGTCCATGCCTCTTTATACGGGCGCGGCGAAACCAGGGCATCGAAGACATCGGCCACGGCGACGATGCGCGCCTCCAGCGGGATGGCCTCGCCGACCAGTCCGTCCGGGTAGCCGCTGCCGTCGTAGCGTTCGTGATGGCGCAGCGCGATCAGCGCGCCGACCTGGATGAAACGGTTCTGGCTGCCGCTGAGCAGTTCATAGCCGATGCGCGGATGCCGGCGCATGATCGCCAGCTCCTCCTCGTCGAGCTTGCCCTCTTTCAGCAGCACCGAGTCGGGGATGGCGATCTTGCCCATGTCGTGCAACGGCGCGGCGGCCTCGATGATCCGCACCTCGTCCTCGGACAACCCGAGTTGCTCGGCGATCAGCCCGGCCACGTGCGACATCCGCTCCAGGTAGGCGCTGGTGCCGGCGTCGCGGTATTCGATGGCGCGCGCCAGCCGCGAGAGGGTCTCGCGTTCGCGCTCCTCCACTTCGTGCATGGTCGCCAGCAGGCGCTGCTCCAGCGACAGCGCACGCTGCTTGACATTCTCGCTTTGCTGGCGCAACTGCAGCAGGTTGCTGCAACGCGCGCGCAGTTCACGCGGGCGGATCGGCTTGACCAGGAAATCGATCACCCCGGCTTCCAGCGCAGCCTGGCGGATCGGCTCGTCGCCGACCACGGTGATCAGGATGATCGGAATATCGCGGTGGCTGGGCAGCCGGCGCAGGCGACGGGCGAACTCCAGCCCATCCATGCCCGGCATCCGGTAGTCGAGCAACAACAGGTCGACATGGCCGGCTTCGCACCAGGCCAGCGCGGCAAGTGGATCGCCGAAATCATGGACTTTCAGCTCCGGCGCAATGTCTTCGATCACGTGCCGCAGCATCGTGCGCGCCGAAGTCTGGTCATCCACGATGACGATGTTCAAGCCCGTATCCGTCCTTTCCGTCCAACCCATGTGGCTGACGGGCAACGATACGCCTGAACGGGGTTGTCCCGCGACATCCTGCATGCGCGATCCTCCTATGGGCAGAGAACGCAAAACCGCCGGGATTCCGGCGCGTGCCGCCGCCGGCCGCGGCGCCCCGGATGGACGTTCCCCGCATGCCAAGCATATGCATGAAACATGCCAGCCGCACCTATCCGGCGTGGCCGCCGGCTCAATGCTCCGGGCGCATGTACGGGAACAGCAGGACGTCGCGGATCGAGGTGCTGCCGGTCAACAGCATGACCACGCGGTCGATGCCGATGCCCAGGCCCCCGGTCGGCGCCATCCCGTACTCCAGCGCACGGATGTAGTCGGCATCGTAGTGCATGGCCTCGTCGTCCCCGCCCTCCTTCGCCTCGACCTGGGCGCGGAACCGCGCGGCCTGGTCTTCGGGGTCGTTGAGCTCGGAAAAACCATTCGCCAGCTCCTTGCCGTTGATGAACAACTCGAAGCGGTCGGTATAGCCCGGCTCGCTGTCGCTGGCCCGGGCCAGCGGCGAGACCTCGACCGGGTGGTCGGTGATGAAGGTCGGCTGCACCAGGGTGTGCTCGACCGTGGCCTCGAAGATCTCCAGCAGCAGCTTGCCCCAGCCGTAGGACGGCTTGACCTTGATCTTCAGGCGTTCGCAATGACGCAGCAGGGCGGCCCGGTCGGTGCAGTCGGCCACGCTGATCTCGGGATTGTGGTGGCGCACCGCCTCGTCCATGCGCCAGCGCCGGAAAGCCGGCGCCAGGTCGATCTGTACGCCGTCCCATTCCACCTGGGCAGTGCCCAGGACCGAGACCGCGGTATCACGGATGACGTTCTCGGTCAGGTCCATCACCTCGTGGTACGTGGCGTAGGCCTCGTACAGTTCGAGCATGGTGAATTCGGGGTTGTGGCGGGTCGAGACGCCTTCGTTGCGGAAATTGCGGTTGATCTCGTACACCCGCTCCAGCCCGCCGACCACCAGCCGCTTGAGGTACAGCTCCGGCGCCACGCGCAGGTACAGCTGCAGGTCCAGGGCATTGTGGTGGGTGGTGAACGGCTTGGCCGTGGCGCCGCCGGGGATGTAATGCATCATCGGCGTTTCCACTTCCAGGAAACGGCGTGCGTCCAGCCACGAACGCATCGCGCGGATGATCTTCGAGCGCTTGATGAAGACTTCGCGCGCTTCGGGCGTGACGATCAGGTCGACGTAACGCTGGCGATAGCGCTGCTCGACATCGGACAGACCATGCCACTTGTCCGGCAGCGGCCGCAGCGACTTGGTCAGCAGGCGCAGGCCGGTGGCCTTGATCGACAGCTCGCCGGTGCGGGTACGGGTCAGGCCGCCCTCGACGGCGATGATGTCGCCCACGTCCCAGCCCTTGAACGCGTCATACGACTCGCCCAGGGTGTTGGCCTGCAGGAACAGCTGGATGCGCCCGGATTCGTCCTGGATCTGGCCGAAGCTGGCCTTGCCCATCACCCGCTTGGCCATCAACCGGCCGGCGAGACGCACGATGCGGCCATCGCCCTCCAGCGCCTCGGCATTCCACTGCGCCGCGTCGGCGAACTCGTCCTGCAGGTCGCCGGCATAGTGTTCGCGGCGGAAATCATTCGGATACGCCACGCCCTTCTCGCGCAGCACGCCCAGTTTGGCGCGGCGCTCGGCGATGAGGCTGTTCTCGTCGACGGGAGGCTGCGGCGCGGGGGTCTGCTCGGTCATGGCGGATTGGCTTGGGAAAGAGTCGTAGGGGGACGTAGCGAGAGTAACGGGCCGGTGACCGAACGGCCACCGGCCAGGCGGGCGCAAAAGGCGCCCGCAGGATCAGGCGTCGATGCGTTTGGCGCCGACTTCCAGGCCGGATTTGAGGCTGGCCTCGATGAACTCATCGAGATCGCCATCGAGCACCTTCTGCGTATCGCTGCGCTCGATGCCGGTGCGCAGATCCTTGATCCGGCTCTGGTCGAGCACGTAATTGCGGATCTGGCTGCCCCAGCCGATATCGGACTTGGTCGCTTCCACCGCATCCTTCTCGGCGTTGCGCTTGGAAATCTCCAGCTCGTACAGCTTGGCCGCGAGCATCTTCATGGCGCGGTCGCGGTTGGCGTGCTGGCTGCGCTCGGTCTGGCAGGCGACGACGATGTTGGTGGGCACGTGGGTGATACGCACCGCCGATTCGGTCTTGTTGACGTGCTGGCCACCGGCACCGGACGAACGGTAGACGTCGGTGCGCAAGTCGGCCGGGTTGATCTGGATATCGATCTTGTCGTCGACTTCCGGCGACACGAACAACGAGGTGAAGCTGGTATGGCGGCGGTTGTCCGAGTCGAACGGCGACTTGCGCACCAGCCGGTGCACGCCAGTCTCGGTCTTCAGCCAGCCATAGGCGAAGTCGCCTTCCACGCGGAAGGTCGCCGACTTGATGCCCGCCACTTCGCCGCCGGACACTTCCAGCAGCTCGGTCTTCCAGCCGCGTGACTCGGCCCAGCGCAGGTACATGCGCAGCAGGATCTCGGCCCAGTCCTGGGCCTCGGTGCCACCGGCGCCGGCCTGGATGTCGACAAAGGCGTTTGCACCATCCATCTGCCCGGAGAACATCCGCTGGAACTCCAGCTTCTCCACGTCGCGGGCATGGCGCTCCACGTCGGCGATGACGGCATCGACGGTCGACTGGTCACCTTCCATCTCCGCCAGCTCCAGCAGCTCTTCGCCACCGGTGAGCCCGTCGGTGAGGGTGCGGATGCCGATGACGACCTTTTCCAGCGAGGAACGCTCACGGCCCAGCGCCTGGGCGCGTTCGGCGTTGTTCCAGATATCGGGGCTTTCCAGCTCCCGGTTTACTTCTTCGAGACGTTCGACCTTGCTGTCGTAGTCAAAGGTACCCCCTGAGCGCATCCAGCCGACCCTTCAGGTCGGCGATGCGCTGGCGGACGGGATTGAGCTCCATCATGTCCGTGGCAATTCGATCAAGGAAACCGCGATTCTAACAAATCCGGCTTTGCCGCGACGGCGGCCGGACCGCCTGGCGGCCAGGCCAAATCGGCGCCTGTCGGCGGAACGTGAACCGACAGGCGCCGAGCGACACTCCATTGCCCGATCGGGGCGCTGCCCCGACAGCCCGTCCCAGGGCTGACCTCATCATCGGCCAAGGCCCGCCAACGCTGCCATTGGAATTTTCGGCGGCTCTGCGGTCCTCGCTGCGAAAGCGGCCGCCGTTGGGTCAGGAAACGTGGAGTGCGGTACCCGGGCGTTGCGTGGAGGCGCGGTCCCTGCCCTGCGCGGCCTGTGCCACGCTGGCCACTTTTCCCTCCGGCGGCAGGATGCAGAAACCATCGCGACGATTGCGGATCATCGGCAGGTCGAAAGGGCGGTCGAGCACATCGCGCAAGGCGCGTACGCGCACCCGCACCCGGGCCTCCGCCACCGGCGTCGGCTCGTCGGACAGGCAACTGCCCAACTCGCGGAACGACACCCGCTTGGGCGATGCCTCCATCAACGCCTGCAACATCGACAGCAACGTCGGATCGATCCGCAGGGCCTGCCCCTGTCGGGTGACCTGCTGGAGGGTCAGGTCGAAGACCAGGTCGCCGACCCGCAACTGTGCCTTGCTCTTGCCGCGACGGCGCCGCAGGATGCCGAGCCGACCGGTGATGGCATCCAGCGAATAAGGTGGCACCAGGTAATCGTCCGGGCCGGCGCCATCGCCCAGCCGCGGTACCGACGAGCCTTGTGCACCCAGCATGAGCACCGGCAAGGGCTTGCGCATCAAGCGACGCAGCCGCTCCAGTGCTCGCAGGCCACATTGGTCGAGCAGGCGCTCGGCCATCACGATGGCGTCGAAGCGGTTATTGCTGAGCAGGTGCGCGGCCAGCAACTCGTCGGCTGCAAAATCCACGCAATGGCGGACGCTCTCCAGATGATTGACCAGGGGAACGGAAACGTCTCGACGTGATTCGATGACAAGGATGCGCATATCTAACGTCCTACGAAGCGGCTACAGGCGGGGCACGAGTACGCCCAGCGTCAGGAGCAGGTAGCCCAGCGCCAGCAAACCGAATGACACCGGTTCCAGCCAGGCCAGGTAGCCCAGCCGTGCCGCCAGTCCGACCAGGCCAAGCACGAGGGCGACCACGAAGGTGCTCCAGCGCGGCGCGCTCATGCGCGCTCCTTGCGTTCGACATTGATGGCGCGGTACACCACCGCACCGGCCAGCGCGCCGATGCACGGCGCCACCCAGAACAGCCACAGCTGATGCAGTGGCGCGTGGCCGGCGCTGGCGCCGACGAAAGCAGCCACCCCGGTCGAGCGCGCCGGATTGACCGAGGTATTGGTGATCGGAATGGCGATCATGTGGATCAGCGCCAACGTGGCGCCGATGGCCAACGGCGCCCAGCCCACCGGAGCACCCGGGCGAGTCACCGCGAGGATCACGTAGACGAACAAACCCGTCAGCACCGCTTCGGCGAGGAAGGCGGCCTCCATCGGATAGCCACCGGGCGAGAACGCGCCGAAGCCGTTGGTGGCGAATGCGCCGGCGCCGTCGGGTGGCATGTAGTCGGGACTGGCGCTGGCAATCACCCAGAGCAGCGAACCGGCCAGCAGGCCGCCTGCCACCTGGCTGGCTACATAGGCGGGCAGATGGCGGCCGCAGAAGCGGCCACCGATCCACAGGCCGAAGCTCACCGCGGGATTGAAGTGCCCCCCGGATACCGCGCCAAAAGCAAATGCCGCAGTGGCCACTGCCAGACCGAATGCCAGCGAGACGCCGAGGTAGCCCAAGCCCATCGGATTGAAATCACCGCCGGCATGGGCGGCGAACACGGCACTGCCGCAACCGCCCAGTACCAGCCAGAAAGTTCCCAGGCACTCGGCCGCGCACTTGCTCGTCAAACTTTGCATGGACTTCGTTCTCGATAACGTCGCTCGGTCGCCGCGCAAGCAAAGCTGGCGGTCCGCGACGGGAACCCGTATTGAACGAAGCGCCACCGCTGAGCTCCATGCGATGAATCGCATGCCCGGCGCACCCTTTTCACGAACGTGCGCACATGGGCCGGCGTTGGCGCTGGCCACCGTCAGCGCTCGAGCCTGGCCCCAACAAAAATTAGACATTGCAATGCGATAAGTCGCATGCAACATAAATACAGGGGCCGAGTTTTCAGCCTGGGCTATTCATCATCCCGTTGCCCGGCCACCGCTGCTACCCTCCTCACTTGCGCTTGCTGCCCCCGCGCACAGTTGTTGGTGGCCACCTCTCATTGTGCCGGGTCCCGGCCATGTCGATTCAAGGTGACTCAATGGAAACGCAGGCCCTCAACGTCATCGTCGCCGACGACCATCCCGTCGTGCTCGCCGGCGTGCGTGCTGTTCTCAAATCCGTCCCGCAGCTACAGGTGGCCGCAGAGGCCAGCTCGGTCAACGAGGCCTATGCCCGCCTCGCCGACACCGTGTGCGATGTGCTGGTCACGGACTATTCCATGCCTGAACCCGGCGGTGCCGACGGGCTGGCGCTGATCTCCGAGGTACGCCGCCGCTACCCGCTGATGCCCATCGTGGTCCTGACGATGATGGCCAACCCGGGCATGATCCAGATTCTGCTGGCGCACGGTGTGCTGGCGGTCGTGGACAAGAGCTCTTCGATGGACGAACTGCCGACCGCGATCCTGTCCGCGTCGCGGCGACGGCGCTTCATCAGCGCCAGTTTCCGCAACAAGCTCGCGCTACTGCACCAGCCCGGCAGCGAAGCAGTGCCCCCGCCGCGCCTGTCTCCGCGCGAGACCGAGGTGGTGCGCATGCTGGCACTGGGCGCTACGCCAAGTGAAGTGGCAGACCGACTGGGCAGCGGGACCAAGACCGTGAGCAAACAGAAGAAGGACGCGATGCGCAAGCTGGGCCTGTCCACCGATGCGGCGTTGTTCGAATACGTGCGCGCGCAGGGCTGGCTGGGCTGAGCGAACGTGTGCCGCCTGACGCCTGCGATCAAGATCGTCGTGGGCCTGCTGCTGGTCCTGGCATGGGCCGGCGGCACGGCCGCGCTGGCGGCGCGCGGCGCCCATTCATCCGCCGCCGACCCTGACCTCACCCCTGCGCGCGCCGAGGCCACCACCTCGTTCGAACTCAGTTCGCCCGAGCGCAAATGGCTGAACAAGCACCCCGTGGTGACCGTCGGTAGCACCGTCGCCGGTTGGCCGCCCTACGAAATCCAGTCGAAGGGGCAACTGGACGGCTTGTCCTACGACTACCTGAAAGCGATGGCCGTGCGCCTGGGCATTGGCTTGCGGCCGCGTATCTACGCCGACTGGCCGAGCCTGCTGGAGGCTGCCTGCAGGGGTGAAGTGGATGTGGTGATGAGCGTGTCGATCACCGCCCAGCGCACCCGCTGCCTGGCCTACACCCACGCCTACCAGACCGTGCACCCGGCCCTGGTGGGGCGCCAGGAGGATGCCCAACGCCTGCAGTCGGCGCCACCGAGCCTGCGCGTGGCGATCGAAGACGGACACTTCCTGAGCAAGACGCTTACCGATGTGTATCCCACCTGGCGGGTCCTCTCGGTGCCGGACCTGCAGAGCGCGCTGGCGGCCGTAGCCAGTGGTCGCGCCGATGCCTACATCGGCGACCCCCACGCGCTGGCGCGCTACCTGCGCCAAGATCCCCAGCCGGGACTTGCCTTGATCGGGCCGGCGCGCTTGCCGCCGAACACCCTGCACTTCGCCACACCCAACGATCGCGGGGAACTGACAGCCGCGCTCGACCACGCCCTGGCCGACGTCTCGCCCCAGGAACGAGAACGGATGCGGGTGCATTGGCTGGAGCCTGGCATGAAGTGGGCCAACGGCTCGCCGCTGTTCAGCGACTCCGAACGCCGCTGGGTTGCCTCGCTGCCGGAGCTGCGGATCACCTTCGACCCCACCTGGGCACCGTTGACCGTGCGCGGCGAGGACGGCCGCATGACCGGCATCCTCGGTGACTATCTGCAGCGCATGGAAAACGAACTGGGCCTGCGCGTGGTCGTCGTTCCTGCGCAAAACTGGATCCAGGCCCGCGCCCTGGTGATGGCCGGCAAGGCGGATATCGCGCCCGCCGTGAGCGACGCCAACTACGGTCCGCAATGGCATCTCACACGCACGCTGGTCACGTTTCCCAGTGTGATTGTCAAACGCTACGACACCGACACCGTCGCCGACCTGCGCGATCTTGCCGGCAAACGCATCCTGGTCTCCGACCCGGGGCTGGCCGAGCGCCTCTCACAACGCCTGCCCGAGCCCACCCATATCACGGTGACCAGCGAGAGCGACGGCCTGAGCCAGGTAATGCAGCGCGAAGCCGACGCCTACATAGGCAACCTCGCCTCGGTGGACAACAGCCTGCGCGACCACCGCTACGACGGCTTGCAGGTTGCGGCCCCTGCGGGGCTGGCCGATCGGGTCGGGCTGGCAGTGCGCGAGCCTTATGCCGATCTGGTGCCGTTGCTCAACCGGGTCGTCGAGGGTATGGACGATGACACCCGCCAGCACATCCGCAAGCGCTGGCTCAAGGTCGACTATGAGTACGGCATCGCCCGGCCGGTAGTGTGGTGGAGCAGCGCCGCGGCGCTGATCGTCATCGCCTTGCTGGTGGCGGCCTACTTGCGCTTGCGCGCAGAGATCGCCCGCCGCCGCGAGGTCGATACCCGCCTGCGCGAGATCTCGCGCAACCTGCCGGCGGTCGTCTTCAAACTGCGTCGCTCGCGCGCGGGCGAGTACGCCTTCACCTATGTTGCCGGCAACCCGCGGCCCTTGTTCGGGCTGGAAAGCGCGCAGATCCTCGATGACGCCCGCGCCCTGCTGCGGCGCGTGGTGGAGGCCGACCGGCCGGGCCTGCTGGCGGCACTGAAGGCATCGGCCGAGGCGCTCAGTCCGCTGCTGTACGACTTCCACGCCAACGGTGCGGACGGACTGCGCTGGATCTCGTTGAATGGTGTTCCCCGCCAGCTCGAGGATGGCGCCATCCATTGGTCCGGCTATTGGGTCGACTCGACCTGGCTGCACGAACAGAACGAAGCCCTGGAGCAAGCCCGTGCGGCGGCAGTGGCCGCCGCCACCGCCAAGGCCAATTTCCTGGCGGTGATGAGCCACGAAATCCGCACGCCCATGGCCGGATTGTCCGGGCTGCTGGAATTGCTCGACCGCACGCCGCTGGACCCGGCGCAACGGCAGCTGCTGACGACCAGCATCGAGTCGGCAGCGGCACTGCGCCAGATCCTCGATGACGTCCTGGATTTTTCGAAGGCCGAAGCCGGCGAGATGCGACTGGAGACGATCGAGCTGGATATTCGGCACATCGTCGGCGCTGCGCTGGAGATCTTTGTGCCGCAGGCGCAGAAGAAAGGGTTGGCGCTATGCATGTCGGTCGCACCGGGCCTGGCCGCGGTGCATATTGGCGACCCTTTCCGCCTGCGCCAAGTGCTGCTCAACCTGGTGGGAAACGCAGTGAAGTTCACCCACGAGGGCCACGTGGCGGTCGAGGTCCATGTCGACGAGCCCACGCCGCCGCCGGCTGACTCGCGGCAGCGCATCCGGCTCAGCGTGACCGACACCGGCGTGGGCATTCCTGCCAGCGAACAAGAAGCCCTGTTCCGTCCGTTCGTGCAGTCCGATGCCAGCCAGACCCGCCGTTACGGCGGCACCGGCCTGGGCCTGTCCATCTGCAGGCAGTTGGTCGAACTGATGGACGGGCAGCTGTCGCTGGACAGCGAAGAAGGACGAGGCACCCGACTGACGGTCACCATCGACCTGCCGGTCAAGCGCCCCCAGGCTCAGAACGATCCGATCCTGGTCAACCGCACAGCGCGACTGGAAGTCACCGACCCCGCCCTGGCCGACAAGGTGCGTAACTTGCTCGACACCTGGGGAATGGATACGGCCGATTCGAGCCTGGCGCTGCCGGAGGTTTGGATCGGCGATCGCCTGGACCTGGCCGCAGCGTGTTCCGACGGCCCACTGGCGATGCATGCAGTCGTGCTGCAACCGCACACGACCTCGGTGCCTGCGCCGCTGCATCATGTCGCGACCGATCCGCTGGTGCCCAACCTGCTCCAGCGCACCTTGCACGAGTTGTTCGAGCAATCCGCAAGCCGCCAGGGCCGCCCGACCGAACTTGCCCGCCCACCGCAGCGCCGGAACCTGCCGCCGATCCTGGTCGTGGAAGACCACCCGACCAACCAGTTGTTGATCGGACTGCAACTGAAGGAACTGGGTTACCCCTACGTCATTGCAGACAACGGCGAGGCCGCACTGGCCATTCTGGACGAGTTGTCTCCGTCACTGGTGCTCACTGATATCAGCATGCCAAAGATGGACGGGCATACCCTGGCCAATCATATTCGCGAGCGCGAAGCCGCCAGCGGCCGGCGCCTGCCCGTGATTGCCATGACGGCCAATGTGCTGGACCAGATGCATCTGACTACTGGCTCGGGAAACCTCGACGCGCAGATCCACAAACCGGTGAACCTGGCCCAGCTCGCACGCGTGCTGGCGAAATGGATCATCGAGCCGACCCCGCCGGCGATGAGCGGCAATGTGCACGAACTGCGCCAACGCATGGGCGAGCATCTGCAGCCGTTGCTGCGGACGTTCCTGGACAGCACCGCTGAAGACGTGAAGAAGATTGAAGCGGCACTCGCGCGCGACGATGTCATGGAGGTCGCCCGCCGCGTCCACCGCGTTTCAGGTGCACTGGGCTACTTCGGCTACACCGATCTGGCGGTGGCCGGGCGCGACCTCAGCAGCGCACTGGAGCTGGGCGCATTACGCGCCCATCGCGCCGAATGCGTGGAATTCCTGGCCATGCTGCGGGCTGTCTGCGTCGAGTTGGCCAGCCTGCAGGAAACCGGAACGTCCGAGCCCTGAAGGCGGCCGCGCGAGGCGCGACTGCTACTGGCAGAGCGCACCCCGCAGGGTTTGAAAAATCTAATATCTCCGGAAGCACATGTTCGTTAGTTTGGCGTGCATCGACGTTCCTCGTCCGACTGATAAGCACGCCATGCTTCCGAAATTCCCGATGACCCTGGCCCCTGCCTCACCGACCAGACCTGGCGGCGCGGCGACGAGTGGCCACCGAGGTACTAGCGGCATTCTGGATGCAGATCCCGGGCGTCCCCATTGGCTGTGTGCGGAATTGGTCCTCTACTCCGTGGCGGCGGTTGGCATCTCGCCGCTCTCGCCCAGCGTGGTGGACGTGGAAGGCGAACTCGCCTTCTGGCGAACGCACTACCAACGCACCGCCACATGGCACCGCGACATCCTGCCCTTCGACGAGTACGTACCGGCATTCACGCCTGGCATCAGCTTGTTCCTGCAGTGCCATGACTACTTGCTGGAGGCTTTGGACGAGCAGCGGTTGGCGCCGCGTTACGCACGCTTGCGGCGACACTCCCGGGTCGAATGGCATGAGGCACGCCAGGCCGTCCGCGCCGGCTATCTGCGTTTGCAGCAGCACCAGGACGATGCGCCGTCCAGCGCCACCGAGACCTTGGCTGCCGCCATCACCCCGGCATTGCCGCTGCGGCTTGGCCCACGCACGCGCGCCTCGCGCCGACCGCAGTCCGCTCCCCGGCCGACGAAATGAGCCAGACACGCGCCAGGCAGGCAACGCGACGCGCCATTCGTTGCGGGAAGTGTGCGCCTCGCCAGGTTCTCGCTTCGACTAGAGGGGCGTTGTAATGGCCCGCCAGCTCAGGTCGGCGGTGGCGCTTCGCTGCGGCCCCCTCGACAGCATGGGGACCCTGCGGCCCATCCTGGAGAGCCGAGGCTACCGGACACGCTACTGCGCGGCGGTGCCCGAGCGCATTCGCTCGATCGATCCGCTGGAGGTCGACATCCTGTTGCTGCTTGGCCACATCCCCTTGGCCACGGAAACGCCCGCGGCGCATTTTTCCCAGGAGATCCTCGACCTGGTGCGTGCGCGCTCGCACTTCGGCCTGCCCATGCTCGGCATCGGCCTGGGCGCACAACTTATCGCATGCGCATTGGGCGGCAGTATCCAACCGATGTCGCGACCAGAGATTGCCTTCGCTGCGGTCGAGCTTTCCGATGCGGGCCGGCGGTCTTGCCTGGCGCCATTGCGACTCGGCACTCCCGTGCTGCACTGGCATCGAGACGAGATCCTGCTGCCCGACACGATGCAGCGCCTGGCCTACACCGCCGCCGACCGGGTCCAGGCCTTCCGGCGTGGCCCGCAGATCCTGGGCCTCCAATTCCACCTGGAAGCCGACATGGATTACCTCAACGCGCGGCTGCAGCACCTGAGCCATTCGCCTGCCAGTGCGGGCGTGGACCCGCTGCTGCTGCGCATGCAGGCCAGTGAGTCGATGCAGCGCCTACGCCACGCCTGCCACGCGGTCATGACCCGTTGGTTGGATGAAATGGAGGGAAACGAGTTTGAGCCCCAAGCCAACGGCAGCACGCCCTGGCAGTAACCGCCTGCCACCCCAGGGGTGGCAGGCGTGATGCTTATTCGACCGCGTACACCAGGTTCAACATCGTCACGGTGTCGGTCTTCTTGAAGCCGGGATCCACCTTGCTGTTGTAGCGCACCTGGTAGCCCAGCTTGAGCGCCAGGCGCTGGCTCATGGCGACCTGCAGACCCAGATCGTTCTGGACGAAGGTTCCCAGGCGACCGGATTCCACCAGGAAGCTATCCAGCAGCTTGGTGTTGTCAGTGAGACGGTAGCTGAAATCGGCGAACCCACGGCCGATCGCCTCGTTCTCGACTTTGCCGGTCTTCTTGTCGTGGCTGCGGCGGAAACCGGGTCCGATCTCGGTCAACAGACGCGTGCGCGCATCGTCGAACCAGCGGTAGCCGTAGCCGGCCGAGGCCACGCCGCGCCACAAGTAAGTCGCAAAGTTGTCGTGGTCGTAGCGCACACCGCCGACGAGATAGCTGCGCGCACTCAGGTCATAGGCCGACGACAGGCCCAGGCCATAACGGTTGGCGGTATCGCGCATTTCCGAATTGCCCGGCGTAACGCCGTTGCCCGGCTTGGTCTGGCCACGGTTACGCAGCCAGAACACGGTCGCGTTGTGATGCCAGTTGCCGTCATTGAGCCCGGCCTTGAGCTGCGCATTGAGGTTTTGCGAGCGCGTGTTGCCGCTGGCGCTGGTCAGTCCGAACTCACCGCTGCCGGTCCATTGGGATTCGGCCGGGGACGCGGTCTGGGCCAGGGTCGGGAAGGCCAGGACCAGGCCGAGCGCGGCCCCGATTACGGTGCCAGCTTGTTTGCAATGCATCAGATTACCCGCGTGAAATAAGGAACGGGCAATCTAGTCAGCGTCAGCGGGGCGCGATATTCGATTCGTCGCACGTCACCGAGCGTGGCTCAGCGCGTAGCCGACTCGCAGTGTTCAACGATGAGCTGGATTGCCCCGCCGCCACGGTAGTCGTCGCAGGCCAGGCGATAGGCCATGCGCACGCGGCTGGCCGGCGGCTGGCCGCGCCAGCCATCGAAATGGATGGCGTTGAGCGCCAAGGCCACGCCGGGCGCGCGCAGGCTGTAACGCAGGTGGCGCTCCTTCAACGGGCGCCACTGCAGCACGTCGAACTCGCCATCGAACAAGGGTTCCGGGAAGCCCTGGCCCCATGGACCTGCCAGCCGCAGGGCTTGGGCGTGAACAAAGTCGAATTCATGCGGCGCAAGTTCGCCATCGCTCATCAGCTCGGCCTGCAGGAGCGCCGGATCGACTTGCCGCGCAACCTCCTCCAGCAGCGCCTGCTCGAACGCCGGCAGTGCTGCCAGCGCCAGGGTCAGGCCGGCCGCCATCGCATGGCCGCCGAAGCGCTCGATCAAGCCGGGATGACGGGCATCGATCGCAGCCAGCACGTCGCGGATATGCAGGCCGGCAATCGAGCGGGCCGAGCCGCGCAGCATCGTCGCGTCCGGCTCGGCCGGCGCGAAGGCGACCACGGGCCGATGCAGGCGGTCCTTCATCCGCGAGGCCACCAGGCCGATCACGCCGGGATGCCATTGCGGGTCGAACAGGCAGCGCGCCAATGGCGCCGGCCCATCGGCGTGCAGCAGCGCCCGCGCCACGGCAGCCTCGGCCTCGTCGGTCATGACTTGTTGCACGGCGCGGCGCTCGGCATTGATCGTTTCCAGCGCCTGCGCGATCTCGCGGGCGCGTTGCGGCTGCTCGCACAACAGCAATTCGATCCCGAGCGCCATGTCTTCCAGCCGACCGGCGGCGTTGAGCCGCGGCGCCAGCGCATAGCCGATGTCGCTGGCGGTCAGGCTCGCCGCATCGCGGCCGCTGACTTCGATCAACGCCTGCAGCCCCACGCAGCCGCGGCCCTGGCGCAAGCGGCGCAAACCGGCCGAAACCAGGGCGCGATTATTGAGATCCAGGGGCACCAGGTCGGCGACCGTGCCGACGGCGACCAGATCCAGCAGCACCGACAGGTCCGGACCACTGTCGACGATCGCGCCGCGCGCACGCAATTCCGCTCGCAGCGCCAGCAACACGTAGAAGATTACGCCGACCCCGGCCAGGGTCTTGCTGGCGAATCCATCGCCTGGCAGGTTCGGGTTGACGATGGCATCGGCCGGCGGCAGGCGCTCGCCTGGCAGATGGTGGTCGGTGACCAGCACCGTCCAGCCCTGTGCCCGGGCCGCCGCCACGCCGGCATGGCAGGCGATGCCATGGTCGACGGTGACCAGGAGATCCGGACGCAGTGGCGCCAGTTCCGCCACCAACGCCGGCGACAGCCCATAGCCATGGATCATGCGGTTGGGCACCGCATGCAGCACCTCGGTGGCGCCGAGCATGCGCAGGCCGCGCACACCGACCGCGCAGGCGGTGGCGCCATCGCAGTCAAAATCGCCCACGACCAGGATGCGTTGCTGGGTGGCAATGGCATCAGCGAGCAATCGCGCCGCCGCTTCGATGTTGGAGAGCGTGGCCGGTGGCAACAGCCCGGCCAGCCGGGGCTGCGCCGCAGCGCTGTCACCGGCGCCGCGCGCGGCGTACAGCCGCTGCAACAGCGGCAGCACGTCTGTCGGCCACTCGCCGGCCACGCCCTGCTCGCGGCGCACGATCCGCGCGGCGGCCTTCATCCTTCCAGGGTCGCCCAGGGACGGCGCCAGAAGCGCCAGCGCTGCGAACGCACCAACGACAGGAGCTCGCCATCCTGGAAGTCGAGGATCAGCCGATCCAGCTCACCGCGCGCCATCGCCGACAACAACGGCTGCACCGCCTCCTCGCCG
The DNA here is from genome assembly GCA_035539015.1 of Stenotrophomonas sp. Classification (GTDB taxonomy): domain Bacteria; phylum Pseudomonadota; class Gammaproteobacteria; order Xanthomonadales; family Xanthomonadaceae; genus Stenotrophomonas_A. Next base: position 18,460 of record DATLJF010000256.1, on the reverse strand, counting down.
AATTGCTGCAGCGAGCGCAGATGTCGCAGGTCCACCAACGCATCGACCCGCGCGCCCACGTCGGCCGAAACCCCGGCCGCCTTGGCCAGCGCCCGCAACAGCGCATCGCGACTGCGGATCTGCGCGTGCGGGGATGCCACCGGGGTGGCCAGGCGGCCGCCGCCCCAGAACCACAACGAGTTCACCGGCGCCTTGCCTCGCGCGGCACGCTGGCGGTTCCACGGGTGCTGGTGCAACAGCACCTGGGATTCGGTCAGCAACGCGCGCCAGCGGCGGCCGGCGTCGCCCGCGGGCAAGTGCGCGAACAGGTCATCGCCAAGTGCGGTTTCCGGCTCGGCGAATTCGGGAAGTTGTGCCTCGGGCGAAAGCCGCACGTACCAACGCGACGGATCCGGTGCGTCGAGCACGAAGCCGGCGTCGGCGAACAACGGCCGTAGGTCGGGCAGTAGCGCGGCCAGGTCGTCGGCTTCCAGCGCCAGTGCCTCGCCATAGGCCATCATCCGCGCACCGTGCATGTCCGGCACCACGAAGGCCGGATCGGCGCGCACCCAACTGGCGCCGGCGGCGTCACCGGCATCGAGTTGACGGGTGAGTGCGGCCACCGGCCAGGGTTCGGCGTCCAGGGTGAAGTGGCGTTGCAGCTGCGCCCGTTCGCCAGCAGCGCCCTGGCTGCGGTCGGCGCGGGCCAGGGCATGGGCGACCGCATCGGCCGGCAACGCGCCCGGCAGGCGCGCGCGCGCCGGCAACAACAAGGTCGCCGTGGCCATGGGCTTAGCCGACGTAGGCGACGCTGACCACTTCGTACTCACGCTGGCCGGCGGGCGCGTCGATGGTGACGCTATCGCCTTCCAGCTTGCCGATCAGCGCCCGCGCCAGCGGCGAGGAAATCGCGATCAGGCCCTGCTTGATGTCCGCCTCGAGGTCGCCAACGATCTGGTAGCGCTTCTCTTCGTCGGTCTCGACGTCGGCCAGCGTCACCGTAGCGCCGAATACGATCTTGTTGCCGGCGGCCAGCTTGGTGATGTCGATGACTTCGGCATGCGACAGCTCACTCTCCAGCTGCTTGATGCGGCCTTCGATGAAGCCCTGCTCCTCGCGCGCGGCGTGGTACTCGGCATTCTCCTTGAGATCGCCGTGTTCGCGAGCTTCGGCAATGGCAGTGATCACCTTGGGCCGCTTCACGCTCTTCAGGTGGTCCAGCTCTTCACGCAGGCGCTGCGCGCCCTTGGCGGTGATGGGGGCCCTCATGCTTCCAGCTCCTTGTGCAGTTCCTGCAGCGACCACACCGGGCCGGTTCCGCGGAACTCGAGTGAATTCACCAGCGCGCGGGCGCCGGCGATAGTGGTCGAATAGGTCACGCGCTGCTGCAAAGCCTCGCGCCGGATCGAGAACGAATCGGCGATCGCCGCCCTGCCCTCGGTCGTGTTGACGATATACACGATCTCGCCGTTCTTGATCGCATCGACAATGTGCGGGCGCCCTTCGGCGACCTTGTTGACGATCTCGCAGGCCAGGCCGTGCTGCTGCAGCCAGGCACCGGTGCCGCGGGTCGCCACCAGGCTGAAACCGCGCTCGATCAGCGCCTGCGCCACATTGAGCACGCGCTTCTTGTCCGGATCGCGGACCGAGACGAACGCCTTGCCCGGCTGCGGCGCCTTGATGCCGCCAGCTTCCTGCGCGCGCGCCAGGGCCGCGCCGAAACTGCGGCCCACGCCCATCACTTCGCCGGTCGAGCGCATCTCCGGCCCGAGGATCGGATCGACGCCCTGGAACTTGGCGAACGGGAAGATCGCTTCCTTCACCGAGTAGTAGTTCGGCACCACCTCGCGGGTCACGCCCTGCTCGGCCAACGTCATGCCGGCCATGCAGCGCGCGGCGATCTTGGCCAGCGGTACGCCAATGGCCTTGGATACGAACGGCACCGTGCGCGAGGCGCGCGGATTCACTTCCAGCAGGAAGATGATGTCGTCGCCGTCGTCATTGGACTGGATCGCGAACTGGGTGTTCATCAGGCCGACCACGTTCAAGGCCTTGGCCAGCTCGATCACCTGCTGGCGCAGGCGGTCCTGGGTGGCGGCAGAGAGCGAGTACGGCGGCAGCGAGCACGAGGAATCGCCCGAGTGCACGCCGGCCTCCTCGATGTGCTCCATCACCCCGCCGATCAGCACGTGGCCGTCCTTGTCGGCAATGATGTCCACGTCCACCTCGACCGCGTTGTCGAGGAAGCGGTCCAAAAGCACCGGCGAATCATTGGACACCTTGACCGCGTCGCGCACGTAGCGCGCCAGGTCGGATTCGCCGTAGACAATTTCCATTGCGCGGCCGCCCAGCACATAGCTCGGGCGCACCACCAGCGGATAGCCGATCTCGCGCGCCAGCAGCAGCGCTTCTTCGGGGTTGCGGGCGATGCGGTTCGGCGGCTGCTTCAGGCCGAGCTGGTCGACCAGCTGCTGGAAGCGCTCGCGGTCCTCGGCCAGGTCGATCGAGTCCGGCGAGGTGCCGATCACCGGCACGCCGTTGGCCTCCAGCGCGCGCGCCAGCTTCAACGGGGTCTGCCCGCCGTACTGCACGATCACGCCCTTGGGCTTCTCCAGCTCGACGATCTCCAGCACGTCTTCCAGCGTCAACGGCTCGAAGTACAGGCGGTCGGAGGTGTCGTAGTCGGTGGAGACGGTTTCCGGGTTGCAGTTGACCATGATGGTCTCGTACCCGTCTTCGCGCAGCGCCAGCGCCGCGTGCACGCAGCAGTAGTCGAACTCGATGCCCTGGCCGATGCGGTTGGGGCCGCCGCCGAGAATCATGATCTTGTCGCGATTGCTCGGCGCCGCCTCGCACTCGTCCTCGTAGGTCGAGTAGAGATACGCCGTGCTGGCGGCGAATTCGGCCGCGCACGAGTCCACGCGCTTGTACACCGGGCGCACCTTGTGGGCGCGACGCAGGGCGCGCACGCCCGCCTCGTTGGTGCCGGTGAGCTCGGCCAGGCGGGCGTCGGAAAAACCAGCGCGCTTGAGCTTGCGCAGGCGGGCCGCATCCAGGGCATCGAGGCCTTCGGCCGCCACCTGCTGCTCGCTGGCAATGATCTCCTCGATCTGGTCGAGGAACCACGGGTCGATGTAGGACAGGTTGTAGACCTCGTCCACGCTCATGCCGGCGCGGAAGGCGTCGGCGACGTAGAACAGGCGCTCGGGGCCGGGCGCCTTGAGTTCACGCCGCAGCGTGGTCAGGTCGTCGGCGTCGCTGAGGTTCAGGCCGGTCGGGTCCAGGCCGATCTTGCCGGTCTCCAGCCCGCGCAGTGCCTTCTGCAGCGATTCCTGGAAGGTGCGGCCCATCGCCATCACCTCGCCCACGGATTTCATCTGCGTGGTCAAGCGCGCATCGGCCTGCGGGAACTTCTCGAAGGCGAAGCGCGGAATCTTGGTGACCACGTAGTCGATCGACGGCTCGAACGATGCCGGGGTCAGGCCGCCGGTGATTTCGTTCTTCAGTTCGTCCAGGGTGTAGCCCACCGCCAGCTTGGCGGCGACTTTGGCGATCGGGAAGCCGGTGGCCTTGGACGCCAGCGCCGAGGACCGCGACACGCGCGGGTTCATCTCGATCACGACCACGCGGCCGGTGTTCGGGTTGATGCCGAACTGCACGTTGGAGCCGCCGGTATCCACGCCGATCTTGCGCAGCACCGCGATCGAGGCATCGCGCAGGCGCTGGTATTCCTTGTCGGTCAGGGTCTGCGCCGGGGCCACGGTGATCGAGTCGCCGGTGTGCACGCCCATCGGGTCGAGATTCTCGATCGAGCAGACGATGATGCAGTTGTCCGCGGTGTCGCGGACCACTTCCATTTCGAACTCCTTCCAGCCCAGCACCGATTCTTCGACCAGCACCTCGGTGGTCGGCGACAGCTCCAGGCCGCGGTTGACGATATCGATCAACTCTTCGCGGTTGTAGGCGATACCGCCGCCGCTGCCGCCCAGGGTGAAGCTGGGGCGGATGATGGTCGGGTAGCCGACGCGGGTCTGGATGTCGAGCGCTTCCTCGAGGGTATGCGCCACTTCGGCCTTCGGGCACTCCAGGCCGATCTCGCCCATCGCCACGCGGAACAGCTCGCGGTCCTCGGCCATGCGGATGGCCTCGCGCTTGGCACCGATCAGTTCGACGTTGTACTTCTCCAGTACGCCGTGCTCGGCCAGGTCGAGCGCGCAGTTCAGCGCGGTCTGGCCGCCCATGGTCGGCAGCAGCGCGTGCGGCTTTTCCTTGGCGATGATCTTCTCGACCGTCTGCCAGTTGATCGGCTCGATGTACACGGCGTCGGCCATGTTCGGGTCGGTCATGATCGTGGCCGGGTTGCTGTTGACCAGCACCACGCGGTAACCCTCGTCGCGCAGCGCCTTGCACGCCTGCGCGCCGGAGTAGTCGAACTCGCAGGCCTGGCCGATGACGATCGGGCCGGCGCCGATGATGAGGATGGTCTGGATGTCTGAGCGCTTGGGCATTTTCTTCTCGAGATCTGGGCGGTCGCGGGGGCGGGGCCGCCTGTCAGGATGGATCGGTAGGGAGCAGCGGACAGTGCTGGGTGAGTCGAGGGCGGCAGGCGCGCTGCGCGTGCCGTCCGCCGGTCACGCCTTCTGCCCGGCCATCAGCGCGGTGAAGCAATCAAACAACGGCGCCACGTCACGCGGGCCTGGCGAGGCTTCCGGATGTCCCTGGAAGCTGAAGGCCGGCGCGTCGGTCAGGGCAATGCCCTGGTTGGTGCCGTCGAACAGCGAACGGTGGGTCACGCGCACGTTGGCCGGCAGCGTGGTCTCATCGACCGCGAAGCCGTGGTTCTGCGAGGTGATCATCACCCGGCCATCGTCCAGGTCCTGCACCGGGTGGTTGGCGCCATGGTGGCCCAGGGCCATCTTCACGGTCCGGGCGCCGGCGGCCAGGGCCAGCAGCTGGTGGCCCAGGCAGATGCCGAAGGTGGGGATCTTGCGGGCAACGAATTCCTGGATCGCGGCGATGGCGTAGTCGCACGGCTCCGGATCGCCCGGGCCGTTGCTCAGGAACACGCCATCGGGCTTCATTGCGAGCACTTCGGCCGCTGGCGTCTGCGCCGGTACCACCGTCACCTCGCAGCCGCGCTCGGCCAGCATGCGCAGGATGTTGAGCTTCACGCCGTAGTCGTAGGCGACGACCTTGTACTTGGGCGCGGCGCTGGCGAACTGGTTGCTGTCCAGCTCCAGCTGGCCTTCGCGCCAGGGGTAGGACTTCTCGGTGCTGACGACCTTGGCCAGGTCCATGCCTTTCAGGCCCGGGAACTTGCGCGCCGCTTCCAGCGCCTGCTCGACATTGACCTCACCGGCCATCAGCGCGCCGTTCTGGGCGCCTTTCTCGCGCAGGATGCGGGTCAGCTTGCGGGTGTCGATACCGGCGATGGCGACCACGCTGCGTGCCTGCAGCCACTCCGGCAGCGACACCTGGCTGCGCCAGCTGCTGGGGCGGCGCGGCACGTCGCGCACGATCAAGCCGGCCGACCAGACCTTCTTGGCCTCGTCGTCCTGGTCGGTGCAACCGGTGTTGCCGATATGCGGGTAGGTCAGGGTGACCAGCTGGCGCGCGTAGGAGGGATCGGTCACCACTTCCTGGTAGCCGGTCATGGCGGTGTTGAACACCACTTCGCCGACCGACAGCCCGGGGGCGCCTACGGATTCGCCCTCGAACACGGTGCCGTCTTCGAGGACAAGGATTGCGGGTTGGGTCACGGGAATCTCGCTGTGGCTGCGGGGGACTCCGACATGCACCGGCCAAAATCCGGTTGCAGCAAAGCGCGGACGCGGTGCTGGGGACCGGTCCGACGCTAGGTTCGGGCAAGCGGGAATTGTAGCGACATGCGCCCCGCCCTGCCAGTGTGAATACGAAATGCCGCTAGCCGATGACACCTGCGCTCGTGCGCTGGCTGAACACGAGCGCGACCTTCGTTCAGCCCAGCAGGTCGCGCACGCGGTACAGGCCAGGCGCGCGCCCGAGCATGCGCTTGGCCGCGTGCAGTGCGCCACGGGCGAAGATGTCGCGATTGGTGGCGCGATGCACCAACTCGATGCGCTCGCCCAGGCCGGTGAACTGCACCAGGTGCTCGCCGACGATGTCGCCGGCGCGCAGGCTGGCAAAGCGCGGCTGCGCGCCGCTGCCAGTGGCCGCCTCGCCCAGCGTCAGGGCGGTGCCCGAGGGCGCATCCTGCTTGTGGATGTGGTGCGATTCGACAATGTCGCAGTCCCACCCCGGCAAGGTGCCGGCGGCGCGCTCGACCAGGTCGGCCAGTACCGCCACGCCGAGGCTGAAATTGGACGCCCACACCAGGGCAATGCGGGTCGCCGCCTGTGCCAGCGCTGCCTTCTGTTCGGGCGCAAGGCCAGTGGTGCCGGAGACCAGCGCCGCGCCGCGCTGCTCGCACAGCGCCAGCAACGGCGAAAAGCCCTGCGGCAGGCTGAAATCGATCGCTACGTCGAAGACCGGCACCCCGGCCAGCTCGCTGGCGGCGAAGTGCGGCACGCCCTCCACCACCCGCTGCGAAGGCGAGCGCCCGACTACCGCGGCCACCACCTGCAGCGCCGGGTCTTCGCTGGCCAGGCGCAGCAGAGCCTGGCCCATCCGGCCGGAGGCGCCATGGATCAACAGTTTCAACGGAGCGGTCGGCGTATTCATGGGCGCAGGCTAGCGGCTGCGCGCGATGCTGGAAAGAGCTTCTTGCGTCGGACATCGCTGGCCGGCCCAATCGTTCGGCTGCGGAACTACCTGTCGGGGCTGAAGCCCCTCCCACAGGCATGCAGGTGGCCGGCATTGTGGGAGGGGCTTCAGCCCCGACGCGATCAGCTTGCGCCGTGCAGGCGCTTGTCCCAGCTTTCCACCTGGCCCTGCGCCAGCCGCCGCTCGAACAGCGTGCGCCACGACGGCACCAGCGGCAGCCGCAGTACTTCCATCAGCAGCGCTGGCTCGACTCCCCGCCGGTACAGCACCTCGGCCAGCCGCGACAGCGGCCATTGCGGGTGCGGCCGCTCCTGCAGCGTGAGCAGATCGCCGGCGGTCAGCCGCCCGGGTACCAGCACCCGGTAGTACCAGCCGGTGCGGCCGCTCTCCTGCACGCGTCGCGCCATGTCGGCCACGCCGAAGCGATCGGAAAGCTTCCAGCACGGCTGCCGCAGCTGCGAGACTTCGACGATCGCCGTGCCCAGGCTGAGGCGGTCGCCGAGGCAGACATCGGCTTCGGTCATGCCGGTGCTGGACAGGTTCTCGCCGAACGCGCCGCCGGCCTCCAGCAGCGGATGCGCGCCCAAATCCTGCGCCCAGGCCGGGTAATGATCATGCGGATAGTGGTGCACGGCCTTGTCCGGCCCGCCATGGACGCGGTGGTCGCCCTGCTCGTCGCCGACCAGGCCCAGCTCGCCCACTTCCACCGGACCGTGGTGCAGACGCTTGTCGATGGCACTGCGACTGCCGGGCCGGGTGTAGTCCACCGCCTTGCCCATCCGCACCTGTTCGATCCGCACTTGCATGTCGCATCCTTCCGCGCCGGCCAGGCCCCGGATTATGCAGCCTGCCCGGCGTTGGCCCGTATCGATTCGTGCAGCAATTGCCCCAACACGCCGATACCGTGCTCGATCTGCTCGGCCGAGACCGTCACAAACGACAGCCGCAACGTATTGTGCTGCGGCTCGGCGGCGAAGAACGGCGCACCGGGCACGAACGCTACGTTGCGGGCGATGGCCGCCTGCAGCAGGGTCTGGCTATCGATGCCGCTGGGCAGCGTCACCCACAGGAACATCCCGCCTTCCGGCTGGTTCCAGCGCACCTGCGCCGGGAAGTGGCGCGCCATGGCGTCGAGCATGAGCGCGCACTGGCGGGCATAGCGTTCGCGGATCGAGGGCACGTGCTCGGCGAGAAAACCATCGCGCAGCACTTCGTGGACGATGCGCTGGTTGAACGACGGCGTGTGCAGGTCCGCGGCCTGCTTGGCCTGCACCAGCTTGGCGTGCAGCGCCACCGGTGCGACCACGTAGCCGAGTCGCAAGCCCGGCGATAGCACCTTGGAAAACGAACCCAGGTACACCACGCCCGCCGGATTCATCGACAGCAGGCTCGGCAAGGGCTCACCGGCGTAGCCAAGCTCGCCATAGGGATCGTCCTCGACGATCGGCACGCCGGCCGCCGCCGCCATCGCCACCAAGGCTCGCCGCCGCGCCAACGGCAGCCGCCGGCCGGTCGGGTTCTGGAAGTTCGGCAGGCAATACAGGAAACGCGCGCCGTGCAACTGCGCCGGGTCCAGCGTTTCGACCGCGATGCCGGCCTCGTCCGACGGCAGCGGCGAGAACGCCGGGGCGAACAGCGAGAAGGCCTGCAGCGCCCCCAGGTAGCTCGGCGTCTCTACCAGCACCTTGCTGCCCTCGTCGATCAACACCTTGCCCAGCAGGTCGAGCGCCTGCTGCGAGCCAGTGGTGATCAGCACCTGGGCCGGGTCGATGCGTGCGCCCGGGCGGCTCACGTGCGCGGCCACCCACTCGCGCAACGGCAAAAAGCCTTCGGTCGGGCCATATTGCAGCGCCGCCTGCGGCGCGTCCTGCAGCACGCGCTCACTGGCCTGGCGAATGCGCTCGATCGGGAAGGTGGCCGGCGACGGCAGTCCGCCGGCAAAGGAGATGACCTCCGGTCGTTCGGTGACCTTGAGGATCTCGCGGATGGCCGAGCTGGTCAGGGCCTGGGCGCGGCGGGAAATAGCGAAAGGTTTGTCCATCGCACCAGCTTAGCTGCTCGCGCCGCAGGGGCTGCTGTGCGCTGCAGCGCAGCTGTGCCCGCAACGCGCTCGAACGCCCTAAGCTGTGCTGCCCCTCCGGAGCCCCCCATGCAGATTTCCGAACAGCTCGTACTCGTCAGCGGCGGTGGCCGCGGCCTGGGCCAGGCGCTGGTCCGTGCTTTCGCGCGCGAGGGCGCGCAGGTCGTGGTCAATTACCGGCGCAGCCGTGAGGCGGCCCAGGCGCTGGCAGCCGAACTCGGGCCGCGCGTGCTCGCCGTAGCGGCCGATGTGACCGACCCTCCCGCCGTCAGCGCCTTGTTTTCCCGGGCCCAGGATCACTTCGGCCGCGCCGTGACCACCGTGGTCAATAACGCGCTGGCCGATTTCACCTTCAATGGCGACGCCCGCGCGCGGCCGGACACCATCGGCTGGGGCGACTTTGCCGCGCAGTTCGAAGGCAGCGTGCGTGGCGCGCTCAACACCGTGCAGGCGGCGCTACCGGGAATGCGGGCGCAGGGCTTCGGCCGGGTGGTCAACATCGGCACCAACCTGTTCCAGAACCCGGTGGTGCCCTACCACGACTACACCGCTGCCAAGGCCGCGCTGCTGTCGCTGACGCGCACGCTGGCCGGCGACCTGGGGCCAGACGGCATCACCGTGAACATGGTCTCCGGCGGCCTGCTGCGCACGACCGATGCCAGCGCCGCCACGCCGGAGGCGGTGTTCGACTACATCGCTGCGGCCACGCCGCTGCGCAGCGTGACCACGCCAGCCGAGTTCGCCGATGCCGTGCTGTTTTTCGCCTCGCCCTGGTCGCGTGCGGTCACCGGGCAGAACCTGGTGGTGGACGGTGGCCTGGTGCGGGATTGAAGGCGGCCCGGGAAGCTCGGGGCTGAAGCCCCTCCTACAGGAAGCGCCGGTCAATGCCGTTTGGCGGGCGCTGGGCCGCAGTTGTCGCAGCCGCCACAGGCGGCGCTGGCCGCGCTGCCGGTCGGCGCCAGCCAGCGCCCCAGGCGCTGCGCGGCCGGCGAGCGCCGCCGCAGCAACGCCAGCGCCAATGCGCTCAAGCTGCGCCGCCAGCTGCTCGGGAACTGCTTCTTCCACACCACCCCGGCACTGACCAGCACCGCCAGCGCGACTACGCCGTATTGCAGCCACAAGGCCATGGCTCAGCCCGCCCCCATCGCCTTGGCCAGCTGATAGGTAATCAGCGAGGCGACGTAGGCCAGCGCGAACAGATAGACGGCGGTGTAGCTCATCTGCCTCCAGGAGTTGGTCTCGCGCTTGATCGTGGCCAGGGTGGAAATGCACATCGGCGCGTAGATGTACCAGACCAGCAACGATAGCGCCGTGCCCAGCGACCAGCCACCGTGGATCAGCGGCGATAGCGCCTGTGCGGCGGCATCGTCATCGGCCGCCGACAGGGCGTACACCGTCGCCAGCGAGGACACTGCAACCTCGCGCGCGGCCAGGCCCGGGATCAGCGCGATGCAGATCTGCCAGTTGAAACCCAGCGGCGCAAATACCGCCGTCATGGCATGTCCAATACGGCCGGCGAAGCTGTAGTCGATCGCCGGCAGCGTGGCATCGGCCGGCGCGCCGGGAAAGGACAGCAGGAACCACAGCAGCACGGTCAGCGCCAGGATGATGCCGCCCACGCGCTTGAGGAAGATCATGCCGCGTTCCCACAGCCCCAGCGCCAGGTCGCGCGGATGCGGCAGGCGGTAGGACGGCAGCTCCAGCAACAACGGGTGCTCGCCCTTGTCGCGGCGCCACTTCTTCATCACCCACGACACCACCAGCGCACTGGCAATGGCGGCCGCGTACAGGCCAAACAGCACCAGGCCCTGCTGGTTGAAGATGCCCCCGACGGTCTTTTGCGGGATGAACGCACCGATCAGCAAGGCGTATACCGGCAACCGCGCCGAGCAGGTCATCAACGGCGCCACCACGATCGTGGCCAGGCGGTCGCGCGGGTCCTGGATGCTGCGGGTGGACATGATCCCGGGCACCGCGCAGGCGAAGCTGGACAGCAGGGGAATGAAGGAGCGACCGGACAACCCGGCCGAGGCCATCATGCGGTCGAGCAGGAACGCCGCACGCGGCAGGTAGCCGGATTCCTCCAGCGCCAGGATGAAGGCGAACAGGATCAGGATCTGCGGCAGGAACACGATCACCCCGCCGATACCGGCAATGATGCCGTCGGTCAGCAGGCTGTTGAGCGGGCCTTCCGGCAGCGTCGAACCCACCCAGGCGCCGAGCGCACCGGTGCCGGCATCGATCAGGTCCATCACTGGCGTGGCCCAGGCGTACACCGCCTGGAAGATCAGGAACATCACCACCGCCAGGCTCAGCAAGCCGAATACCGGATGCAGCAGCCAGCGGTCCAGGGCATCGTCGATGCGGCTGGTGCGCTCGGGCATCTGCACGGCTGCCGACAATATCTGCCGCACCAGCGCGTGGTAGTTGCCATCCTGCGGCGGCGCGGCGGTGGGTGCGGCCAGGTGCGGCGCCAGCGCGTCGATCTTCTCCACCAGCGCCTGCGCGCCGTGGCGGCGCACCGCCACCGTCTCCACCACCGGCACGCCCAGGGCGTGCTCCAGCGCCTGGCGGTCGATCACGATGCCGCGCCGCTGCGCTGCGTCGACCATGTTCAAGGCCACGATCATCGGCCGGCCCAGCTCGCGCAGCTCCAGCGCAAAGCGCAGGTGCAGGCGCAGGTTGGTGGCGTCGATCACGCACACCAGCACGTCCGGTGCCGGCTCGCCGGGATAGAAGCCGCGGCACAAATCACGGGTGATGGCCTCGTCGAGGCTGGCCGGATGCAGGCTGTAGGCACCAGGCAGGTCGAGCACGGCGAATTCGCGACCGGACGGCGCGCGCAAGTGTCCTTCTTTGCGCTCCACGGTCACGCCGGTGTAGTTGGCCACCTTCTGCCGGCTGCCGGTGAGCTGGTTGAACAAGGCGGTCTTGCCGCAGTTCGGGTTGCCGACCAGGGCCAGGCGCAACGGGGCGACGACGGCGTTCATGCGGCCTGCTCCAGCGCCCGCACCTGCACCCGCGCCGCTTCGGTGCGGCGCAGCGCGAAGCGGGTGTAGCCAACCTGCACCAGCAGCGGCTCGCGGCCGAACGGGCCGGTCGCCACCACGGTCACTTCCTCGCCGGCGACGAAGCCGAGTTCGCGCAGGCGCCGCGAGATCGTGTCGTTGTCATGGCGATCTTGCACGGACTCGACGATGGCGGGCAGATGCAGCGGCATATCGGACAGCGTCACAGAACGCCCTGGCAGGATAGGAATGGTTCTCAATTGTAACACGCACCGCGCTGCGTCAAGGCCTGGCCCCTCGGGCTCGTTATGATGCCGGCAACGATTTGCGGGTGCGCGAGTTTATGGACATGGCGGTACTGTCGATCGAGGACCGCGCCGGCGTGCGCACGCTGCAGCTGCAGCGCCCGGCCTTGCACAATGCGTTCGACGCGCGCCTGATCGCCGAGCTGACCGAGGCGCTGGCCCAGGCCGGGCGCGACCCGGCGGTGCGGGTGGTGATCCTGGCCGGCGCCGGTGCCTCCTTTTCCGCCGGTGCCGACCTGCACTGGATGCGCGGCATGGCCGCCGCCAGCGAGGCCGACAATCGCCGCGATGCCGACGCCCTCGCCCGCCTGATGCGCACCCTGGACGAATTGCCGCGCCCCACCCTGGCCCGCGTCCATGGCGCGGCCTACGGCGGCGGCGTCGGCCTGGTGGCCTGCTGCGATATCGCCATCGGCAGCGAACAGGCGCGCTTCGGCCTGACCGAAAGCCGCCTGGGGCTGCTGCCAGCGGTGATCTCGCCGTATGTGATCGCCGCGATCGGCCCGCGCCAGGCGCGGCGCTGGTTCGCCAGCGCCGAGACCTTCGATGCCGCTACTGCGCACGCCATCGGCCTGTTGCACCAAGTGGTGCCGGCCGACGCCCTGGACGCGGCGGTCGAACGCCAGGTCGGCCTGCTGCTGGCCGCCGGCCCGCAGGCGGCCGCGGCGGCAAAGGTATTGGTACGCGAAGTCGCCGCCACGCACGATCGCGAGCGCCTGGACCGCGACAACGCCGCCTTGATCGCCCGCCTGCGAGTCTCGGCCGAAGGCCAGGAAGGCTTGTCGGCCTTCCTGGAAAAACGCGCCGCGTCCTGGGTGCCCGCCAAGGAGAATTGAATGCTCGACCATGTCGGTGTCCGCTGCGGCGATTTCGCCGCCAGCCTGGCCTTCTATCGCGCGGCCCTGGCGCCCCTGGGGCTGGCCGTGGTGATGGAGGTCAGCCACGAACAGAGCGGTGCGGGCGATCATGCCGGCTTCGGCAAGGATCGGCCGTTCTTCTGGATCAGTTCGCAAGCGCAGGCCGGCGCCGCCTGCCACGTTGCCTTCGCCGCCAGTGACCGCGCCCAGGTCGATGCCTTCCACCGTGCCGCGGTGGCCGCCGGCGGCCGCGACAATGGCGCCCCGGGCCCGCGCCCGCATTACCACCCGCATTACTATGGAGCCTTCGTGCTCGACCCGGATGGCAACAACGTCGAAGCGGTCTGCCATCATCCCTAGCCTGCAAGGCACCGAACGGAACCGCGGCGCGGCCGCGCGAAAAGGACACCGGCAATGAGCGATTTCGTGCGCGTGGTCGAAGTCGGGCCTCGCGATGGCCTGCAGAACGAGAAGACCCAGGTCGCCACCGCCGACAAGATCGCCCTGGTCGACCGCCTCTCGGCGACCGGCCTGCGCACCATCGAGGCCACCAGTTTCGTCAGCCCGCGCTGGGTACCGCAGCTGGCCGACGCGGCCGAAGTCTTTGCCGGCATCCAGCGCCAGCCCGGCATCGCCTACCCGGTGCTGGTGCCCAACGAGCAGGGCTACGAGCGCGCGCTGGCCGCCGGGGTGCGCGAAGTGGCGGTGTTCACGGCCGCCTCGGAAGCCTTCAACCGCGCCAATACCAATGCCGGCATCGATGAATCGATCGAACGCTTCCGGCCGATCCTGGCGCGCGCCGCCGACGATGGCATCAAGGTGCGCGGCTACGTGTCCACCGTGCTCGGCTGCCCCTATCAGGGCCACGTCGCGGTGGCAGCGGTCGTGGACGTGGCGCGCCGCCTGCACGCGCTGGGCTGCTATGAAATCTCGCTGGGCGACACCATCGGCGTCGGCACCCCGACCCGGGCACGCCAGATGCTCGCCGCGGTCGCCAGCGAGGTACCGATGGCGGCGTTGGCCGTGCATTTCCACGACACCTATGGCCAGGCGCTGGCCAATATCGCCGCCTGCCTGGAACAAGGCGTGCGGGTGGTCGACAGCGCCGTCTCCGGTGCCGGCGGCTGCCCCTACGCGCGCGGCGCCAGCGGCAACGTCGCCAGCGAGGACGTGGTGTATATGCTGCACGGCATGGGCATCGACACCGGCATCGACCTACAGGCGCTGGCGGCCACCGGCCGCTGGCTGGCCGGCCTGCTCGGCCGCGAGACCGGCAGCAAGGCCGGTCGCGCACTGGCGGCTTCATGACTGCCGGCGCCGATCCCACCGACAGCACGCCCGGCGCGGCCAGCACGCCGGAACACACGCTGGCGCAGATCGAGCGCTTCCTCGCCGCGCACCCACAAGACCCGGCCGCGCCCCTGCTCGGCGAGTGCGCGCAGGCGCTGCACGCTTCGCACATGCGCTACGTCGCCCTGTTCGACGCGGTCCCCGACCCGGTCAGCATCCTCAGCGAGACCGGCATCGTGCTCGACCTCAACAAGGCCGGCGTCACCGCCTACCAGCGGCCGCGCGCGGCGATCATCGGCCAGCCGATCGAGACCCTCAACCCGGACCTGCCGCGCGACCACCTCGACCCGGTGTGGGAAACCATCAAGCGCGGCGAAACCTACGTCATCGAAGTCACCAACATGCGTGGCGACGGCAGCCGCTTCCCGGTGGAAGTGCATTCGGCCGGCTTCCAGTTCGATGGCAAGCCCTGCATCGTGGCGGTGGCGCGCGACCTCAGCGGGCGCTGGCAGGCCGAATCGCGCTATCGCCTGCTGATGGAATCCATCGACAAGGGCGTGGTGCTGTTCGATCACGACCGCCGCGTGGTCTCGGCCAACCCGGCCGCCCACCGCATCCTCGGCATCGCCGGCAACGAGGCCCTGGGCGACCTGCTGCAACCCGACGACTGGGTCATAGTCGACCCGCACGGCCGCCATCTGCCACGCGAGCAATGGCCGATGACCCGCGCCTTCGCCGAAGGCCAGATCATCGCCAGCACCACCATGGGCCTGTACCACCGCCCGCGCGGACGCATGATCTGGATTTCGGTGACCTCGGTGCCGGTGTTCTCCAGCGGCCGCGACCAGCCCGACCACGCCTTCGCGCTGTTCTCCGACATCACCGAACTCAAGCGCGACAACGCCATCTTCGACCGCGCGCAGTCGCTGGCGCACATCGGCGGCTGGGAATGGAACCGCAGCCAGCAGCGCCTGTATCTCACCGAAGAGTCGGCACGCATCGTCGGCCAGGCCGAACCGCCGCAGACCATGACCCAGCTGCTGGCCTGCCTGCGCGGCGAAGACCAGGCGCGGCTGGAGTCGGCGCTGATCGACGCGGTCGCGCGCCAGTCCGGCTTCGAGCTCGAACTGCAGGGCCAGCGCGGCGATGGCCATTCGTTCTGGATCCGCATCATCGGCGAGGTCGAAAGCGGCGACCTCGCCTCCACCCGCATTGCCGGCACCCTGCAGGACATCACCGAACGCAAGCAGACCGAGGAAACGCTGCGGATCCAGGCGCGCACCGACCCACTGACCGGCATCATGAACCGCGACGCCGCGCTCAGCGACCTGGGCGCGCGACTGTCCAACCCCACCCATTCAAAGGTGGCGGTGCTGTACATCGACCTGGACCGCTTCAAGACCATCAACGACGTGCTCGGCCACAACGCCGGCGACGAATTGTTGATCGAGGCCACCCAGCGCATTTCGCGCGCGGTTGGCACCGAGGGGCTGATCGCGCGCTTTGGCGGCGACGAATTCCTGGTGGTGTGCGATAGCCGCGACGTGCCCGACCAGCCCGAGCGTCTGGCGCAGGCGATCACCGCCCAATTCGCCCCGGCCTTCCGCTTCGGCAAGGACGAGTTCTCCGTCACTGCCAGCATTGGCATCGCGCGCGCGCCGCAAGATGGCACCCGGCCGCAGCAGTTGATCCAGAACGCGGACATGGCCATGTACGACTGCAAGCGCCGCACCCGCAACGGCTGGCAGGTGTTCAGCCCGGACCTGGCGCGCGCCCAGCAGGACCGCCTGCAGATCGAAACCCAGTTGCGCAAGGCCGCCGACCAGGAGGAATTCCGCCTGGTCTACCAGCCGCAGGTCGACCTGCGGCATGGCCGCGTGGTTGCCGCCGAAGCGCTGATCCGCTGGCAGAACCACCAGCTTGGCGAACTGCGCCCGGACCTGTTCATCGGCCACGCCGAGAGCACCGGCGACATCGTGCGGATCGGCCGCTGGGTGATGCGCGAAGCCTGCCGCCAGGTACGCGAATGGCTGGACCAGGGCCTGGGCGTGGTGCGGGTGGCGATCAACGTCTCCTACCGCCAGTTCGTCGGCGAGGACCTGGCCGAACAGGTACGCGAAGCCCTGGCCGAATTCGAACTGCCCGGCTCGGCGCTGGAACTGGAATTCACCGAGCGCGTGCTGATCGAGGACGCACCTTCGACCCTGCAGACCTTCGCCAACCTGCGCGACATGGGCGTGGTCCTGACCATCGATGATTTCGGCGAAGGCTACAGCGCCTTGAACTACCTGCGGCGGCTACCGATCCACGGGCTGAAACTGAGCCAGCTGTTCGTCGAAGGCGTGCCCGGCAACCGCTCGGACGTGGCCGTATGCGAAGCGGTCTGCGGCATCGCCCGCAGCCTCGGCCTGGGCCTGGTGGCCGAAGGCGTGGAGTCCGAGGCGCAGCGGCAGTTCCTGCTCAAGCTCGGGGTGCCGGTAGGCCAGGGCTTCCTGTTCGCACCGGGCCTGCCCCCAGACGAATTCGCCCGGCGCCTGGAAGAGCTGCAGCTACCACAGCTCACCTCCTGACGCTGCGCAACACGGCCGCCGCGGACCTTTCGGCTAGAATTCCGCCTTCTCGTTTCTTCTGGATATTCGTCCATGCATCCGCAATCCGTACGCGCCATCGTCACCGGCGGCGTCTCCGGCCTGGGCTTGTCGGTGGCCCAGCGCCTGGTGGCCGACGGCGCCCGCGTGGCCCTGTTCGATGTCAACGACGACAAGGCGGCCGCGGCGATCGAAGCGCTGGGCGCGCAGCATGCACGCTACTTCCGCACCGATGTCACCGACGAGACCCAAGTCGCGGCGAACGTCGCCGACGCCGCCAGCTTCCTCGGCGGCCTCAACGTGCTGGTCAACTGCGCCGGCATCCTTGGCGCCGGGCGCATGCTCGGCAAGGAAGCAGCGATGCCGCTGGCGACCTTCCGCGGCACGGTGATGGTCAACCTGGTGGGCAGCTTCAACGTCGCCAAAGCCGCCGCCGACCTCATGCAGCACAACCCGCCCGGCGACGACAGCGAGCGCGGCGTCATCATCAACACCGCCTCCGTCGCCGCCTTCGAAGGGCAGATCGGCCAGGCCGCGTACTCGGCCTCCAAGGGCGGCGTCGTCGGCATGACCCTGCCGATGGCGCGCGAACTGTCGCGCTTTGGCATCCGCGTGATGACCATCGCCCCGGGCATCTTCTGGACGCCGATGGTCGATGGCATGAGCGAAGCGGTACAACAATCGCTATCGGCCTCCATCCCCTTCCCTTCGCGCCTGGGCCAACCGGACGAATTCGCCGACACCGTGGCCTTCATCCTGCGCAACCGCTACCTCAACGGCGAAACCATTCGCCTGGATGGCGCAGTGCGACTGGCGCCGAAATAAATTCCAACCGCCTCTCCTTCCCCATCACCCATAGCCAGCCTCCATGAAAGCCAACGACATCAAGAAAGGCAACGTCGTCGAATACAACAACGGCGTGTACCAGATCCGCGACATCGAACGCAGCTCGCCGCAGGGCCGCGGCGGCAACGTACGCTTCCGTTTCATCATGTACAGCGTGCCCGGCGGCGCCAAGCTCGACGCCAGCTTCGACGCCGACGACAACCTGCCCGAAGTCGAGTTGCTGCGTCGCCTATCGACGTTCTCCTACAAGGACGGCGACGCCTTCGTATTCCTCGATGACGAGGACTACACGCCCTATACGCTGGACGCAGACGTCATCGGCGACGACGCCGGCTACATCACCGATGGCCTGACCGGGCTTTACGTGCAGGTGATCGACGAACAGCCCGTGGCGTTGCAGTTGCCGCAGCACGTGACGCTGGAAGTGGTGGAGACCCCGCCCGAGCTGAAGGGCGGCACGGCGACCAAGCGGCCGAAGCCGGCCAAGCTCAGCACCGGGATCGAGATCATGGTGCCGGAGTACATCACCAATGGTGAGCGGATCTTGGTCAATACCACTACAGGGGAGTTTGGTGGGCGCGCTGATTGATTGTTTTGTTTTTGCGTGCGGCGCTCGGGGGCTGGACCCTTTCGGGACACGCCGTGAATACGTCCGTGTAGATACTGTGGTCCGGGTCAAGCACCGTGCAGGGCTGGATCGAAGGGTTTTCCGGACATGACCACGCCGAAGGCGACCTGGGCCAGCTTGCGCATCATCGCCCCGATG
>DATLJF010000255.1:0-11977 GCA_035539015.1 Stenotrophomonas sp. | reverse complement strand
CGCTTGGCCCAGACGTTCGGTGGCCTCGGCGTCCTGCAGCCAGCCTTCGTGCTTCATGGCGTCCTCTTCGGTGTTTTCATTTGCGCGCGCCGGGCTCATCGGTGCGTGTTCGACAACACGCGCAGCCACGGCAATAGATCGGTTGGCAGCAAACCCCGCTCGCCTTCCCGGGCGGCGCGGTCGCCGGCCACCGCGTGCAGCAGCGCACCGAGCGTGGCGGCGTCGAACGCGTTGTGCCCCTGGGCGCGCAGCGAGGCGATCACGCCGGTAAGCAGATCGCCCATGCCGCCGACCGCCATGCCCGGATTGCCGGCATCGATCAGCCGCGGTATGCGCCCCGGGGCCGAGACGATCGTGCCGGCGCCCTTCAGCACGACCACCGCCCCAAACCGCGCGACCAGCAATTGCGCGGCGGCCAGTCGGTCGCGCTGCACTTGTACGGTCGATAGACCGAGCAATCGCGCCGCTTCGCCCGGATGCGGCGTCAGGACGGTGTCGGTGCCGCTGTCGCCATCGAAACGGCGCGGCGCGCCCGCGAGCAGGTTCAAGCCATCGGCATCGATCACCTTGGCGCCGGCGTGATCCAGCGTCATCTGCCACAGCGCCCGCGCCCACTCGTCCTGGCCCAGGCCGGGCCCGATCGCGACCACGTCGGCCTGGCGCAACAGCGGCGGCAATACCTCCCCGTCCTCCACCGCGCGCGCCATCACTTCCGGGCAGCGCGCCAGCAGCGGACCGACATGGCGCGCGCGCGTAGCCACGGCCAGCAGCCCGGCACCGCTGCGCAACGCCGCTTCGGCGGCGAGCATGATCGCCCCGCCGCTGCCTTCATTGCCGCCGATGCACAGCACCCGGCCCGATTCGCCTTTGTGACTGTTGCGGCGACGCGGCCGCAGCGTGGCGGCCAGCGCCTCGACCGACCATGACTCCGCGCGCGGCGGCATGGCCTGGATCGCCGATTCGGGCACCTCCAGGTTGGCCAGCACGCGCTCGCCGACGTGCTCCAGCGCATCGCCGGTATGCAGGCCGAGGTGGGCGACGATGAACTGCAGGGTCACGCTCGCGCACACCGCCACGCCCGGCCGGGTGCCGTGCTCGGCGTCCACCCCGCTGGGCACGTCCAGCGCCAGCACCGGCACGCCACTGCGGTTGATGGCTTCGATCAGTGCGGCATCGGCCGCTTCCGGCGGGCGGTTCAGGCCGATGCCGAACAGGCTGTCGACGATGACGTCGGCATCGGCCAGTTCGCAGGGAAACAACGCCACCCGGCCGCCGCGGGCGAGATAGTCGGTGCAGGCCCGTTGCGCCAGGTCCGAGCCCGGCCCGCGCCCGTCCGCATGCACCACCCGCACCTGGCGCCCGGCCAGCTGTGCCAGCCGCGCCAGCACGTAGCCGTCGCCCCCATTGTTGCCGGTGCCGCAGGCCACCACGATCCGCCGTGCCGCCGGCCAGCGTTGCTGCAGCAGCTCCCAGGCCGCCAGGCCCGCACGCTGCATCAGCACGTACGGGTCGCCACCCAGCCACTGCGTGGCCTGCGCATCGAGCATCCGCGCCGAGGCGCTGTCGTGGAGCAAAAGAGGGGCGTACATGCCAAGGATTCTATACTTGACGTCATGTCCTTCGTGCCGCTCCCCTCGCCCGCGCCCTTGCCCTCGGCGGCTGCCGCCGATCCGCAGGCGCTCGCCGCGCGGGTGCGCACGCTCGCGCGGCAAGCCGGCTTCCAGCGCTGCGGCATCAGCGGGATCGAGCTGGCGCAGGACGAGCAGCACCTGCGCGACTGGCTGGCAGAAGGCCTCTACGGAACCATGCACTGGATGGCGCAACACGGCGACAAGCGTTCGCGCCCGCAAGAACTGGTACCCGGCACGCTGCGGGTGATCTCGGTGGGCCTGGACTATGGCCGCCGCGATGACGACGACGCCTGGAACACGCTGGCCACTGGCGAGCGCGCCTATGTCGCCCGCTATGCCCTGGGCCGCGACTACCACAAGCTGATGCGGCAGCGCCTGCAGAAGCTGGCCGAGCAGTTGCAGGCCGAAGTGGGCGCCTTCGGCCATCGCGTCTTCGTCGACTCCGCCCCGGTGCTCGAACGCGCCCTGGCGCGCAACGCCGGCCTGGGCTGGATCGGCAAGCACACCTGCCTGATCGACAAACACGGCGGCTCCTGGTTCTTCCTCGGCGAGATCTACATCGACCTGCCGTTGCCGGTGGACCCGCCGGCCAGCGCGCATTGCGGCAGTTGCGTGCGCTGCATCGACATCTGCCCCACTGCGGCGATCGTGGCACCGCACCGGCTGGACGCGCGCCGCTGCATTTCCTATCTCACCATCGAGCACGACGGCGCCATTCCCGAAGCGCTGCGCAAGCCGATCGGCAACCGCATCTTCGGTTGCGACGACTGCCAGCTGGTGTGTCCCTGGAACAAGTTCGCCCAGCGCACCGACGAGCCGGATTTCCGTGCCCGCAACAATCTGGACACCGCCACGCTGCCGCAATTGTTTGCCTGGGAAGAAGACGAGTTCCTGCGCCGTACCGAAGGCAGCGCGATCCGCCGCAGCGGGCATGAACGCTGGTTGCGCAATATCGCCGTCGCGCTGGGCAATGCGCCCACCACGCCTGCGGTGCTGGCCGCGCTGGCCGCGCGCCGCGAGCATGCCTCGGCATTGGTGCGAGAGCACGTGGCCTGGGCGCTGGCGCAGCACGACGCCAGCAGCGATCGGCGATAATCCCAGCATGCCTGCCCGCGAAGACGAAATCCTCACCCCCAGCCAGCTCAACACCCTGGCACGCGACCTGCTCGAAGGCGCGTTTCCACTGGTCTGGGTGGAGGCCGAGCTCGGCAATGTCACCCGGCCTTCTTCCGGACACCTGTACTTCACCCTCAAGGACGCGCGCGCCCAGGTGCGCTGCGCGATGTTCAAGCCCAAGAGCCAGTGGCTGAAGTTCCAGCCGCGCGAAGGACTGCGCGTGCTGGCGCGTGGCCGGCTGACGCTGTACGAGGCACGCGGCGACTACCAGATGGTGCTCGACCACCTGGAAGAGGCCGGCGAAGGCGCACTGCGCCGCGAGTTCGAGCAGTTGCGCGCGCGCCTGGCCGCCGAAGGCCTGTTCGACAGCGAACGCAAGCGCGCATTGCCGGCGCACGTGCGGCGCCTGGCGGTGATTACCTCGCCCAGTGGCGCGGCCGTGCGCGATGTACTCAGCGTGCTGGCACGGCGCTTCCCGATGCTCGAGGTGGAGCTGCTGCCCTCGCTGGTGCAGGGCGAAAGCGCCGCGGCCCAGCTCACCTCGCTGTTGCGGCGCGCCGATGCCAGCGGCCGCTTCGACGTGATCCTGCTGACCCGCGGCGGCGGCTCACTCGAAGACCTGTGGGCCTTCAACGATGAAACCCTGGCGCGCGCCATCGCCGCCGCGGCCACGCCGGTGGTGTCGGCGGTAGGCCACGAAACCGACTTCAGCCTGGCCGACTTCGCCGCCGACCTGCGCGCGCCCACGCCCTCGGTGGCGGCCGAGCTGTTGGTCCCCGATCAACGCGAGCTGCTCGCGCGCGTGCGCCGCGCACAGGCCCAGCTATTGGCCAGCCAGCGCCACTGGCTGCGGCAGTCGATGCAACGCGCCGACCGCGCTGGCCTGCGGCTTGAGGCGCAGGCCCCGCGTGCGCGCCTGCAACTACTGCAACGGCGCCAACAGGACGCCGCGCGACACCTGTCCGCGCAGATGCGCGGCCAGTTGGAGCGCCTGCAGGCACGCCTGCGGCATGTGCAAGCGCAACTGCGGCAGCACGACCCGGCGCGCCGCCTGGCCAGCCTGCGGCAGCGGCTGGGCGCGTTGCGCCTGCAAGCGCCACTCGAAACAAGACTCCGCCATGACGCCCTGCGCCTGCGCTCGCTGGCGCGTTCGCTGGAAGCGGTAAGTCCATTGGCCACGGTTGCACGTGGCTACGCCATCGTCAGCCGCGAGGACGGCAGCGTGGTGCGCAGCACCGAACAAGTGCAGAGCGGCGAGCGCTTGAATGCACGCGTGGGCGACGGCGTGATCGCGGTGCGGGTGGAAGACGGCGAGCGCGACTAGATCAGCCGCGTCCTCTCGTTACTTCAACGCCGGCTCCTCCGGGCAATAGCGCTGGCGGTATTCCAATGCCTTCGGCATCAACGCCTGCAGGTTCTCGATGCGGGTACCGGGATCGGGATGGGTGGAGGAAAACTCCGGCGGCGCCTGCCCGCCACTGCTCTGCTCCATCCGTTCCCACAGCGGGATCGCTGCGCGTGGGTCGTAGCAGGCAGCGGCGGCGAGCATCAGCCCGACTTCATCGGCCTGGGTCTCGTGGCTGCGCGCGTAGGGCAGCAAATAGCCGTAGCCCATCGCCGCCATCACCATCTGCTGTTGTTGCACATCCATGCCGCTGGCCGCGCCGGCCATCTGCCCGATCTGGGTCAACTTCTGCTGGGCCATCCGCTGGGCACCGTGGCGCAACAGGGCGTGGGCAATCTCATGGCCCATCACCACGGCCATCGCATCGGCGTTCTGGGCGACCGGAAACAGGCCGGTGTAGACCGCCATCTTGCCGCCAGGCAGGCAGAACGCGTTGGCCTGGTCGGACGGGATCACGTTGACATCCCATTCGAACCCGCGCGACAGGTGATTGGGCTGCATGCCGTGCTCGGTAGCCAGGGCGGTCTCGACCGGGTCGACCTTGGCGATCAACCGCTGCGCGATCTGCCGCACCTGCTGCGATGCCTGCGCATTGGGATCCAGCGGCCGCTCCTGCGAAAGAATTTCCTGGTACGCCTGCAGCCCCATCGCCTTCTCTTCCTCGACGCCGAGCGAGCTGTCGATCAGCACCTTCTCGCCGGTGTAGGGGTCCTCGCTGCGGTTGGAGAACCAGTAGTAGGCGGCGTAGCCGGCGAAGGCCAGCAGCACCCACCAACGCACGTTGCCGAACAGGCCGGGGCGGCGCGCGCCCTGGCGCTGCTGCCGGTCATCGAAGGGATCGTTGCGCATGCTCGCAGTCCTTGTCGCCGAGTCTGGTTGAGGTTGACCGTGCGCCTTCGGCTCAGATGCCGCGCACCAGCCGGAAGCCGATCCTGGCACTGGTCACGTCCGAGTCCTGTGATAGCCGCCAGGCCGCGCGCGTCTGTTGCGGCGAGTTGGCCCAGCTGCCGCCGCGGATCACCCGCTGCCGGCAGCCCGGGTTGTACCAGGCCAGGCCGTCGGCCGGCGCGCGACGATAGCTGGCGTGCCAGCAATCGGCGACCCATTCGCTGAGGTTGCCGCCCATGTCGTACAGGCCCCAGGCATTGGCGCGAAAACTGGCGACCGGCGCCGGACCCCAGAAACCATCGCCATAGCCGACGAAGGCATTGGCCCAGTGCCTGCCGCTCGGCGAGACATCATTGCCGCCGGTGAAGTTGCCCGAACCCGGCGGCGGCGTGCCGGCGTTGCCCCACGGATAGCGACCCTGGCTGCCGGCGCGCAGCGCGTATTCGAACTCGGCCTCGGTGGGCAGGCGATAGTGCCGGCCGGTCTGCTCGGACAACCAATTGGCGTAGGCCTCGGCGTCGCGCACGCTGACGTGCATCACCGGCGTGTTGGGCGCGGCGCGCGCGCCGTTGTAGTCCGACTGCCAATCCACCCCGCTGTGGCGGGCGAAGTTGCCGCTGCGTTCGTCGTAGACGATGGAGTGGCCGCGCCGCGTCGCCCGCGGGCGCGCCCTGGCCGAGGCGACGAACTGGGCGAACTCGCCCACCGTCACCTCGGTGATCGACATCGCAAAGCCGCGGGCGAAGCGCACGTAGTGGGCGGGGCGCTCGTAGTCCGATGCACCGGGCTCGTCATCGCCGGCGCCCATGCGGAAGGCCCCATGTGGCACCACGATCATCTGCGGGCCGCGCCCGCCTTCGCGCATGCCATCGGTGAACACTTGGCGTGGGCGGAAACTGCCGTAGTGGGTTGCCAGTTCCAGGCGCTCGCGCAGCGCGGCGGCCACCGGATCGCCGGGGACGGCGATACGCAATACCTCGGCCAGTTTCTCGCCGGCCGGCTTTAGCCCGGCCGGGGTCGCCAGATCGCGTAACGCGGCGTCGTGCAGCGCGGCGATACGTGTGCGCCGCGCCGCTTCGATGCGGGCGCGCGCATCGTCCACGCTCGGCGCACGCTCGCGCACCTGCGCGGCCGCCGCCAACCAGCGCAAGGCCGCCTCGAAATCGTAAGCCGCCGCGGCATCCTCGGCACGCCGGATCAGCGCGCTTTCGGCCGCTGCCATGCCCTGGCGTGCGCGGGCATCTTGCGGATCGAGTTTCAGCGCCTCGCGGAAGTTGCCGAGCGCGCCATTGCCCTCCTCGCCGATACGTTGATTGCGCAAGTCCTCTTCGCCGGCCCGATTGAAGCCGAGCTGGCGTTGTGCGCGTTCGACCTGGCCCTGGAACTGGCGCACCTGCGGGTCGCTGGGCGCCAGGGTCAGCGCCACCATCGCCAGGGTGTTGGCCCGCTCCAGTGCGTCGGCCTGCGCTTCGGTGCGCGCCAGCAGCGCGCGTCCGTCGGCCAACAAGCGCCGCTGCGCCTGTTGCAGACCTTGGCGCGCGGCGCGATCCTCGGGCTCGCGCTGCAGCTGCGCCAGGTACAGCGGGATGGCGGCATCGGGCTGTTCGAACAGGCGGCCTTCGGCCAGCGCCTGGGCCGCGCGCCGGCGCACCTGCTGGCCGTCTTCGTCGCCGAGCGCGACCGCGGGCGGCCGCCACTGCTGCACCGTCTCGCCCCCTGCCTCGCCAATGCTCACGCTCGGTTTGGCGTTGCGCGTGCTTGCGGCCGCCGGCGGCGCTGGATTTGACGGCGCGACGGGGGGCGCAGCTTCGGGCGTGCAGGCAGCCAGCAGGCAGGCCGCGATCACGCCTGCGGCCCCGCCTGCCATCGTCCAGCCTCGCCTTGTCATCTCGCACCCGCCTCCTTGATGCCCGGCGCGCACCGGTCGTCGGCGACGTTAGGCTATCCTGCACGGCCCGCGCAACGCAGCGTCGCCTTGAATACTTCCGTGCCGCACTGGATCCAACATCCCGACGAACTGGCGCAACGCCTGCAGCAACGGCCTGCGCGCATCGGCCTGGACACCGAGTTCATCCGCGAGCGCACCTACTGGCCACAGCTTGCCCTGGTGCAGATGGCCATCGGCGAAGAGATCCTGCTGATCGACCCGTTGATCGCCGGCATGAACGAGGCTCTGAAGCCCTGGCTGGTGGCGCCGGATATCGTCAAGGTCATGCACAGCGCCAGCGAGGACCTGGTCACTTTCAAGTGCACCTGCGGCGTGCTGCCCAGGCCGCTGTTCGACACCCAGATCGCCGCCGCGCTGGCCGGCACCGGCGCCGGCATGGGCTACCAGAAGCTGGTGAGCGAAATCACCGGCACCCTGCTGGCCAAGGGCGAGACCCGCTCGGACTGGATGCGCCGGCCGCTGTCCGAAGCGCAGCTGGAATACGCCGCCGATGACGTGCGCTATCTGTTCGCGCTGCATGACGCGCTCGACGCCAAGCTGGGCGAGCTGGGCCGGCGCGAATGGCTCGGCGAAGATGCCGAGCGCCTGCTGGCCTCGGTCGAGCGCGACGACGGCGAGCGCTGGCCGCACTTGTCGCTGCGCAGCGCGCAGTTCATCGACGCACCGGCGCAGCTGCGACTGCTGCGGCTGCTGCGCTGGCGCGAGCAAACCGCGCGGCAGAGCGACCGTCCGCGCAGCTGGATCCTGGACAACGAGCTTGCGGTAACGCTGGCGCGCAACCCGCCCGCCGACCCGGCCGCATTGCTGCGCCTGTTCGAACGCTTCCCCAAGGCCCCGCGCAAGTTGGCCGGGCCGTTGTGGCAGGCATTGACCACGCCGCTGCCGGACGAGGCCGATGCACCGCTGGCCAGCAATGGCGGCGAAGACCAGAAGCAGGCGCTCAAGCGCCTGCAGGAAGCAGTGGCCGAGCGCAGCCGCGAAATGGGATTGCCGGATGGCGTGCTGGCTTCACGCAAGCACCTGGAAAGCCTGCTGGAGCACGCCAGCTGGCCTGCAGGGTTAGGCCAATGGCGCCGACGCGAACTCGAAGCGGTACTGACGCCGTTGCTGCCGGTGATCGCGAAAGACTGAGGCGCCAGCGGGAAACCGCGCACCTCGATGTAATCGAAACCGGCGCTCGGATATCAGCAAAAACCCCCTGGAAAACCGATGTATTTCTACATCGGGATGACCTTGGCACGCCCCCTATAGTCCACGCCTCCCGCTGCCCGCGCGCAGCCGGATCGCCCTTCTGCGCCTGCCCCAAATCGGGCACCGGAAGCGTCTTGACTATCGTGTGTATGGTGTGTACTTTGCCAATGAAGAGTGCTGATCTCACCAAGGAATTGAAGTGGCATGGTTGGACGCTGGATCGCATCTGCGGCTCGCACCATGTGTTCGTCCATCCCCGCTTCCGCTGCATCGTTACGGTGCCTCACCCCAAGAAAGACCTGGGCAAGGGCTTGGTCAGCCAGCTTCGCAAGATCGCTGGCCTGCAATAGGAGTCAACAAATGCGCTATCCCGTCCTGATCGAGCCCGGCGACGACGACACCGCCTGGGGCATCGTGGTGCCGGATCTTCCCGGCTGCTTCTCCGCCAGCGACACCCTCGACGGCGCCATCGCCGCGGCCGAGGAGGCCGCCACTGCCTGGATCGACGCCGCGCTCGATGCCGGCCAGCAGATTCCGCGTCCGTCCTCGCTGCAGGCCGCGTTGGCCTCGGGCGACTACAGCGGCTGGATCGTGGCCTATATCCAGGTCGATCCCGCCCTGCTCGACGACACCATCGAGCGCGTCAACATCACCCTGCCGCGCCGCGTGCTGGCGCGCCTGGACTCGCGCGCCCGTGCCGTTGGTGAAACGCGCTCCGGCTACATCGCCTATCTGGCGATGGGCTGAGCGCGTTAGGCGCGCCTGGCAAGCTCAGGCGCGCTGCTGGATCCGGATCATGTTCCCGGCCGGGTCACGCACCGCGCAGTCGCGCACGCCGTAAGGCTGGTCGGTCGGCTCTTCGACCACCTCCGCGCCCGCGGCCTGGATGCGCTCGAAGGTCGCCGCCAGGTCCGGGGTGGCCAGGATGATGATCCCGTAGCTGCCCTTGGCCATCATCTCGGCGATCGTCTGCCGCTCCTGATCGGTGATGCCGCGGCCTACGCCTGGCGGATGCAGCACGATCGAAGTCTGCGGCTGGCCCCCCGGCCCCACGGTAATCCAGCGCATGCCGCCGTAGGCGACATCGTTGCGCACCTCGAAACCCAGGACATCGCGGTAAAAGGCCAGCGCGGCCTCGGGATCGTTGTGCGGCAGGAAGGTCGAATGGATGCTGAGGTTCATGCGGATCGCTCTGGCTGCGTGGTCATTCCACGGGCGCTCACTCTAGGTCGGGTTCGCCCGTGCCCGCTTCTCGATTCCTGATCGGCCGCGTCACCTGCCGCGCCACGCACGAGGGCATACCTGCGGTGGCCAGGGCCTCGCCGCGCTGGTAGGCGCTCGGCGACACACCCACCAGCTCGCTGAAGCGCGTGCTGAAGGTGCCCAGCGACGCGCAGCCGACCTCGAAGCACACCTCGGTCACGCTGAGGTCGCCGCGCCGCAGCAGCGCCATCGCCCGCTCGATGCGCCGTGTCATCAAATAGCTGTAGGGCGACTCGCCATAAGCGAGCTTGAACTGGCGGCTCAGGTGGCCGGCCGACATATGCACGCCACGCGCCAGCGCTTCCACGTTCAAAGGTTGCGCGTACTCACGGTCGATACGATCGCGCACACGCCGCAAGCGCGCCAGTTCGCGCAATTGCGGTTCGGGGTTGGCGGGGGCGGTCATGGGCGCGATCGTGCCACAGCAGTGAACATCCTCGGCCAGAACATCCATTCAGAGATACGGGTTGAGCATCAGGCTGTCGTACATTGCGCCGAGCGCGTCGTCAGACATGCCGCCAAGGCCCCAGGAGGCCTCGATGAACCGATGCCGGGCGATCTCCTTTGGGTAAGGACGCGCCACAGCGAGAAACTGCGGGTTACCGACAATCAAGACGAATCTTTCTTCCTGATCCCAGAAGCAAAAATCTGCCGAGTCCTGCGCGATCAAGGCGAGGTCAAAATCCCCTGCATCTCGATCCGCTCCATATACATCGAAGACGGAAAGCGAAGGAACGATTTCGGTCAACACTCCACTTTCATAGCCTTCCATGCGCAGAACTTCTTGCGCCGAGTTGCCGCGAGCGAAAGCCGTCGCCAGAAAATGGCAGTCCACGATGTTGAGCGACCACGGCAAGACTACCGCCTCGAAAGACGTGCGGCCGGAAAAGAGCGATCTGAGCAACGGCGATTCGAACATTGCTACTCCTAGAGAGGGCCCTGGTGACCGCTTTTTTTGTGCGATGCCGCCTTGCCCACACTGGGCTCAACCTACCCTTTGCCCAAAACAAAACAGCGCGCCTTCCGGCACGCTGTCTTGTCTTGAATAGTGGTGGAGCCAGGGAGGATCGAACTCCCGACCTCGTCATTGCGAACGACGCGCTCTCCCAGCTGAGCTATGGCCCCACGGATGGGACTGGAAGTGTACAACATGCCGGGCAATGCGATCTGCATCTTGGCGGCTGGCTTCCAGTCGTCCCTCGCTCGCGCGAAGGCGCGCATTCTAGCGCGAGTCCTCGCCCGGCGCCAACTGCGCGACCGCCACGATGGCTACTCGCCGATGCGCCTACAGCACGCCAGGAATCGGCGTGGCCAGGGCCGCTGCTTCGGCCTCGCAGCCGGTCGGCATGTTGCCCGCACTGCGTTGCGCCGCCACTTCCTTGCGCGCGGCGGCCAGGTCGGCAAGGAAATCCGGATTGGACTGCAGCTTGGCGAACGCCCCGCTGGCGACGGCGCGGCCTTCCAGCACGTCGCTCTGCCAGTGGGCATTGCAGACCAACCGGCTTTCGCCGAACTGGCGGCCGCGCGCCAGCAGCGCGTTGGCTCGATCCGGGGCGACCTGGGTCAATACCATCGCCCAGGTCCAGCCGATGGCGGTGTGGCCGGACGGATACGAACCATCCTTGCGCAGCGCGTCTTCGTCCTTGGCCAGGCAGGTGTGTTCGTCATGCACCATGAACGGACGTTCGCGCTGGTAGTGGTTTTTGGCACCGTAGGTGGCCAGGCCAGCGTCGACCAGCGTGCGCTGAAGCAACAGATATAGGCGCGGCGTGGCCTGCTCGGTGATCGGCACGCCGAGCGCGCAGGCGAAGTTGGCGGTGGCTACCGGGTAGGCCAGGTCGGCGTCGCGCGTAGCCAGGGCGTAGCGCGGGGTGCCCTTGAGTTGCTGGGCGGCCTGGTGCACGGCCTGGTCGTTGGCGAACGCAGCCGTGCCGGCCGCTGGCGGCGCGGGCAGCAGGGCGAGGCTGTCGGGAAGATCGCGGCCGAGGTATCCGGCCGGCACGCCGGGCTTGAGCTCCGGCACCGGCCCCGCTGCAGGCGACGGCGGGGTGGAGGCGCAGCCGGCCAGCAGCAGGCCGGTCAGCGCCAGGGGCCATACCCACGGCGGAAGGCAGGCAGACGGGGCAACGGGCGTGGCGCGGGCGGTGGCCATGGTCGGTAGTTCCACGAGGGTCGCCTCCAGTGTCCAGCTGCGCGCTGCCCCGGCTACGGAGGAACTACCTTGTCCAGGCCAGTAAAAATACGCAGCCCCGGTGCGCGCTTGGCAACCCCTCGACACCCACGCCGCTACCCTGCCGCCATGCGACCCCTGCCCCGCAGCTTCTACGACGACGATGCCCTGCACGTCGCCCCGCGCCTGTTGAACAAGGTCCTGGTCGCCGCCGACGGCCGCCGCGCCCGCATCGTCGAAGTCGAGGCCTACCGCGGCGCCGACGATCCGGCGGCACATTCGTTTCGCGGCATGACCGCGCGCAACCAGGTGATGTTCGGCCCACCCGGCCACCTCTATGTCTACTTTATCTACGGCATGCACTG
>DATLJF010000254.1:0-2329 GCA_035539015.1 Stenotrophomonas sp. | reverse complement strand
CTTGCTTGCTGCCTGCATTGTGTACGCCTCCGACCCAGTGGAATCGGTCCACGGTAGCAGCCCGGTGGCGGCGGTTGACCTGCCGTTGGTTGGGTCCGCGCCGGCGTGTTCATTCCGCCCGCGCCGGCCACGATATAATTGCGCTTCGTCCGCCGAGGGGCGCTGCGACCAGGGGCTGTTCCACGAACGCCGCCGGCCAGGCTCGGTGGATGTCGACCCCGCAACGGCGCCCGGCAACGCGAAGTTTTTTTCGCAGATACCGGAGCAAGCCCATGAATGCCGCACTGAAGACCTTCTCTACCGAGGGCGACTACAAGGTCGCCGACATCTCCCTGGCCGATTGGGGCCGCAAGGAGATCGACATCGCCGAGCACGAGATGCCGGGCCTGATGTCCATCCGCCGCAAGCACGCCGCCGGCAAGCCCCTGAAGGGCGTGCGCGTGACCGGCTCGCTGCACATGACCATCCAGACCGCGGTGCTGATCGAGACCCTCAAGGACATCGGCGCCGACGTGCGCTGGGCCTCGTGCAACATCTTCTCGACCCAGGACCAGGCGGCCGCGGCGATCGCCGCCACCGGCACCCCGGTATTTGCCTGGAAGGGCGAATCGCTGGAGGAATACTGGGACTGCACCCTGGCCGCGCTGACCTTCACCGCCGCCGACGGCACCCTGCTCGGCCCCGAGCTGGTGGTGGACGACGGTGGCGACGTGACCCTGCTGATCCACAAGGGCTATGAGCTGGAGAACGGCTCCAAGTGGGTCGACGAGCCGGCGTCCTCGCACGAAGAACAGATCATCAAGAACCTGCTCAAGCGCGTGGCGGTGGACCGCCCCGGCTACTGGACCCGCGTGGTGCAGGGCTGGCGCGGCGTTTCCGAAGAAACCACCACCGGCGTGCACCGCCTGTACCAGTTGGCCGAGGCCGGCACCTTGCTGGTGCCGTCGATCAACGTCAACGACTCGGTCACCAAGAGCAAGTTCGACAACCTCTACGGCTGCCGCGAATCGCTGGCCGATGGCCTCAAGCGCGCGATGGACGTGATGCTGGCCGGCAAGGTCGCGGTGGTCTGCGGCTACGGTGATGTCGGCAAGGGCTCGGCGCACTCGCTGCGTGCCTACGGCGCGCGCGTGGTGGTCACCGAGATCGACCCGATCTGC
This sequence comes from Stenotrophomonas sp., assembly GCA_035539015.1. Lineage (GTDB taxonomy): Bacteria > Pseudomonadota > Gammaproteobacteria > Xanthomonadales > Xanthomonadaceae > Stenotrophomonas_A. Next base: position 1,169 of record DATLJF010000254.1, on the reverse strand, counting down.
GCACTGCAGGCGGCGATGGAAGGCTTCGAGGTCAACACGATCGAATCGACCCTGGGCCAGGCCGACATCTACGTCACCACGACCGGCAACAAGGACATCATCACCATCGACCACATGAAGGCGATGAAGGACCAGGCCATCGTCTGCAACATCGGCCACTTCGACAACGAGATCCAGGTCGATGCGCTGGTCAACTTCCCGGGCGTGCAGAAGATCAACATCAAGCCGCAGGTGGACAAGTACGTGTTCCCGGGCGGCAACGCGATCTTCCTGCTGGCCGAGGGCCGCCTGGTGAACCTGGGCTGTGCCACCGGCCACCCGAGCTTCGTGATGTCCAACTCGTTCGCCAACCAGACCCTGGCGCAGATCGACCTGTGGCAGAACAAGGACGTCTACGAGAAGGCCGTCTATCGCCTGCCCAAGCACCTGGACGAAGAAGTGGCGCGCCTGCACCTGGAGAAGATCGGCGTGGTGCTGACCAAGCTCACCGACGACCAGGCCGCCTACCTCGGCGTGCCGGTGGAAGGGCCGTACAAGCCGGAGCATTACCGCTACTGATCGCGACGCAGTCCGCTGTCGCGGGCTGCGCCCCCAAAGTTTGCTGCGCAAACTTCGGGCCCCGGCTTCTGGCTTGCCTATCCCCCACGCCTTCGGCGCGCCCCCCTTAACAAAAGGGGGGCTTCGCTCCAGCCACTCAATCGCGCGCTGATCGCACGGCGCCAAACTCCATCGCCTGCAGATCGAAGCGGCCGCGCTCGGCGCCGATCACCAGCGTGTTGCGCCCGGGCAACAGCGTTATCGCCACCTCACCGGACGCCACGTCCACGCCCTGCGCCAGCCGCACGCCATTGACCTGCACCCAGGCCCGCCCCTTGCCGCTGCCCTGAAGCGCCAGGCGGTACTCACCACCTTGCTCGGCCTCGACCGTGTATTTCAGCCATTCGCCCGGTTCCAACCCGGTGACCTGCAGGCTGCCGTCCGGGCGCTTGCCCAGGTCGACGCCATCGTTGCGGTAGGTCATCCCGGGGTTCCAGATGACGCGCTCGGGGCCGATGCCGCGCTCGTTGGCCGCGGTGAGATCGCGATAGGCCACGCCATCGCGACCCATGTCGAAGTCGATCGCCGCGATGCTGCCGCCAGCGGCACCAATGACGTGCGGCTTGAACGGC
>DATLJF010000253.1:0-8266 GCA_035539015.1 Stenotrophomonas sp. | reverse complement strand
CCATCGGCCGCGTCGCGCGGACGCTGGAATACGGCTCGGGCGGCTATGCCGCCGCGCTGCGGGCGCAGCGCGCCGATACCACCGAATCCCACTGAGAAATCCGCAATGAGTGCTTCCCAGGCGAGCCCGGCACGTGACCGGCTGCGAATCGCCATCCAGAAAAGCGGCCGCCTGGCCGAACCGGCGCGCAGTCTGCTGGCCGCCTGCGGCCTGAGCTGGCGGCAGAGTCGCGACAAGCTGTTCTGCTACGGCGAGTCGCTGCCGGTGGACCTGCTGCTGGTGCGCGACGACGACATTCCCGGGCTGATTGCCGATGGCGTCTGCGATCTGGGCATCGTCGGCCGCAACGAACTCGACGAACAGGCCGCCGAACGCCGCCGCAACGGCCTGCCCGACGCCTACCAGGCCTTGCGCGGTCTTGGCTTCGGCCAGTGCCGGCTGATGCTGGCGGTGCCGGAAGAATGGGAGTGGCGTGGCGTGGACCAGCTCGAAGGCCTGCGTATCGCTACCAGCTACCCGGCGATCCTGGCCGGCTGGTTGGCCAGCCAGGGCGTCAACGCACAGGTGGTGGAACTGTCCGGCTCGGTCGAGATTGCCCCGCGGCTGGGCACCGCCGACCTGATCTGCGACCTGGTTTCCAGCGGCGCCACCCTGGCCGCCAACCAGCTCAAGCCGGTGGAGACCTTGCTCGAAAGCGAGGCGGTGCTGGCCGGCAACACGCGCGAGCCCAACGACTTGCGCGCTGGCCTGCTGGCAATGCTGCTCAAGCGCATGGATGGAGTCTTGCACCAGCGCGACAGCAAGCTGTTGATGTTCCGTGCCGCAGGCGAACAGCAGGTCGACGCGCTGCGCCGGCTGCTGCCCGATGCCGACCCGCTCGAGCGCCTGCCCGACGACGGCAGCGGCGCATTGCGCCTGCAGACCATGTGCCATGGCGCGGTGACCTGGCAGCGCCTGGAAGAACTCGAACGCGCCGGCGCGCAGGGCCTCACCGTGTTGACCGTGGAGCGCTCGCTGGCATGAACGACAACACCGCTATTGCCGGTCCGGTGCTGACCTGGTCGAAGCTCGATGCCGCGGCGCAGGCGCAGGCGCTCACGCGCCCGGTGCAAACCGTCGCCGCGCAGACCCGCAGCGCGGTCGCCGCGCTCATCGATGAAGTCCGCACGCGCGGTGACCAGGCCCTGCGCGAAATCACCGCGCGCTTCGATCGCGTCACCTTGGCCACGCTCGAAGTCGATGCGGCCGAATTTGCTGCTGCCGAAGCCGCCATCGACCCGGCGCTGCGCCAGGCCATGGTCGAGGCCGCGCAACGCATCGAGCTGTTCCACCGCGCCGGCATGAGCGCTGACTACGCGGTGGAAACCGCGCCCGGGGTGGTGTGCGAAAAAGTGGTGCGCCCGATTGGCCGGGTGGGCCTGTACGTGCCGGCCGGCTCGGCGCCGTTGCCCTCGACCGCGCTGATGCTGGGCGTGCCTTCGCGCCTGGCCGGCTGCCGCGAAGTGGTGCTGTGCACGCCGCCGCGCCCCGACGGCAGCGCCGACCCGGCCGTATTGGTGGCGGCGCGCCTGACCGGCGTGCGCCGCGTGTTCAAGCTCGGCGGCGCCCAGGCGATCGCGGCGATGGCCTTCGGCAGCGAAAGCGTGCCGAGCTGCGACAAGCTGTTCGGGCCGGGCAACAGTTTCGTTACCGAAGCCAAGCAGCAAGTGGCGCAAGCCGGTGCGGCGGCGATCGACATGCCGGCCGGCCCGTCGGAAGTGCTGGTGATCGCCGATGCCGGCGCCAACGCCGCGTTCGTCGCCGCCGATCTGCTGTCGCAGGCCGAGCATGGTCCGGATTCGCAGGTGCTGCTGCTGTCCGACAGCGCGGCGTTGATCGCGGCGGTGCAAGCCGAACTGGCACGCCAGCTGCCGCAGCTGACGCGTGCCGCCATCGCTTCCCAGGCGCTGGCGCAATCGCGCCTGGTCCGGGTCGATACGCTGGCCGACGCGTTCGCGATCAGCAACCGCTATGCGCCCGAGCACCTGATCCTGGCCCTGCGCCAGCCGCGCGACTGGCTGAGCCAGGTCGAGGCCGCCGGCTCGGTGTTCCTCGGCGACTACACGCCCGAGGCGCTGGGCGATTACTGCAGCGGCACCAACCACGTGCTGCCGACCAGTGGCGCGGCGCGCGCCTACAGTGGGGTGAGCGTGGCCAGCTTCCAGAATTTCGTCAGCGTACAGAGCGCCAGCCGCGCCGGCATTGCCGCGATCGGCGACTGCGCACTGCGCCTGGCCCGCGCCGAAGGCCTGGATGCGCACGCCAATGCGGTGGCCTTGCGCATGGAGCAGGCGGCATGAGCGCCTCGGTTCTCGATCTGGTACGCCCGGACCTGCGCGGCTTCGCCGGCTATTCGTCGGCGCGCAGCGCCAAGGTGCAGGGGGAGGTGTGGCTCAATGCCAACGAATCGCCCTGGGCCAACCCCGCCGATCCGCAAGCCAGTTGCCGGCGCTATCCGTCACCGCAGCCGCAGCCGCTGCGTGAAGCGCTGGCGGCCCTGTATGGCTGCACGCCCGAACAACTGTTGATCGGCCGCGGCAGCGATGAGGCCATCGACCTGCTGGTGCGCGCGCTGTGCCGCCCGCGCCAGGACGCGGTGCTGGTGACGCCGCCGGTGTTCGGGATGTACGCGATCAGTGCGCGCTTGCAGGAGGCGCCACTTCTCGAAGTACCGCTGCGTGATGGCGGCGATGGTCTGCTGGCCGATATCGACGCGATCATCGCCACGGCGCAATCGGCGCAGGCGCGAATCGTGTTCCTGTGCTCGCCGTCGAACCCGGCCGGCTCGACCATCGCAGGGGAGGACATCGAGCGCGTTGCCCGTGCCTTGCAGGGGCAGGCGCTGGTGGTGGTGGACGAGGCCTATGCCGAGTTTTCCGAGCAACCTTCGGCGGTCGGCCTGTTGCGGCGCTACGACAATCTTGCGGTGCTGCGCACGCTGTCCAAGGCGCATGCCCTGGCGGCCGCCCGGATTGGCTGCGTGATCGCCGCGCCGGCGTTGATTGCGGTGCTACGCACATTGCAGGCGCCGTATCCGGTGCCGCAACCGTGCGCCGACCTGGCCCTGCAGGCACTCGCGCCGGATGCCCTGGCCCGCACCGGCGAGCGCGTCGCCGACGTCCGGCGCGAACGCAGCCGCCTGCAGGCCGCACTGGCCACGGTGGCCGGCGTGCGCCGCGTCTATCCCTCGCAAGGCAACTTCGTGCTGGTGCGCTTTGCCGATGCCGAGGCCGCCTGGCAGGCCTTGCTGGAGGCGGGTGTGGTAGTGCGCGACCAGCGCGGCGCCCCGCAACTGGACGACGCCCTGCGCATCACCATCGGCACCGCCGAGCAGAACGACCGCATCTTGGCGGCATTGGGTGCGCGCCGGGAGCAGGCCGCATGAAGCCGATCCTGTTCATCGACCGCGACGGCACCTTGATCGAAGAGCCAGCGGATTTCCAGATCGATGCCTACGACAAGCTGCGGTTCGTACGCGGCTGCATTCCCGCCTTGCTCAAGCTGCGCGATGCCGGCTATGAGTTCGTCATCGTCAGCAACCAGGACGGCCTGGGCAGCGAGGCCTATCCCAGGGCCGCCTTCGATGGGCCGAACGACCTCATGCTGCAGATCTTCGAAAGCCAGGGGATTGTTTTCCGCGAGGTGCTGGTCGATTGCAGCTGGCCGGCCGACAACGCGCCCACGCGCAAGCCGGGCATCGGCCTGATGCTGGGCTACCTGCAGGACCGCAACATCGACTGGGCGCGCTCGGCGATGGTCGGCGACCGCCAGACCGATATCCAGTTCGCCGAGAACCTGCGCATCCGCGGTTTCCAGTTGCGGACCGAGCAGTTCGGCGGCGAGTGGGACTGGGCCGGGATTGCGCATGAACTGGCCGACGCGCCGCGCCGCGCGGTCGTCCAGCGCAATACCAAGGAGACCCGGATCCGCGTCGAACTCGACCTGGACCGCGTCGCCGAGCCGCACACGGCTACCGGCCTGCCATTCTTCGACCACATGCTCGAGCAGATCGGCAAGCACGGCGGCTTCGCCCTGGACATCCGTGCTGAAGGCGATCTCCACATCGACGAACACCACACCATCGAGGACACCGGGCTGGCGCTGGGCCAGGCGTTGCGCGAGGCGCTGGGCGACAAGCGCGGCATCGGCCGCTATGGCTTCACCTTGCCGATGGACGAGGTCCTGGCCAGCGCTGCGCTGGATTTCAGTGGCCGCCCGTATTTCGTGTTCGAGGGCGATTTCCGCCGCGAGCGCGTCGGCGACATGCCCACCGAGCTGGTGCCGCACTTCTTCCGCTCGCTGTGCGATGCCGCCGGCTTGAACCTGCACCTGACCGTGCGCGGCGACAACGACCACCACAAAGTCGAGGGCTGCTTCAAGGCGTTGGCACGCGCCCTGCGCCAGGCGATCCGCCGCGAAGGCACCGCGCTGCCCTCGACCAAGGGGGCGCTGTGAGCGAGGTCGCGCTGATCGATGCCGGCGGCGCCAATCTCGGCTCGGTGCGCTACGCCCTGGAACGGCTCGGGGTGGAGGCCACGCTGGTGCGCGATGCCGCCGCGCTGGCCGCTGCGCGCCGGGTGATCCTGCCGGGCGTGGGCGCCGCGCCCGAAGCGATGCGGCGGCTGCACGCGCAAGGCCTGGTCGAACCGCTGCGGCAACTGCAGGTGCCGCTGATCGGCATCTGCCTGGGCATGCAGTTGCTGTACGAGCGCTCGGAAGAGGGCGAGGTCGAGTGCCTGGGGCTGCTGCCGGGCGTGGTCCGGCGGCTGCATCCGGCGCTCGGCATCCGGGTGCCGCACATGGGCTGGAACCGCTTGCTGCCGATGCGCGAATCGCCGTTGCTGGCCGGCCTGCCAGAGCGCGCGCATGCCTACTTCGTCCACAGCTACGCCGCCCCGGTGACCGCAGACACCGTGGCTGCCTGCGACCACGGCGGGCTGTTCACCGCGGTGGTGGCACACGGTCAATACGCGGGCGCGCAATTCCACCCGGAGCGTTCGGCCGAGACCGGCGCGCGCATCCTGCGCAACTTTCTTGAGATGCCTGCATGAGCTTTACTGTCTATCCCGCGCTGGATATCCGCGACGGTCGCGTGGTCCGGCTGCTACAGGGTGACTACGCGCGCCAGACCACCTATGGCGATGATCCATTGCCGCGCGCCCAGGCGTTCCTGGCCGCAGGCGCGCAGTGGATGCACCTGGTCGACCTGGATGCCGCGCGTGCCGGCGGCTACACCCTGGCACCGCTGTTGCGCGCCATCGCCGACACCGGCCTGCAGGTGCAGACCGGCGGCGGCATACGCGGGCGCGATGACGTCGTTCGCCTGTTGGATGGCGGCGCCGCGCGCGTGGTCGTCGGTTCGCTGGCGGTGCGCGAAAGCACGCAGGTGATCGGCTGGCTGCACGAGTTCGGCCCCGAACGCATCACCGTCGCGCTGGACACGCGCCAGGACCCGCAGGGCAACTGGCGCCTGCCAGTGCAGGGCTGGACCGACACCGCTGGCGAGGAGCTGGACATCCTGGCGCGGCGTTATGCCGATGCCGGCCTGCGCCACCTGCTGTGCACCGATATCGCCCGCGATGGCATGCTCTCCGGCCCCAACATGGACCTGTACGCGCAGCTGCGACACTGGGTGCCCGCGCTGCAGGTACAGGTCTCCGGCGGCGTGCGCGACCTGGCCGATGTCGCCGCCGCGCGCGCGGCCGGTTGCGCCGGCGTGGTGCTCGGCAAGGCGCTGCTCGAAGGCCGCCTTGCCCTGGACGAGGCCCTGGCATGCTGAGCCGGCGCATCATTCCCTGCCTGGACGTGCGCGATGGCCGCGTGGTCAAGGGCGTGCGCTTTCGCGATCACGTCGACATGGGCGACATCGTCGAGCTGGCGCTGCGCTACCGCGACCAGGGCGCCGACGAACTGGTGTTCTACGACATCGGCGCCAGTCCGCAGGGGCGCTCGGTGGATTACCACTGGGTCGAGCGGGTCGCTCGCCTGATCGATATTCCGTTCTGCGTGGCCGGCGGCATCGGCGACGTGGAGACAGCGCGCGCGGTGCTGCATGCCGGCGCCGACAAGATCTCGATCAACTCGCCGGCGCTGGGCCGGCCGCAGCTGATCAGCGAACTGGCCGAGGCGTTTGGCGAGCAATGCGTGGTGATCGGCATCGACTCGGTGCGTGAAGCCGATGGCCAATGGCGCGTGCGCCGCTTCACCGGCGACCCCGACAAGACCCAGGCACTGGCGATTCGCACCCTGGACTGGATCGACGAGGTCCAGCGCCTGGGGGCCGGCGAGATCGTGCTCAATTGCATGGACAGCGACGGCGTGCGCCGTGGCTACGACCTGCTGCAGTTGACCCAGGCCCGCGCGCGCTGCCGGGTGCCGCTGGTCGCCTCGGGCGGCGCCGGCGAGATGGCGCACTTCGCCGACGCCTTCGAACAGGCCGATGTCGATGGCGCCTTGGCGGCCAGCGTATTCCACAGTGGCGCGATCGCCATTCCCGCGCTCAAGCGCTATCTGCGCGAGCGCCAGATCGAGGTGCGTGATGGCCAGTGAAGCAAACGACGTGCTCGACTGGGGCAAGGGCGACGGCCTGCTGCCGGTCATCGTGCAGGACGCCGACAACCTGCGCGTGCTCATGCTCGGCTACATGAACGCCGAAGCCCTGGCGGCCACCCGCGCCAGCGGCAAGGTCACTTTCTACAGCCGCAGCAAGCAACGCCTGTGGACCAAGGGCGAAAGCTCGGGCCACTTCCTGGAGGTCGTCAGCATCGACTCCGATTGCGACGCCGATACGCTGCTGATCCAGGCCCATCCCCGGGGGCCGACCTGCCATCTCGGTCGCGACAGCTGCTTTGCGCAGGCGCCGGCGAATTTCCTCGGTAGCCTCGATGCCCTGGTCGCCACGCGCGAACGCGAACGGCCGGCCGATAGCTACACCACCGCGCTGTTCGACAAGGGCACCCGGCGCATTGCGCAGAAGGTGGGCGAAGAAGGCGTGGAAACTGCGCTGGCCGCCGTAGCGCAGGGCGACGAGGAACTGCTGGGCGAATCGGCCGACCTGCTGTACCACTTGCTGGTGCTGCTGCGCGCGCGTGGCTTGGGTTTGCGCGATGTACTCAGCGTGCTGGAAGCGCGACATCGCTGAGCCCTTCGGGCCGCGGGACTGTCATTGGCCAGGCGCTACAATCGGCGCCTGTCTTGGGCGGGAACGCAAATGAAACCAGGTTGGGCCTCGGCATGGTGGGTGGTGCTTGCATGCGTCGGCAGTGCGCAGGCCGCGCCGCGCGAAGCCACCGGAACCGTCTACGAGACGCAAGCGGGCCGCAGCACCGGTCGCGCACTGGCCGGCGTGCAGGTCTCCAATGGCGAGGCGATCGTTGCCACCGACGCGCAGGGGCATTACCGCCTGCCGGTACGCGATGGCCAGGTCGTGTTCGTGATCAAGCCCGATGGCTACCAATTCGCGGCGGCCAGCGATGGCTTGCCGGCGTTCTGGCGCCTGTACGCGCCGCAGGGCGGGCCGCGCCTGAAATACGCCACCGCGCAACCCAGCGGCACTGATGCGAGCGCTTGGGATTTCACCCTGCGCCGCGAAGCGCCGGCCGGCACCGAGGGCTTGCAGATGCTGGTGTTCTCCGACTCGCAGACCGCCAGCCGCGCCGACGTCGGCTATTACGCCAAGGACATCGTCGCGCCCTTGCGCGGCAAGACCCGGGCGCGGCTGGGCACGACGCTCGGGGATCTGGTCTCCGACGACCTGAGCCTGTATCCGGCGCTCAACCAGGTCACTACCCAGTTGCAGGTGCCGTGGTTCCACGTGCCCGGCAACCATGACCTCAACGTCGATGCGGTCGATGATGCCGCCTCGCTCAGCAGCTGGCGCGCGGTCTACGGCCCGGACACTTACGCGGTGAACGAGCAGGGCGCCAGCTTCGTGTTCCTGGATGACGTGGTGTTCCAGCCGGGCACCAAGCCCGGCTATATCGGCGGGCTGCGCGAAGATCAATTCGCCTTCCTGCAGGCCTACCTGGGCAGCTTGCGCAAGGACCGGCTGCTGGTGCTCGGCATGCACATTCCGTTGTTCGACGCCGCGCCTGGCCGCGAAACCTTCCGCCATGCAGACCGTGCACGCCTGTTCGCGCTGCTGCGCGATTTCCCGCATGTGCTGGTGCTCAGCGGCCACAGCCACACCCAGCAACACTATTACCATGGCGCCGACGAAGGCTGGCAC
>DATLJF010000252.1:0-7002 GCA_035539015.1 Stenotrophomonas sp. | reverse complement strand
TGGCGGAGAGAGGGGGATTCGAACCCCCGAAGCGCGGTTTAGACGCTTACACACTTTCCAGGCGTGCTCCTTCAACCACTCGGACACCTCTCCGGGCCTGCGGTGATCCCACCACAGGGGCGTGGATTCTAGCCGCCGGCGCGACTTGCCACAAGCTGCCGCGTGCGGGGAGCCCGGGTTGACGGGCGTGGCACAATGAGCGTTCAGATCACGACGGCTGCCCGATGTCCTATCTCGTACTCGCCCGCAAGTGGCGCCCCAAGCGTTTTGCCGAGCTGGTGGGCCAGGAACACGTGGTCCGCGCACTCAGCAACGCACTGGACAGCGGGCGCGTGCACCATGCCTTCCTGTTTACCGGCACCCGCGGCGTCGGCAAGACCACCATCGCCCGGATCTTCGCCAAGTCGCTCAACTGTGAACAGGGCACCAGCGCCGACCCCTGCGGCCAGTGCCCGGCGTGCCTGGATATCGATGCCGGCCGCTATATCGACCTGCTGGAGATCGACGCGGCGTCCAACACCGGCGTGGACGATGTGCGCGAGGTGATCGAGAACGCGCAGTACATGCCCTCGCGCGGCAAGTACAAGGTCTACCTGATCGACGAAGTGCACATGCTCTCCAAGGCGGCGTTCAACGCGCTGCTCAAGACCCTGGAAGAGCCGCCGGAACACGTGAAGTTCCTGCTCGCCACCACCGATCCGCAGAAGCTGCCGGTGACCGTGCTCTCGCGTTGCCTGCAGTTCAACCTCAAGCGCCTGGACGAGGACCAGATCCAGGGGCAGATGACCCGGATCCTGGCGGCCGAGCAGATCGACGCCGACGCCAGCGCGATCGTGCAGCTGGCCAAGGCCGCCGACGGCAGCCTGCGCGATGGCCTGTCGCTGCTCGACCAGGCGATCGCCTACGCCGGCGGTGCGCTGCGCGAAGAGGTGGTGCGCACGATGCTGGGCACGGTCGATCGCACCCAGGTCGGCGCGATGCTCGAAGCCCTGACCGAGGGCGATGGCGCCCGCTTGTTGCAGGTCGTGGCCGCGCTGGCCGAATTCTCGCCCGACTGGGGCGGCGTGCTCGAAGCCTTGGCCGAAGCCTTGCACCGGATCCAGGTGCGGCAGCTGGTGCCGGGCGCGGCCCTGGCCGCCGAGGGCGTCGACCCGCAGGATTTTGCCGCGCGCCTGCGTCCTGAAGTCGTGCAGCTGTGGTACCAGATGGCGCTCAATGGCCGCCGTGACCTGTACCTGGCGCCGAGCCCTCGCGGCGGTTTCGAGATGGCGGTGCTGCGGATGCTGGCGTTCCGTCCGGCCGGCGCCATCGCGCCGGGCACCGGCACGGGCGCGGCCGGCGCGACGCAGCCCGGCCAGGGCACGGCCGGCGCCGGCAGTGCCGCATCCGGCGTGGCCGCGGCTGCGGTCGCAACCGCCACGAAGCCCAGTGCCGCCGCAACAACACCGATGCCGGCAACCCGCCCGGCCCACGTCGCGCCCGTGCGCGCAGCCCAGGACGATCCACCGCCGTGGGTGGACGACGCGCCTGTACGCACCACCCCGGTAACGCCGGAAATGGCGATGGCGCCGCCGCCGGCAGCGCAAGCGCCGGCGAGCGAACCGTCCGCCGCTCCGATCGATGGCCGCATCGCCGATGCCGAACAGTGGCTGGAGCTGATTGCGCGTGCGCAATTGTCCGGTCCCTCGCGCCAGCTCGCCGCGCATGCCGCGTTCGTGTCGCATCGCGAGGGCGTGCTGCGCCTGGCGCTGGACCCGGGTTTCGAATACCTGCGTTCGGAGCGTTCGCTCGGCGAACTCGCGCAGGCCTTGCAGCCGGCCCTCGGGCAGGCGCCTAAAATAGTGATCGAAGCCGGCCAGGCGTCGGTGGAGACCTTGCACCAACGCACGCACCGGCAGAAGAACGAACGCCAGGACGCGGCCGAGGCGGCGTTCCTCGCCGACCCCAGCGTGCAACGCCTGATCCAGCAACACGGCGCCCGCGTGGTGCCTGATTCCATCCGTCCTTACGAAGAGTGAACCCCATGCGCGGCAATATCGCCCAACTCATGCAGCAGGCGCAGAAGATGCAGGAAAACCTGCAGCGCGCCCAGGAAGAACTGGCCAAGCTCGAAGTCACCGGCAGCGCCGGCGGCGGCATGGTCAGCGTGACCCTCACCGGCGCCAAGGAGTGCCGCAAGGTGCGGATCGATCCCAGCGTGCTGGCCGACCCGGAAATGGCCGAAGACCTGATCGCCGCTGCGTTCAACGACGCCTCCAACAAGATCGATGCCGAGTCCAAGGCCAAGATGGGTTCGGCCACTGCCGGCATGCAGTTGCCGCCGGGCATGAAGATGCCGTTCTGATCGAGCGGTGAGCCTGTCCCTGCTCGAACAATTGATCGACGCCCTGCGCGTGCTGCCGGGCGTGGGCCAGAAGAGTGCCCAGCGCATGGCCTACCACCTGCTGGAACGCGAGCGCGAAGGCGGGCAACGGCTGTCGCAAGTGCTCGGCGAGGCGATGCAGCGCATCGGCCATTGCAGCCTGTGTCGCGACTTCAGCGAGCAGCCGCTGTGCGCGATCTGCGCCAGCGCCAGCCGCGACCGCCAGCAGTTATGCGTGGTCGAATCGCCCGCCGACCGCCTGGCGATCGAACATGCCACCGGCTATCGCGGCCTGTATTACGTGCTGCAGGGCCGGCTCTCGCCGCTGGATGGCATCGGCCCGCGCGAACTCGGCCTGGACCGGCTCGGCGAGCGCATGGCGCAGGGCGAGGTGGAGGAGTTGATCATCGCCACCAATGCGACGGTCGAAGGCGAGGCCACGGCGCATTACCTCGGCCAGATGGCGCGCCAGCATCGCGTGCGGCCCAGCCGCCTGACCCAGGGCATGCCGCTGGGTGGCGAGCTGGAATATGTCGATCGCGGTACGTTGTCCTACGCTTTCGGCAGCCGCAGCGAGATGCCCGAGTAGCGCCGTCCGGCTAAGCTGCACTCCCGACTTCCGAGGCCCACGACCATGACCGATACGATCTTCGGCAAGATCATCCGTCGCGAGATCCCCGCCGCCATCGTCTATGAAGACGACGAGGTGCTGGGCTTCAAGGACATCGCGCCGCAAGCGCCGGTGCATGTGCTCTTCATTCCCAAGCACGACCCGATCCCGACGTTGGACGATGTGCGCGCCGAACAAGCGCCGTTGATCGGCAAGCTCGCCCTGGCCGCGGCCGAGTACGCGCGCCGCGAGGGTTTCGCGCAGGACGGCTATCGCATCGTCATGAACTGCCGCGAGAACGCCGGGCAGACGGTGTTCCACATCCATTTGCACCTGCTCGCCGGCGCGGCGCTGGGTCACTTCGGCGCGGCCGGCCGCTGAGCCACGACGCGGCACGGATAAAAAAAACGCCGCCCTGGGGCGGCGTTTTCATTTAACTCAGCGCGTACGGGTTACCACCAGCCGCGACCCCAGCGCGGGCCCCACGGACCCGGACCCCAAGGGCCCCACGGTCCCCAGGGGCCCCACGGATCGACCACCTGGACCTCGCGCACGATCGGCCACAGGTACACCACGTCGGCGTTGACCCGCGGCAGGCGGTAGTCGAACTCGCCGATGCGGGTGTTCTCGTAACCGCCGATGGTGCCGATGAAGGTCACTTCACGGCCGGGCTGGAATACCGCCGGGTCGTAGAAGCCGGTGCGGCACGCGACGAAGCGCCCGTCGTTGGCGTCGGCCGAGCTGCCGCCGGCCGGGCGGCCGCTGTTGTTGAGCGGGCGCGCCAGCATCTGGAAGCAGGTCTGGTCCTGGGCCGGGCGGGTCTCGATGATGGTGCCGCCCCAGCGCACCAGCGCACCGGGCTGCGCTTCGGCGCCGCGCGGCGGCACCGGGTTGAACGTTCCCTGCAGGGGCTTGGGTGCGGTGGCGCACGCCGCCAGCGATAGCGCGGCGATGAAAGGCAGAACCATACGGATGTTCATGGCGAAGCTCCGGTGCTCGGGCGATGTTGGTACAGGTCTTTGATCAATTGCCGACGTGCGCTGTTGGCCGTGTCGCCAGCGTAGCGCGCGGCAGCGAAACGTTGGCTGAGTAGGACCAGCTTTTGATCGGCAAGTTCCCGCGCTACGCGTTGCGCCCATTGCCCGGCCGGTTCGTGTGCTTCGCGCTGTAGCCCGAGGCGTGCGTAGCGGCGCCCCAGCCGGTGCCAGGCCCGCAGCAACGGGTCGCGCTCGCGTTCGCCGCGCGCCAGTAACCAGGCCATCCAGCCCAGCGCAAGCAGGGCGGTGCAGACGAACAGGGCGACCAGCTGCGAGGAATCCAGCCGGCCCAGCCCGAACGGCCGCAGCAGGCGCTGTTGGCGCTCGGCATCGAAGGACAGCACCAGGTCGTTCCAGCCGCGGCGCAGCCAGTCGCCGACGTTGCCGGCCCAGCGCAGGTTGGCCTGCGCACCGGCGCCACCCTGCTGGGCGAGGCGGTTTTCCAGGGTGTCGTAGATCCGCTCGGGCGCCACCGCCGCGGTCGGGTCGACCCGCACCCAGCCGCGTCCGGCCATCCACACTTCGGCCCAGGCGTGTGCATCCATCCGCCGCACGACGTAGTAGTCGCCGATCGGATTGCGCACGCCCCCGACGTAGCCGGTGACTACGCGAGCCGGGATGCCCGCTGCACGCATCAACACGACGAACGCCGAGCTGAAGTGTTCACAGAATCCACGCTTTTGGTCGAACAGGAATTCATCCACGCCATCATGGCCGGGGAGCGGTGTTTCCAGGGTGTAGGCGAACTCCTCATGGATCCAGCGCATGGCGCGGCGCACGATCGCCGCATCGTCGTTGCCGGCTTCGCGTCGCCATTGCTGGCCCAGCGTCAGCGTGCGCGGGTTGAAGCCCGCCGGCAGCCGCAGCGCGGCGCGCCGCAGCGACGGCGGCAGGGTAGCGTCGAATGCCAGCGGCGGTGCCGACTGCAAGCGCCAGCGGGTCATGCCTGTGAGCGCACGCTCGCTGGCCAGTTCGTAGTCCGGGCTCAGGCGCGCGCCGTTGGGTGCCTGCAGCGGCAGGTCGAGCGCGACCAGACGGCGGTCGTCGGTGGCTTCGTAGTCGATCTGGTAATCCCAGCGCGCGCGACCCGGCTGCACCGTGGGCATGGCCGAGGCCGCGTGCCATTGCGGCGAGGTCCAGTCGCGGCCGTCGAAGTCCCACAGCACCGGCCCGCGCCAATAGCGCTGCTCGGCCGGTGGGATCGCACCGAAGAACTGCGCGCGCAACGCCGGGGTGTCATCGGCCATCAGGTCGAGCCACTGCCCCGGCGACATGTGGTCCGACAGGCCGGGGCGCGACATCGTGCGCTCGGGAATGCCCCACAGCGGCGAGCCCAGGCGTGGGAACAGCCAGAACGCAGCCAGGGCCAATGGCAAGCCGAGCACGGTGAGGCGGCGCATCACCCGCAACTGTTCGCGCCATGAGGGCGCAGCCACGTGCGCCTGGGCGTCGGCCAGCTGGGCCATGCACAGCACTGCGGCCAGTACCGCCAACAGCGACAGCACGGTGGTCGCCGGCCCCTGGTCGAGCAGGAAGGCCGAGAACGGCGCGAACAAGGCGAAGCCGAGCAGGCTGCGGCCATCGCGCAAGTTGCGCAGCTCGGCCGATTTGATCGCCAGCATCGCTGCCAGCAAGGCACAACCGGTGTCGCGGCCGAAGTGCATGCCCGATTGCCAGTACACCGCCGCCAGCATGGCCAGCAGCAACAGCAAGCGCAGCGGCGTTGGGGTGGCGTTGCGCCAGGCCAACGCAATGGTCAGCACCGCCGAGGCAGCGAATACCAGCGCCAGCATCGCCGGCAATTGCAGCAGCAGCGGCAGCAGGCACAGCGCGGTGGTCGCGGCGAGCCAGGCGCGACTGCGCGAAGACAGGGCAGGGGACTCACGCATGCGGCAACAGCGCCAGTGCGCGCAAGCATTCGTGACGATGTTGCGGGCCGCGCGCCGGGCCCAGTGGCGGCACGCCGGGCAGGTTCAAGCGATAGCGGCGGCCTTCGCGCTCGGCCTCGTCGACCCAGCGCGCCAGCCGCGCGACGCGGCGCTCGTAGGGCAGCCCGGCCAGGGCGCGCCAGTCCAGGCGGACATCGACGCCGGTGGGTTGTTCGTACTCGCGCACCAGCAGGCTGTCGCGGCGTGCCGAATGCTTCCAGGCGATGGCGCGGCGCGCATCGCCCACGCGGTACGGACGCAGCTGGTGCAACTCCTCGCCTTGCGCGTGCAGGCGCGTGCGGGTGGGGTCGCCCTCGCCGGTGGGTAGGGGCGGCCCGTCGCTTTCCGGGGTCGGGTAGACCAGCAACGGCACGTCGGGCCAGAACCACGACCACGCCCGCACCAGGCCCAGCGGGTGGGTGGTGGACAGGCGCAGGCGGCCGATGTCGAGCCAGCCGCGGCGCGGCGTGGCCAGCAGCAGTTCCGGCGCTTGGTCGTCGGCGCTGCCGAGCGAGCACCAGGTTTCATCGTCGGGATGCTGCAAGTGCAGGCCCGGGCGGGTACGCGCGTCATGCGCCTGGAACGCCAGGCGCAGGCGCAGCGGCGTGCCGGCCGCCACCGGTTCGGCCGCCAGCGCGGTAAGTTCCAGGCCTGACAGCTGCAGGTGCGCCATGATCGCGCTGGCAATCGCCGCGGCACCGAGCAGCAGCGCCAGCAGCAAGGCGGGGTTGTTGTTGTAGTTCAGCGCTCCCAGCAGCATGACCAGCAGCAGCACGCCGACGAACGTGCCGAACGGGGTCGGCAGCACGTAGATGCGGCGACGATCCAGCCGCACCGGCAACACTTCCGGCGCGCGTGGGCGCGCCAGCAAGGCCAGCCGGCGCCAGCGGCCGGGCACTGCTGCGGCGCTCACGCGCAGGCTCCGCGGGCGAGGGTGAGGCTGGCCAGCGGCATCAATCGACCGGCACGCTGTGCAGGATCTTCTTGGCCAGCGCCGGGCCCGAGACGCTTTCCGCTTCGGCCACCAGCCGGTGCCCGGCGACGGCTTCGAACAGCGCCTGGATG
>DATLJF010000251.1:0-29457 GCA_035539015.1 Stenotrophomonas sp. | reverse complement strand
GAGACCTCGCCCGCATGACCAGGACCCGCGTCATCGCCGCTTTGATCATGGCGCCGGTAGCCATCTGCGCCATGTTGCTATTGCCCACGCAATGGCTGGCGGCATTGGCGGCGATCGTCTTCCTCACCGGCTTGTGGGAATGGCTGAAGCTGTCCGGCGTCGACGACAGCCTGCCGCGCACCATCTTGCTGGTGCTCAACCTGTTGCTGATGGTGCTGCTGGTCTGGGCCTCCGGCGGCTCGCTGGTGCTGTTCCAGCTGGCCAGCCTGATCGGCGTGGCCTGGTGGCTGCTGGCGCTGGTGTGGCTGCGCTTCTTCAACTTCGGCGCCGACCACGGCAGCTATGCGCGCGCGCTCAAGCTGGCCGCGGGCAGCCTGGCCATCGTGCCGGCGTGGAGTGCTCTGGTGTTGATCCATGCCGAACAGTCGGCCTCCGGCGGGGCGGTCGGCCACCTCTGGCTGCTGACCGCGCTGACCATCGTCTGGGCTGCCGATTCCGGCGCCTACTTCGTTGGCCGCCACTTCGGTCGCCACAAGCTGGCACCACGCATCAGCCCGAACAAGACCATCGAGGGCCTGCTCGGCGGCATGCTCGCCGGCCTGCTGGCAGCGGCCGCCTTTGGGGCGATCGCCGGGATCAGCCTGGCGCAGATGCCGGCGTTGCTGGGCGTGGCCGCCCTGACCGTGCTGGCTTCGGTGCTGGGCGATCTGTTCGAAAGCCTGCTCAAGCGCCAGGCCGGCGCCAAGGATTCGGGCAACGTCATTCCCGGCCACGGCGGCGTACTGGATCGCATCGATGGCGTGCTCGCCGCGCTGCCGGTGTTCGTGTTGGGCAAGGAAATCCTGGGCTTTTGATCCTCTCGCCTGACCCTGCGCCCATGCCATCGCCCTCCATTGCCTCCCTTCCTGCGCTGCGCCAGGTGGCCGTATTCGGCGCCACTGGTTCGATCGGCGCTTCGGCCCTGGACGTCATCGCCCGCCATCCGCAGCGGCTGCGCGCGCGCGTGCTGGCCGCCGGAAGCAACGTCGCGGCGCTGGTGGCGCTATGCGTGCGCCATCGGCCCGATGATGCGGTGATTGCCGATCCCGCCGGCTACGTCGCGCTCGGCGAGGGTTTGCGCGCGGCCGGCCTGGCCACCCGCGCGCATGCCGGTGCGCAGGCACTGGAAGCCTTCGCCGCCGCGCCCGAGTGCGACACCGTGGTGGCGGCCATTGTCGGTGCCGCCGGCCTGCCTTCGACCCTGGCCGCCGCCCGCGCCGGCAAGCGCTTGCTGCTGGCCAACAAGGAGTCGCTGGTGCTGGCCGGCGAATTGCTGATGCGCCTGGCGCAGGCCAGCGGCGCGGAAATCATCCCGATCGACAGCGAGCACAGCGCGATCTTCCAGTGCCTGCGCTCCTGCGATGCCAGCGGCGGCGTGCGCCGCGTGATCCTCACCGCCTCGGGCGGCCCGTTCCGTGGTCGCAGCCGTGCGCAGCTGGCCGACGTCACCCCGGCGCAGGCGGTGGCACATCCGAAGTGGTCGATGGGGCCGAAGATTTCGGTCGACTCGGCCACACTGATGAACAAGGGCCTGGAAGTCATCGAGGCGCACCATCTGTTCGGCCTGGAGGCCGAGCGCATCGGCGTGTGGGTACACCCGCAAAGCCTGGTGCATTCGCTGGTCGAGTTCGTCGACGGCTCGACCCTGGCGCAGATGGGGCTGCCGGACATGCGCACCACCCTGGCGGTCGGCCTGGCCTGGCCGGAGCGGATCGACTCGGGCGTATCGGGCCTGGACCTGCTGCAACAGGGCCGGCTCGATTTCGAAGCGCCGGACCTGGACGCCTTTCCCTGCCTGGCGCTGGCCTGGGAAGCGATGCGTGCCGGCGGCACCGCCCCGGCCATCCTCAACGCGGCCAACGAAGTGGCCGTGTCAGCCTTCCTGGCCGGCCGCATCGGGTTCCTCGCCATACCGGCGCTCGTTCAGCACGCACTTTCTACGCTGGCGCGGACGAATGCAGATACGCTGGACGCCTTGCTCGCCGCCGACGCCGACGCCCGCCGCATCACCGCAGCCTCCTTGAACCACCCTGCCGCACATGCCTGACGCCTCCCTGCCACAACACCGCCTCCATGGCTGACTTCCTCGGTTCGGTCTGGTGGATGATCGTCAGCCTCGGGCTGCTCGTGACCTTCCACGAATTCGGCCATTTCTGGGTGGCGCGACGCTGTGGCGTCAAGGTATTGCGGTTTTCAGTCGGCTTCGGCCGGCCATTGTTCAGCCGGCGCGACCGCCATGGCACCGAGTTCGTCATCGCCGCCCTGCCGTTGGGCGGCTACGTGCGGATGCTCGATGAGCGCGAGGGCAACGTGCATCCGGCCGAGCGCGCGCTGGCCTTCAACCACAAGCCGGTGTGGCAACGCATCGCGATCGTGGCCGCCGGGCCGATCGCCAACGTGATCCTGTGCCTGGCCTTGCTCTGGGTCATGTTCCTGGTCGGCCGCGCCGATTATTCGGCCACCCTGGGCCCACCCCAGGGACTGGCGGCCGAGGCCGGGCTGCATGCCGGTGACCGCATCGCCGCGATCGATGGCCGGCCGGTACAGAGCTGGGCCGAGGCCAGCATCGCCCTGACCCTGGCCGCCATGGACCGCCGTGATGCCCAGGTCCGGGTCGACGGACCGGGCGGCGACAGCCGCGATGCGCGACTGGCCTTGTCCAAGCTGCCCGCCGGCTTCGCTGAACAACAAGTACCGCAACTGGCCGGCGTCAGCTGGCAGTTCCAGCAACGCCAGGCCGTAGTGGCCCAGATTGCTCCCGGCTCTGCGGCCGATGGCGTGCTGCGGGAGGGCGACCGCATCCTGGCGGTGGACGGGCAACCGATCGCCTCGGCCGAGCAGGTCGAACCCCAGATCGCCGCCCTGGGCCGCCGTGGCGGCGCCGGCATGGTCGAGGTCGAACGCGAGGGAGAACGCCTGGCCTTGGAGCTGGCCCCGCGCCAGGACGCTTCGGCCCCAGGTGGCTGGCGCATCGGCGTGGCCCTGGCCGCCGGCCAAAAGCCGGCCTATGACGTACGCGCCCAGTACGGCCCGCTGGCGGCAGTGCCGGCGGCGCTGCGCGAGGCCGGCCGCATGACCGCCAACACCCTCGGCATGATGAAACGCCTGGTGACCGGAAATGCCTCGCTGAAGAACGTGTCCGGTCCGGTCGGGATCGCGCGGGTGGCCAATGCCTCGGCCAAGCGCGGGGCTGACTGGTTCCTGTATTTCCTCGCCGCGCTGTCGCTGGGACTGGCCATCCTCAATTTCCTGCCCATTCCGATCTTGGACGGCGGACACCTGCTGTATTACCTTATCGAGTTGGTCAAGGGCAGTCCGCTGAGCGACCGCGTCATGATCGCCGGCCAGTACGTGGGCCTGGCGCTCCTGGCCGGGTTGATGGGCCTGGCGTTCTACAACGACCTTTTCGGTCAGCTACCCCGATGACCGATTTTTTTTGTGTTCCGCCGCATTTTGTGAACCGGCTTGCATTGAACCGGCTGTTTATTGAACCAATTCGCGCTGTCGTCGTCTTACGCCGGCACCCCTGCACCAACGAACCCGCTCAACCGGATGTGACATGACGAGATTTCCCACTCGCCGCCTGCTTGCACTTGCCCTTGCCACCGGCCTCAGCGTGCCGGCCCTCGCCTTGGCGGCGGAACCCTTCGTCGCCAGCGACATCCGCGTCGACGGGTTGCAGCGCATCTCCTCGGGCACCGTATTCACCTACCTGCCGGTGAACCGCGGCGACACCGTCGACGACGCCAAGACCGGTGATGCGATCCGCGCCCTTTACCGCACCGGCTTCTTCGAGGATGTGCAACTGGACCGCCAGGGCAACATCCTGGTAATCACGGTCAAGGAACGTCCGGCGATCAACAAGCTCACCGTGACCGGCAACAAGGACATCAAGTCCGAGGAACTGCTCAAGGGCCTGACCGACATCGGCCTGACCGAGGGTGGCACCTTCGACCGCCTGAGCCTGGACCGCGTGACCCAGGAACTGACGCGCCAGTACAACAACCGCGGCAAGTACAACGTCGAGATCACCCCGACGGTGAGCCCGCTGGACCGCAACCGTGTCGATGTGGCCATCGCGATCAAGGAAGGCAAGGCCGCCAAGATCCGCCACGTCAACCTGATCGGCACCGAGAAGTACGAGAACGAGGACATCCTCGCCAGCTGGGAATCCAAGGAGCACAACTGGGCTTCCTGGTACCGCCGCGACGACCAGTACTCGAAGGAAAAGATGTCCGGCGACCTGGAGAAGCTCAACTCCTGGTACCTGGATCGCGGCTACGTGGACTTCAGCATCGACTCCACCCAGGTGGCGATCAGTCCTGACAAGCGCGACATGTTCGTCACCGCCGGCGTCACCGAGGGCGAGCAGTACAAGATCTCCGAGATCAAGGTCACCGGCGACACCGTGCTGCCGCAGGAAGACATCGAGAAGTTCGTCATTCCCAAGGCCGGCGACATCTTCTCGCGCGCGCTGCTCGAATACAGTGGCGATGCGATCACCAACACCCTGAGCAACATCGGCTACGCCTTCGCCAAGGTCACCCCGATCCCGACGCCCAACCGCGAGGACCGCACCGTTGCGGTCAACCTGCAGGTGGTGCCGGGCCCGCGCGTGGCCGTGCGCCGGATCCTGTTCAAGGGCAACAGCCGCACCTCCGACGAAGTCCTGCGCCGCGAAATGCGCCAGTTCGAAGACACCTGGTACTCGCAGGCCGCCATCGACCGCTCGAAGATCCGCCTGCAGCGCCTGGGCTACTTCGAATCGGTGGACGTGGAGACGCCGGCGGTGCCGGGCAGCAACGACCAGGTCGACGTGGTCTTCAACGTCAAGGAAACCACCTCGGGCAGCTTCGTCTTCGGCCTGGGCTATTCGCAGAGCTACGGCATCACCACCTCGGTGCAGCTGTCGCAGAACAACTTCCTCGGCGGCGGCAACCGCGTGTCGGTCGAAGCGTCGCGCAGCAGCTACCTGCAGCGCTATGGCTTCAGCTACACCAACCCGTTCTTCACCGACGACGGCGTTTCGCTGGGCTACAACCTGTCCTGGCGCGAACTGGACTACTCCGACTACAACACCGCGCAGTACAACAGCACCAACGGCGCTGCGCAGATGATCTTCGGCATACCGATCACCGAGAACGACACGGTCTCGGTGATGTTCGGTATCGACAGCAACCAGATCACCACCTACCCGACCGCCACGCCGCGGGCGATCATCGATTACATCGATGCCGTCGGCACGCGCACCTTCCATGCCTGGCGTTCGGAGCTCGGCTGGGCGCGCGACACCCGCAACGACTACTTCATGCCGACCCGCGGCATGTACCAGCGCGTTGGCCTGGAAGTCACCCTGCCCGGCTCCACCGTCGAGTACTACAAGCTCAACTACCAGATCTCCAAGTACTGGCCGATCATCCCCTCGCTGGTGATCAACACCCGCCTGGAACTGGGCTACGGCGACAGCTACGGCAAGGACACCTCGCGCGATATCTGCGGCGTCTACGACACCACTACCGCGCCGGGCTACACCTTCTACGTGCCGCAGGACTGCAATGGCACCAACCTGCAGCGGCGCGTGACCGCCACCGGCCTGCCGTTCTACGAGAACTTCTACGCCGGCGGTACCAATTCGGTGCGCGGCTTCGAGGACAACACCCTGGGTCCGCGCTCGGAGGCGACCAGCGCCTATCCGAAGGGCCAGCCGCTGGGTGGCTCGGTGAAGACGGTCGGCTCGATCGAAGCGTACTTCCCGAAGCTGTTCGACAGCCCGTCGGCGCGCCTGTCGGCATTCGTCGACTTCGGCAACGTGTTCAAAGGCACCGATGAGTTCAAGGTCAACGACCTGCGCGTGTCCACTGGCGTGGCCCTGTTGTGGCGCGCACCGGTCGGCCCGATTTCGATCAGCTACGCCATTCCGCTGCGCAAGAAGGACGGCGACGAGATCGAGCGCTTGCAGTTCACCTTTGGTGGGCAGTTCTAGCGAACTGCCCGCGGGGGAGCCTTGGCGCGCTGCGCGCGTCAAGGCCCCGAGTTTTGCTGCGCAAAACCCGGGCCCCGCCCCGCTTTGCCTCCGATCCCCCCGCCTTCGGCGCGCCCCCTTACCAAGGGGGCTTTCCACATCTGGCACCGCGTAATCCGTCCACTTGCGATGCCGCTTGGCGGAGGAACTGTAGGAGGGGCTTCAGCCCCGATGGTCTCAGCCTCCGGTGTGTTCGATGGGGTACACCGCCCCAGCCAACGCCGCTTGCAGCTAAACTGCGCCCCGTGAACATGCCCTCCTATACCGCCCAACAGATTGCCGAGCGTTTCGGCCTGCAGGTGCATGGCGATGGCGATACCGTGGTCCACGGGGTCGCTACGCTTGCGCATGCGGGACCCGGTCAGCTCAGCTTCCTTGCCAACCCGCGCTATCGCGCGCAACTGGCCAATAGCCATGCCGCGGTGGTAGTGCTGCGCGCGGAGGATGCGGAGGCGGCGCCCGGCACGGCGCTGGTGGCCAAGGATCCCTATACCGCGTTCGCCAAGATCTCGGCGCTGTTCGAGGTGCTGCCGGCGCGCGAGGCCGGCATCCATCCGCTCGCGGTGGTCGATCCCACTGCGCATGTGGCCGCCAGCGCACATGTCGGGCCGTTCGTCAGCATCGGCGCACGCAGTGTCGTTGGCGAAGGCTGCGTCATTGGTACTGGTTCGGTCATCGGCGAGGATTGCGTGGTCGGCGACGGCAGCACGCTGATCGCCCGGGTCACCCTGGTCACGCGCGTGCGCTTGGGCAAGCGGGTGCAGATCCATCCCGGCGCGGTACTTGGCGCGGATGGCTTTGGCCTGGCGATGGACGCCGGCCACTGGATCAAGGTGCCACAGCTTGGCGGCGTGGTCATCGGCGACGATTGCGAGATTGGCGCCAACACCTGTATCGACCGCGGCGCGCTGGAAGACACCGTGCTCGAGGACGATGTGCGCGTCGACAACCTCGTGCAGATCGCCCACAACTGCTACATCGGCGCGCATAGCGCGATCGCCGGCTGCACCGGCATTGCCGGCAGCGCCAAGATCGGCCGCTATTGCATGCTCGGGGGCAACGTCGGCGTCGTCGGCCACCTGGAGATCTGCGACAAGGTCGTGATCACCGGCAAGTCGGTCGTGCGCAACTCCATCACCGAGCCGGGCGAGTATTCGTCCGGCACCCCTTTGACCGACACCCGCACGTGGCGCAAGAACGCCGCGCGCTTCAAGCAGCTCGATGCACTGGCACGCCGCATCGCCGCTGTGAGCAAGGAGAAAGAATGAACGACACCCTGCAGCTGCCGATCGACGTCCTCCAGATCCAGGATCTGATTCCGCATCGCTATCCGTTCCTGCTGGTGGACCGGGTGCTGGAGCTGGACCCGGTGGCCAAGCGCATCGTTGCGCAGAAGAACGTGACCATCAACGAGCCTTATTTCCAGGGCCATTTCCCGGGCCGGCCGATCATGCCCGGCGTGCTGATCATCGAAGCGCTGGCGCAGGCTGGCGGCGTGATGACCCAGCTCAGCCTGGGCCGCGATGCGCAGTCCAAGCTGTTCTACATGGTCAAGGTCGAGAACGCGCGCTTCAACAAGCAGGTGGTCCCGGGCGACGTGCTGATCCTGGAAGTTCAGATGAAGCGCCTGATCCGCAACATGGGCTGGTACTACGGCGAGGCCAAGGTCAACGGCGAAGTGGTCGCCAGCGCCGAGGTCATGTGCGCCGGCGCCAAAGGTTGAGCAAGTACGGAGTTGAGGAGTACAGATGAGCGATAGCGCGCCCCTGATCCACCCCACCGCGGTCATCGACCCGTCCGCGCGCCTGGCCGCCGGCGTGCGCGTGGGCGCCTTCAGCTTCATCGGCGCCGAGGTCGAGATTGGCGAGAACACCGAGGTCGGCCCGCATTGCTCGATCCACGGCCCGACCCGCATCGGCCGCGAAAACCGCTTCATCGGCCACGTCGCGGTCGGCGGCGAGCCGCAGGACAAGAAGTATGCCGGCGAGCGCACTGAACTGGTGATTGGCGACCGCAACGTCTTCCGCGAGTTCGTGACGCTCAATCGCGGCACCGGCGGCGGCGGCGGCGTGACCACCATCGGCGACGACAACTGGATGCTGGCTTATACCCACGTGGCGCACGACTGCCACGTCGGCAACCATTGCGTGTTCTCCAACAACACCACCCTGGCCGGCCACGTCAGCGTCGGCGACTGGGTGATCATCAGCGGCTTTGCCGGCGCGCACCAGTTCTGCCGCATCGGCGCCCACGCCTTCCTCGGCATGGGCGCGCTGACCAACGGCGATGTACCGCCTTTCACCATGGTCGGCAGCGATTCGCTCGGGCGCCCGCGCGGCATCAACAGCGAAGGCCTCAAGCGTCGCGGCTTCGATGCCGAACGCATCGCCGCGATCAAGCGCGCCTACCGCACCTTGTACGTCGCCGGCCTGCCGCTGGCCGAAGCCAAGCAGCAGCTCGCCGAACAGGCGCAGCAGAGCGGCGACGTCAAGGACATGCTCGACTTCATTGAACACGCGGAGCGCCCGCTGCTGCGATGAGCATCGCCTCTCCGGCCAAGACAATGCCGCAGGGCGCCGCGCGCGGCGAGCCGTCCATGCGCCCGGTGCGTATCGCCCTGGTCGCCGGTGAGACCTCCGGCGACCTGCTCGGTGCCGGGCTGATCGCGCAATTGCGCGAGCGTTTCCCGCATGCGCAATTCGCCGGGATTGGCGGCGATGCGATGCGCAATGCCGGCTGCGAGACCTGGTTCGACGCCAGCGAGCTCTCGTTGATGGGCCTGGTCGAGGTGCTGCGGCACCTGCCGCGGCTGCTGAAATTGCGCAAGGAACTACGCGAGCGCCTGCTCGCCTGGCAGCCGGACGTGTTCATCGGCATCGATGCGCCGGACTTCAACCTCGGCGTGGAGAGGTGGCTCAAGCAACGCGGTATCCGCACCGTGCACTACGTCAGCCCATCGGTGTGGGCGTGGAAGGAAAAGCGCGCCGAGAAGATCGGTGCCAGCGCTGACATGGTGCTGTGCCTGTTCCCGATGGAGCCGCCGATCTACGCGCGCCACGGCGTCGATGCGCGTTTCGTCGGCCACCCGATGGCCGACGACATCGACTACCAGGTCGACCGCGACGCCGCGCGCGCGGCGCTGGGGATTTCTTCTTCCTCGCCGGTGCTGGCGGTGCTGCCGGGCAGTCGCCTGGGCGAGGTCAACCGCCTGGCCGAGACGTTCTTCGAAGCCGCCTGGCAAACCTCGGAAAAGGTGCCCGGGCTGCACGTGCTGGTGCCGGCGGCCAACGCCGCGGTCAAGCCGGTGCTGGCCGAACAGCTGTCGCGCTCGGCGCTGCCGATGCTGCGCTCGCACCTGCTCGATGGCCGCGCCCGCACCGCGATGATCGCCGCCGACGTGGTCCTGCTCGCCTCCGGCACCGCCACCCTGGAGGCGATGCTGGTCAAGCGACCGATGGTGGTCGGCTACAAGGTCGCGCCCCTCACCGCGCGCATCGTCAAGGCGCTCGGGCTGATCAAGGTCAAGCGTTTCGCCCTGCCCAACATCCTCGCCGGCGAAGACCTGGCGCCGGAACTGATCCAGCAGGACTGCACCTCGGAAAAAGTAGCTGCCGCCGTGGTGGACTGGTTCACCCATCCGCAAAAAGTAGCCGCATTGCAATCGCGCTATCTCAAACTGCATGCCGAGCTGCGCTGCGACGCTTCGGCGCGCGCCGCCGACGCGGTGGCCGAGCTGCTCGCACGTGCGCCGACGGCCACGGGGGCGCGGTGAAGCGAGGCGCGCCCGCACAGACCTCTGGCGCGCTGTTCGTCGCGGCACCGGCCGTGCGTGCACGTATTGCCGGTGTCGATGAGGCCGGACGTGGACCACTGGCCGGACCTGTGGCGGTGGCCGCGGTGGTGTTCGACCCGGCGCGTCCCCGCATCAATGGCCTGGACGATTCCAAGCAGCTCAGCGCCGAGCGTCGCGAAGTGCTGTATGCACGCATCGTCGAACGCGCCTTGGCGTGGCACGTGGTGCTGATGACCTCCGAGCAGATCGACCAGCTCAACATCTACCAGGCCACGATGCTGGGCATGCGCCGGGCGGTGGAAGCCGTCGTCCACGTCGCCGAACACGCTCGCATCGACGGCAACCGCCTGCCCAAGGGCCTGCCCTGTTCGGCCGAGGCGATCATCGGCGGCGATGCCCTGGACCGCGCGATCATGGCCGCCTCGATCCTGGCCAAGGTCACCCGCGACCGCTACATGACCGCGCTGCACGATCGCCATCCCGAGTACGGCTTCGACCAGCACAAGGGCTACGCCACGCCGGCGCACCTGTCGGCGCTGCGCCAGCACGGCCCCTGCCCG
The DNA here is from genome assembly GCA_035539015.1 of Stenotrophomonas sp. Taxonomy (GTDB): domain Bacteria; phylum Pseudomonadota; class Gammaproteobacteria; order Xanthomonadales; family Xanthomonadaceae; genus Stenotrophomonas_A. Next base: position 19,043 of record DATLJF010000251.1, on the reverse strand, counting down.
GAACACCGCCGCAGCTTCGCGCCGGTGCGCCAGGCCCTGGGCCTCGACGTGCCGGCGGAAGTGGCCGCGGTCGAGCTGGACCTGGAACTGAGCCCGGCCCTTACCTAGGCAGGATCTTGATCCCCGGGTCGACGCAGTCGACCGTGGTGGCGACGCAGTAGTCGATGGTCTCGGCGAGCGTCACCGTCTTGATGTGCAGCTTGACCTCCTGGTCGACGCCCGCGCCGCTCGAAGGAAATTGCCTGCTGCTATCCACGACCAGGAAACGGCCTGGCTCGCCCGGTGCCCAGCCTGCCGAAGGCTCGCCCGGCGACTGCTTGAACTTCAGCATGAAGGGCGTGGTGCCGCGCTTTTCCCACACCACGTCGGTGCCGCTGAAGATCGTGCACAACGTGGGGTTGGCATCGCCATTGGCGGCGACCTGCACCATCACCTGGGTGACGCCCGCCGGTGGCGGGGTCGAGCGGCACATGGGAACGGTGGCATCGGCGGTGACGGCGCCGTCGTGAGGAGGCGAATTCAAACAGGCCGCGAGCAGCACGGCGGCGGACAGCGGCAGGCACGATCGGATGCGCATTGCGGGGTCTCCGGTGGAACCGCCGCCACGGCGTGGAATATCACGATGCGGGCGACGCCGCCGAAGCAACGAACCCGCGTGCCTTGAGCAATGAGCCGATGCGCGAGGCCGGGATGCCATGCCCGCGCGCAGCAACCACGCAGCGATCCGCGCCTTGCTGGTCGTCGAGCAGGAACAACACCTGTGCACACCACAGCGCGACTTCGCCAGGTTGATCGCCGGTCGCCTGCGCAGTCTTCAACGCAGCCAGCGCCTGGCCCCGGTCACCCAGGTTGGCGCGATACCACGCCAGGGCGGCCAGGGCATAGGCGTCGTTGCCCTTCACTTCGAGGTAGGCCTGCGCCAACTCGGCCGCGCGCCGGTACGGCGTCAGCGCACGCGCCGCGGTGCTGGGCGAGGCGGCGAGCGCATCGCCCAGGTTGCCCCAGTGCAGATAGTCGTCTGGCTGCAGGGTCGCGGCGCGCTGGAACATCTCGGCGGCCTGCGCATAGTCGCCGGCGTCAAAGCGCATGGCGCCCAGGTTGGTGAGCGCGCCGGCATTGGGCTCGATCGACAGCGACATGTCGAATGCGCGCCCGGCCTGCGCGGTGTCGCCGTTGGCCAGGTACAGCCCGCCCAGGCTGCTCCACAGGCCACTGTCGCCCGGCTGCAGCAAGGTGGCGCTCAGATACGCCTGGATCGCCGGCGCCAGTTCGCCACGCAACCAGTGGTGATAGCCCAGCGCCTTGTAGATTTGCGCGTCGCCCGGGCGCAGGGCCAATGCCTGGCGAAACAACGCCAGTGCCTGCGCATCGTGGCCGCGCGCGCCCTCGCTGCGCGCCATGCCAACGTAGGCATCGGCGCGCAGCGCCGGGTCCGCCAGGGCCTGGCGATACAGCGCCATCGCCTCGGCATCCTCGCCGCTGGCACGGGCGATGTCGGCCATCGCCAGAGTGCCCTCGGTCAAGGACGCATCCATGCGTGTGGCCTGGGTGCAGGCCTGGCGCGCACGCTGGAAGGCGACGGCATCGCTGACCGATTCCAGCCGCGCGATCTCCACCCGGCAAATCCCGGCCTGGGCGCGGGCGAACTGTGGATCACGCGCCAGTGCGCGGCCGAACGCGTCCAGCGCGCGCTCGTAGCTGCCTTCACCGCGCGGGCGCTGCAGTTCGCTCAGGCCGCGCAGGTAATCGTCGTAGGCGCCGACATCGCGGGTGGGCGTCAGGCGTTTGCCGAGTTGCCGGTCCACCCCCGGCAAGCGCCCGACCAGCTCGTGTACCACCTCGCTGGCCAGGGCGTTCTGCAGAGCGAACACATCCCCGGCTTCGCGCTCGTAGCTGCCGGTCCACAAGGCAATGCCGCTGGCGGTATCGGTCAGGCGGGCCTGCAGGCGCAGGGCACCGTGTTCGGAGCGGGTCACGTTGGCGTCGAGCACGCTCGCCACACCCACCGTCTTGCCCCAGCGCTGGGCGTCATAGCTGCCCAGCGAAGCGGCATCGGCCAGCGGCTGCGCGGCGACCTTCAGATCCGGCACGCCCGCCAGGGCATCGCGCACCTCGGCGGCCAGGCCATCGGCAAAGTAGCGGTCCTCCGGCTTGCCATCGCTGCTGGTGAACGGGCGCACTGCAATCGAGGCATCGGCCGCCCGCGGATGCGGCGGCGGCCATAGGCGCCAGGCGATCGCCGCAACCGCCACGAGGGCTACGCCGCCTGCCAGCCACACCCGGGGTGCCCACCTGCGCCGCCCTGGCGCCGCCGCAGCGGCCACGGGTGGCAGGTCCGCTGGCGCGAGGGGGCCAGGCGGCGCGCGCTCGAGGTGCCCGCTTTCTGCCTGCGGGGGCGGGTCCGCGACGGCGTCCGGGCCCGGCAGCAATTCGCCGATGAAGCGATAGCCCAGCGCATGCTGGGTCTGGATATAGCGCGGCGCCTGCGGGCGGTCGGCCAGGGCGGCGCGCAACTGGGCGATTGCCCGGGTCAACACGCCCGGGGTGACATGGCGGTGGCCCCAGACCGCGTCCAGCAACTGGTCGCGCCCGACCAGTTGCCCGGCCTGCCGCAGCAGGATCAGCAGCACCGCGAACGCCTTGGGTTCGACCAGTTGCGGCTCGCCGTCACGCGTCAGCGTGTGCGCGACCGCGTCGACCAGGACGCCATCGAAACGGTAGCGCTCGGGCGAATGAACGGGGCGATCCGGCGCGGCGGCGGGATCCATCGGCATTCCCTCACGAAAACCTCAGCAACCAGTGCAATCACTGTCTGAAGGCTCCGCCAGCCATCGCGACTGATCTTACCCGCAAGCGGAGGCTGGCGATGCACCGGAACCCCGGCGCCCCCTTCTTCGGAGACACCCATGAACACCGTCCTCGCCATCGACCTCCACCCGCTACCCGCCTCCCTCTTCAACCCCGCCGCCGCCGGCCGCCGCCGCCACATCGGCTCGTTCGAACCGGACCTGGGCGCCCTGTCGCGCTTCAACCGCCTGCTCGGCGAACTCGGCTGGCGCCGCCCGGCACTGGACCGCGACCAGCTGGCCTCGGCCGCCCGCGCACTGCACGCCGAACCGCAGCCCGAAGCCCCCGCCTGCATTCGCCTGCGCGTGCAGCAGGCCGAGCAACTGGCGCGGATGCTGGGCGACCGCGACTGGCAGGTGGACGAACGGGCGTTGCCCGCAGCCTACGCGGTAGTGGGCTATTTCCGTGCCGACTGGCACCTGCTGCCGACCGACCTGCCGCAGGCCGCGCACCTGGACGACGCCCTGGCGATCGACACCGCCTGGCCGCAGCTGCGACCGGAACTGATGCACTACCAGGATTTCCGCCGCCTGCGGACGATGGAGGCGGCGCACCGCGGCTGTGCCTATGAGGCGGTGGCGTTCGATCGGCAGGCCTGGCTGGAGGCGCGTGAGCTGGAGGCGCGGCTGGGTGAGCAGATGCGGCGGATCCGGGAGAGTAGCTATGCGCCGGTTGCGCCGGCTTGTTTTCGGGTGCATTGAGTGGACAAGCCTGGCGCCGACGGCACCACACCGTCGTCACGGACTGCCTGGAGTAAAGCTCCCTTCTGTAAAGGGGGGCGCGCCGGCAGGCGCGGGGGATAGGAGGCAAAGCCGACAGGTGCCCGAGGTTTGCGCAGCAAACTTCGGGGCGCAGCCGCAAGGCGGCGCAGGCCACGGCCCGCGCAGGGGACTGTGCCCTGTCAAGCCTTGTCCCCCACTACCTCGGGGGCTAACCTGCTTGATCACCGCAGTGATCCGGCATGACCCAGTCCCGCTTCGTCCATCTCCACGTCCACACCGAGTTCTCGCTGGCGGACTCGACCATCCGCGTGCCCGAAAAGCCCGAGCAGGCCGACCCGGCCAAGGCCAAGCGCGCCAACCTGCTCAGCCGCGCGGTGGAACTGGGGCTGCCGGCGCTGGCCGTCACCGATCTCAACAACCTGTTTGCACTGGTCAAGTTCTACAAGGCCGCCGAAGCCGTGGGCATCAAGCCGATCGCCGGTGCCGACGTCATGGTCGCCACCCCCGACCAGGCGCCGTACAAGCTGACCCTGCTGTGCCGCGACCGCGAAGGCTACCTGAGCCTGTCGCGCCTGCTCACCCGGGCCTGGATGGAAGGCCACCGCCCCGAGGGCGGCGTGGCCGTCAGGCCGGAGTGGTTGGCCGATCATCACCACAACCTGTTCGCCCTCGCCGGACGCGAGAGCCTGGCCGGGCGGTTGTTCGGCGAGCACCGGCATGACCTGGCCGAGCAGCAGCTGGCCGATTGGCAACGCATTTTCGGCGACGGCCTGCACCTGGAGCTGACCCGCACCGGGCGCGAGGGCGAGGAGGCGTTCAACCAGTTCGCCCTGCAGGCCGCCGGCCTGCGCGGCGTGCCGGTGATCGCCAGCAACGATGTGCGCTTCCTGCATGCCACCGATTTCCCCGCGCACGAAGCGCGCGTGTGCATCGCCTCGGGCCGGGTGCTCGATGACCCGCGCCGCCCGCGCGACTACACCGACCAGCAATACCTGAAGTCGCAGGAAGAGATGGCGGCGCTGTTCGCCGACATTCCCGACGCGGTCGACAACACGCTGGCGCTGGCCGAGCGCTGCAACATCGAGATGCGCCTGGGCACCTACTTCCTGCCCGCCTACCCGGTTCCGCCGGACGAGACGCTGGACAGCTGGATCCGCAGCACCGCGCGGCGCGGGCTGGAAGCGCGGCTGGAGAAGAATCCGCTGGCCGCGGGCAAGACCCGCCAGGACTACTTCGACCGCCTGGAATTCGAGCTGGACACCATCATCAAGATGGGCTTCCCCGGCTACTTCCTGATCGTGGCCGACTTCATCCAGTGGGGCAAGGACAACGGCATCCCGGTCGGTCCCGGCCGCGGGTCGGGCGCCGGCTCGCTGGTGGCCTGGGCGCTGAACATCACCGACCTGGACCCGATTCCGTACAACCTGCTGTTCGAGCGCTTCCTCAATCCCGAGCGCGTGTCGATGCCCGACTTCGACATCGACTTCTGCATGGACCGGCGCGACGAGGTCATCGACTACGTGGCGCGCAAGTACGGGCGTGAGCGTGTCAGCCAGATCATCACCTACGGCACCATGGCGGCCAAGGCAGTGGTGCGCGATGCCGGCCGCGTGCTCGGTTTTCCGTATGGCCTGGTCGATGGCGTTGCCAAGCTGATCCCGAACATCCTCGGCATCACGCTGAAGGACGCGATGGGCGAAGGCAAGGAAAGCGAGATGGCGTCGGCCGAGCTGATCCAGCGCTACCAGGCCGAGGACGATGTCCGCGACCTGATGGACCTGGCGCGCCAGCTCGAAGACCTGACCCGCAACGCCGGCAAGCACGCCGGCGGCGTGGTGATCGCGCCCGAGCCACTGGCCGAGTACTGCCCGCTGTTCGCCGAACACGACGAGGATGGCCGCGGCAAGAACCCGGTCACCCAGTTCGACAAGAACGACGTCGAAGAAATTGGCCTGGTGAAGTTCGACTTCCTCGGCCTGCGCACGCTGACCATCATCGACTGGGCGGTCAAGGCGATCAACGTGCGCCACGCGCGCGCCGGCATCGAACCGCTCGATATCGCCGCGTTGCCGCTGGACGATGCGGCGACCTACAAGGACATCTTCGCTACCGGCAATACCGGCGCGGTGTTCCAGTTCGAATCCTCGGGCATGCGGCGCCTGCTGAAGGACGCCAAGCCCGACCGCTTCGAAGACCTGATCGCGCTGGTATCGCTGTACCGCCCGGGCCCGATGGACCTGATCCCCAGCTTCGTCGACCGTAAGCACGGACGCGAGGAAGTGGAGTATCCGGACCCGCGCACCGAGCCGATCCTGAAGGACACCTACGGCATCATGGTGTACCAGGAGCAGGTCATGCAGATGGCGCAGATCGTCGGCGGCTACTCGCTGGGCGGCGCCGACCTGTTGCGCCGCGCGATGGGCAAGAAGGTGCCGGCGGAAATGGCCAAGCACCGCGAGATCTTCCGCGAGGGCGCGGCCAAGGACGGCGTTGGCGAAGCCAAGGCCGATGCGATCTTCGACCTGATGGAGAAGTTCGCCGGCTACGGCTTCAACAAGTCGCACGCCGCCGCCTACGCGCTGGTCAGCTACCAGACCGCCTGGCTCAAGCGCCATTACCCGGCCGAGTTCATGGCCGCGACGCTGTCTTCGGACATGGACAACACCGACAAGGTGGTCGGCTTCCTCGACGAGGTGCGCCTGCTCGGCCTGACCGTGCACCCGCCGAAGGTCAACGACTCGGCCTACATGTTCGAAGCGTCCAGCGCCGACACCATCCAGTACGGCATCGGTGCGATCAAGGGCGTGGGCCGCGGCGCCTGCGAGGCGATCGTCGAAGAGCGCGAGCGCCATGGTCGCTACGAGTCGCTGCTGGACTTCTGCACCCGCGTGGATTCATCCAAGCTCAACCGCCGCACGCTGGAAGCGATGATCAATGCCGGCGCGCTCGATGGCCTGGGCCGCAACCGCGCCTCGCTGATGTTGCAGCTGCCGGAAGTGCTCAAGGCCACCGACCAGATGGCGCGGGAAAAGGCCTCCGGGCAGAACTCGCTGTTCGGCGGGCCGGACCCGGCCGCGCCGGCAATGCACCTGGAATTGCCCGAGACCAAGGAATGGCCCCTTGGCCAACTGCTCACCGGCGAACGCGACACGCTGGGCTTCTACCTCAGTGGACACCCGTTCGATCCGTATCGCGACGAGGTCAGGGAACTGGTGGGTTGCGACCTCGGCGCGCTCGACCGGATATGGTCCTCGCAATCGCGCGGTGGCGGCGACGGCGAGAAGCGCTGGCGCCCGGAAGTCAGCGCGATCCTGGCCGGACAAGTCGTGGGCGTGCGCCGCAAGGGCGACAGCCAGGTGTTCGTGCAGTTGGAAGATGGTCGCGGCCGGGTCGAATGCAGCGCCTTCTCCGATGGCCTGGCCGAGTTCGGCCACTTGCTGACCCGCGACCGCATCCTGATCGTCAAGGGCGGCCTGCGCGAAGACGAATTCAATGGTGGCTACGCCCTGCGCATCCGCCAGGTATGGGACTACGACCAGGTCTGCGCCGACCATGCGCGCCATCTCGCGCTGCGCCTGGACCTGCGCGATCGCCAGGCCATGGCGCGGGTCGACGGCCTGCTCGCCGCGCACCGCCCGGGGCGCACGCCGATCCGCTTCGACCTGCTGGTCGGCTCGGAGGTCGGCACCGTGGCCGGCATGCTCGACGTCAACGGCAGCCAGGGCGTGCGCATCGCCCCGCAGTTGCTCGACGGCCTGCGCGCCGACCCGGCCGTGCGCACCGTGAAGGTCAAGTACAACCCACCGTGGGCGCAATAAACTGGGCCCACCCGAACGCCTGCGTACGGGTGGATCGCGGCCCTTCGGCTACACTTCTTCCCTTTCGTCCGACCGGCTTCCCATGAATCCGAACTACCTCGACTTCGAGCAACCCATCGCCGATCTGGAAGCCAAGATCCAGGAACTGCGCAACGCCAGCACCGGCCCGGCCGTCAACGTCGATGCCGAAGTGCAGGCGCTGCGCAGCAAGTTGCGCATCCGTACCGCGCAGATCTTCCGCGACCTTTCGGCCTGGCAGGTCTCGCAGCTGGCGCGCCACCCGCAGCGGCCCTACACCCTGGACTACGTGCGCATCTTCTGCGACGAGTTCCAGGAACTGGCCGGCGACCGCGCCTATGCCGACGACAAGGCCATTGTGGGTGGCCTGGCGCGCATCGCTGGCCGCCCGGTGGTGATCATCGGCCACCAGAAAGGCCGCGACACCAAGAGCAAGGTCGCGCGCAACTTCGGCATGCCGCGCCCGGAGGGCTACCGCAAGGCGCTGCGCCTGATGAAGCTGGCCGAACGCTTCCGGCTGCCGCTGTTGACCTTCATCGACACCCCCGGCGCCTACCCCGGCATCGGTGCCGAAGAGCGCGGCCAATCCGAAGCGATCGCACGCAACCTGCTGGAAATGGCCGAACTCAAGGTCCCGGTGATCTGCACGATCATCGGTGAAGGCGGCTCCGGCGGTGCGCTGGCCATTGGCGTCGGCGACCGCACGCTGATGCTCGAATACGGCACCTATTCGGTGATTTCGCCCGAAGGCTGCGCCTCGATCCTGTGGAAGGACGCGGCCAAGGCCAAGGACGCCGCCGAACAGCTCGGCCTCACCGCCAAGCGCCTGAAGGGGCTGGGCCTGGTCGACAAGGTGGTGCGCGAGCCGATCGGCGGCGCCCATCGCAACCCGAACCAGATGGGCAAGCGCCTGAAGGCCGTGTTGCTCAACGAGCTCGACGCGCTGGAGAAGATCCCGGTCGATACGCTGATGCAGCAGCGCTACGAGCGCCTGCGTAGTTACGGCGCCTACGAGGCGGCGTAAGCCAGCCACCTGGCGCCGTGCGGATGCGCGGCGCCGGACACCGCGCTAGGATGGCTGCGGTCCCACACAGGAATGCGAGATGGATCTGCCGAAGTGGGTAGGGCCGGTGGCCCTGTTCGTGGTGCCGCTGGTCATCGCGCTACTGATCAACCTGTTCGTGCGTCACCGCCGCGGCATCGCCTCCAACGCGGTGCTGGCGTGGTTCGTGATCGTCTGCTGGATCACCGCGCTGACATGGATCCTGCGGCAGGTGACCTGAGCCTCAGAACGGCTTGGCCAGCACCAGCCAGATCACCACCACCAGCAACACCACCGGCAGCTCGTTGAACCAGCGCAGCGCGCGCGAAGACGGCAGCGCCTTGCCCTTCTCCACCCCTTTCAGCCAGCGCCCGGCCACGATGTAGTGAGCGAGCATCAGCACGACCAGGCCCAGCTTGGCGTGCAACCACGCGCCGCCGCCGACCATCGTCGGGAAATCGGGAATGAAGCGATAGCCCAGCCAGAGCGTCGCGCCGAGCAACACCGCCAAGCCGAACATGTTGTGGCCGAACATGTACAGGCGCCGCCCCATCAACAGCAAGCGCACCCGCACCGGCGCCTCATTGCCGGCCTCGGCGAGGTTGACCAGTATCCGCGGCAGGTAGAACACCGCGGCCATCCAGGCGATGACGAACAGCAAGTGGAAGGTCTTGATCCACAAGTACAAGGTCATGGGCTGGCACCACCGGCTCGCGTAGGATGCCGGCATTCTCACCGATCGCCAGCCGCGCCGCATCACCGCCGCGCCCGGAGCCCCGATGACCAAGCAATACGACCAGGCCTATTTCCAGCGCTGGTATCGCCACGAAGGCCTGCACGACGCCGCGCGCCTGCGACGCAAAGTCGCGCTGGCCGTGGCCATGGCCGAACACTACCTGGAGCGGCCGATCCGCAGCGTGCTCGACATCGGCTGCGGCGAAGGCAGCTGGCGCGCACCGCTGCAGAAGCTGCGGCCGCGGATTGACTACCTCGGCTTCGACGCCAGCCAATACGCCATCCATCGCTACGGCCGCAGCCGCAACCTGCACCTGGCCCGCTTCGGCGACTTCGCCTGGCTGCGCCCCTGCGCCCCGGCCGACCTGCTGATCTGCAGCGACGTCCTGCACTACCTGCCCACCCGCGAACTGCGCGCCGGCCTCCCCGGCCTGGCCGAACTGACCGGCGGCATCGCCTTCCTGGAAGCCTTCACCGCCGACGACGAATTCGAAGGCGACCACGAAGGCTTCCAGCCCCGCCCCGCCCGCTGGTACCGACGCCAGTTGCAGGCCCTAGGCTTCACCCCCCTAGGCACCCACAGCTGGCTATCGCCATCCCTTGCGGGCCAAGCCTCAGCCCTAGAGACGCTCTAACCCAGCACTCGCGTAGCCCATCTGGAGCAAAGCCCCCCTTTGTTGAGGGGGGCGCGGCAACGCCGCGGGGGAGAGGCAAGGCAGAAGGCGGCCCCGTTTTGCCTACGGCAAAACGGGGTAGCAGTCCCGGCCCAGAGGCCGGGACTGCCCCGCAGCACCTTAACGGGGCGAACGCCCCGTTAAGGTGCTATGCTGCACAGCAGCAGAAACTCCTACGTTGTCAAGGGCGAGAATGCTTTATCAACTTCATGAGCTGACCCGCAATCTGTTGGCGCCGTGGGTCCACCAGGCGCGTGCGAACGTCAAGATGTTCTCCGACCCCGATTCGCTGTGGGCCTCGCTGCCCGGCGCTGATCGGCTCGCCGCCGGCAACGAGCTCTTTCATCGGCTCGGCAAGGCCTACGAGAAGCCCGCCTGGAGCCTGGACGACGTCGAAGTCGACGGCCACTCGCTGCCGATCATCGAACGCGAAGTGCTGGCCAAGCCGTTCTGCCGCCTGCTGCGCTTCAAGCGCTTCAGCGACCGGCCGGAACTGCTCGCCAGCATGAAGCAGCAGCCGACCGTGCTGGTGGTCGCGCCGCTCTCCGGCCACCACGCCACCTTGCTGCGCGACACCGTGCGCACCCTGCTGCGCAACCACAAGGTGTACGTCACCGATTGGGTCGACGCGCGCATGGTGCCGCTGTCCGAAGGCGACTTCGGCCTGGACGACTACATCGACTACATCCGCGAGTTCATCGGCCACATCGGCGCCGAAGAATTGCACGTCATGAGCGTGTGCCAGCCGACCGTGCCGGTGCTGGCCGCAGTGTCGCTGATGGCCGCCGACGGCGAGAAGACCCCGCGCTCGCTGGTGATGATGGGCGGTCCGATCGACGCGCGCAGCAGCCCCACCGCGGTCAACAACCTGGCCACGCAGAACCCGCTGTCCTGGTTCGAGAACAACGTCATCCACACCGTGCCCTATCCGTATCCGGGGCATGGGCGCCAGGTCTACCCGGGTTTCCTGCAGCACGCCGGCTTCCTGTCGATGAACCCCAGCCGCCACGTCATGTCGCACTGGGATTTCTACACCAACCTGGTCAAGGGCGACCTGCAGGACGCCGAATCGCACCGTCGCTTCTACGACGAGTACAACGCCGTGCTCGACATGCCGGCCAAGTACTACCTCGACACCATCCAGACCGTGTTCCAGGAATTCCTCCTGCCGCGCGGCAGCTGGGAAGTGCGGGGTCAGCGGGTTACCCCTTCGGCCATCCGCGACACCGCGCTGCTGAGCATCGAAGGCGAGCTGGACGACATCGCCGGCCTTGGCCAGACCGAGGCGGCGCAGTCGCTATGCACCGGGATTGACGAAGCCCACCGCCGCCACCTGGTGGTGGAAGGCGCCGGCCACTACGGCATCTTCAGCGGCCGCCGCTGGCGCGACGTGGTCTATCCGCAGGTGCGCGACTTCATCGCCCGCTATGCCGCCGAACCGGTGCAGTCGCAGAAGCCGGCCACGGTCACGCCGATCCGCCGGCGCAAGTAGTCCACCGCTGCACCCAGCAAGAAGGCCGCCCTCAGGCGGCCTTCTTCGTTGCGATCAGCCTGCGCTCAGTCCGTGCGCACCAGCAAGTGCTTGGCCATCAACCCGTGCAGGTGGCCCACCCCACGCGCCAGGTGCAGCGTGGCGAACAACATCACCACGCCCAGCAGGCAGAACAGCGGCAACAGCCACGGCGCATTGGAAGCCACGCCCCACACGCCGAAGTTGATGTCGAAGGTCTGGTCGAACAGCAACGCCAGGGGCGAGAGCAGGAAGCCCAGCGACAGGCTCAACAACGTCGTGAACACGACTGAGTAGGCGATGCCCAGCGGCAGCATCAGCAGGAAGTACAGCATCGTCGTCCAGGTGCGGCCGTCGCTGAACATCGCACCGATGCGCGCCAGCCAGCCGTGGTCCTGGCCGACGTAGGTCGGGCGCCGCGGCATGCGCACCCCGAGCAGCACTTCGACCAGGCGGCCCTCCACCAGCGAGAGCACCCGCACCGAGCCCAGGAACAGCACCAGCAGCGGGATGCCGATGATCAGGATCAGCAGGCCCAGCGACAGCGCCGTGCCGGTGACCACCCAGCTGAAGTAGAAGCTGCCGGTGGCCACCGCCAGCAGCAGGTAGAACAGCGCGCCGTAGGTGCGCGGATCGGCGGCGACGCCAAAGAAGCGGCCGATCCAGGAGCGGCGCCGCGGCGGCAGCGGCGGGCGCAGCGCGCGCGTCACCGTCACCTCGGTCTCGCGGTAGATCTCGGCCACTTCCTCCGGCGCGCCGTAGCTGCCGGCGACATCGGCGATCACTTCAGCCTCGCTGCGGCCAGGCTGCGCGGCCATCTCCGAGCGCAAGTACTCCTCGGCATCGTAGAGCGCGTCCTGGATCATTGCCGGATCCGCGCCGGCCAGGGCCTGGCGCAACTGGAGCAGGTATTCGGGAATCGTCGCCGGCTGTGGCCGGGCCATGGTCTCGATGTTCATTCGGAACTTCCCTCCAGCACGGAATCGACGGAATCGCGGGTGGCGCGCCAGGCGGCGGACCATTGGGCCAGGCATTCCCGCCCGGTCGCGGTGATGCGGTAATAGCGGCGCGGCGGGCCCGACATCGACGGCTCGACCTCGCTTTGCAACAGCCCTGCCCCTTCCAGGTTGCGCAGCACCGGGTACAGCGCGCTCTGCTTGCCCGCCAGCACCCCCTCGCCAACGCGCTCCAGGCGCTTGGCGATCAAGTAGCCGTACAGCGGCTCCTCGGCCTGGGCCAGCACCGCCAGCAGGACCAGCGACACGGTCCCGGCGCTGAGCTCCTTCTGGAACTTGCGCAGTGACCCTTCGATCTCGCTCATGGCCGCCTCCGGCTAGGTTGGAGGCAATGCTATTGCGAAGTTCGGTATAGCGAATGTGCCTGTAGTCACGGTGGCAGCCGCTTCTCGGCTTCCGCCCCCAAGGTTCCGCTGCGCGAAACCTCGGGCCCGGTTCCGCAGCCCCCAACTCCCCGCGTCATCGGCGCGCGCCCTCTACTACAGGGGGCTCTGGCCCGATGCAATGCAATTGTCCCCAGGGATAGGTTCGGCGGCGGCGGTGCTGCGCCTACAATGCGCGCACTATGCCCCCTGCCGATGCTGCCTCCCCCGCCCCCCGTCCCTCCCTGCAACGCATTTTCCTGACCGGCCTGCTGACGCTGCTGCCGGTGTGGTTGACCTGGGTGGTCATCAAATTCGTCTTCGTCCTGCTCTCGGGCATCAGTGCGCCATGGGTGGCGCCGCTGTCGCAGCAGATCGCGACCACCTTTCCCGGCGCTGCAGAGTGGTTCCCCGCGGCCTGGGTCCAGAACACCTTCGGCTTGATCGCCACGGTGCTGGTGATCCTGTTCGTCGGCGTACTCAGCCGTCGCGTCGTCGGCCAGCGACTGCTGCGCTGGTTCGAGGCGATCATGAGGCGCATCCCGCTGGCCAGCGTGGTCTACGACAGCGCCCGCAAACTGCTCGACATCCTGCAGACCCAGCCCGGCAGCACCCAGCGCGTGGTGCTGATCGACTTTCCCCACCGCGACATGAAGGCCGTGGGCCTGGTCACCCGGGTGATTCGCGAACACGGCACCGGCCGTGAACTGGCCGCGGTATACGTACCGACCACGCCCAACCCGACCTCCGGCTACCTGGAGATCGTGCCGGTGGAACTGCTCACCCCGACCGACTGGACCGTGGACCAGGCGATGAACTTCATCATCTCCGGCGGCGCGGTATCCCCGGACACCGTACCCTTCACCCGCACCATCGATCGCGCATGACCACCCCGCGCCTGCTCGAAGACCGCGCAGTCCGCCTGTTCATCGCCCTGGCCGCCTTCTTCTGCGTCAACGCGGCCCTGGCCGAATTCATCGGGGTCAAGATCTTCGCGCTCGAAGACACCCTCGGCATAGCGCCGCTGAACTGGAACCTGTTCGGCCAGACCGGCTCATTGAGCTTCACCGCCGGCACCCTGTTGTGGCCGGTGGTATTCATCATGACCGACACCATCAACGAATTCTTCGGCAGCCGCGGCGTGCGTTTCATCTCGTGGCTGGCAGTGGCGTTGATCGGCTACGGCTTCCTGTTCGCCTTCGCCGCGATCGAACTCGCACCGGCAGGTTGGTGGGTAAAAGCCGCGCAATCGCAAGGCGTCCCGGACTACCAGGCCGCCTTCGCCGCAGTATTCGGGCAGGGCTTGTGGACCATTGGCGGCTCGCTGGTGGCCTTCCTGGTCGGACAGCTGGTGGACGTAGCGGTATTCCACCGCATTCGCCGCGCCACCGGCGAGAAGCACGTGTGGTTGCGGGCCACCGGGTCTACCGCGGTGTCGCAACTGGTCGACAGCTTCGTGGTGATCTACATCGCCTTCGTGATCGGGCCGCAGCACTGGCCCATGTCGCTGTTCCTGGCGGTGAGCACGGTCAACTACATCTACAAGATGGGCTTTGCGGTGTTGTTGATCCCGCTGCTGTATTTGATGCGGCGGTGGATCACTGGCTACTTGGGCGCTGAGCGGGCTGAAGAGCTGCGGGTGCAGGCGGCTGGTTGATTTGAATTCCCGTGCGGCGTTCGAGGGCCGGGGCTTGCCCGGGCGACGCCAAGAGCTGCATCCATGCGGGGCTCCTTGGGCGACGTCCATGTCGCCCAAGGCCCCCGGTCAAGCCCCGGCCCCAAACGCCCGATGTAGCTAGTCGTTCCCCCCAGGGAACGGCGCCCCGCTTTTTCTCCTCCAACTAACAGCCCGCGCCCATCGAAGTGGGACAACCAAAGCGCCTGGCGCCGTTTCGGCGGGTAGGGGCTTCAGTGGGGCGCGCTGCCTCAGTTGCAGGCAGCCTTGCGAATGATGCCGTCGCCACGGCCGGGGAAAGGAATAGCCGATATCACGGCGATGGCGTCAGACAGGACGTCTGCCCGACAGCGCGAAGCCCCTACCCGCCGGAACGGGGCCCGAGCCGCAAGCCATCAAACTAACCGCCGCATAACGCAAGCGCGCAATACCCACATGCCGCATTGCCGCAAAAAACGCGGGCTGGCCCTACCGCGCCGGATCGGGCAATCTCACCTGCTCTCCTCGTCTCCGGAGCTTGTTGATGCCGTCCCGCCTTGCCCGCCTGTTCGCGCTGCTGCTGGCCGCTACTGTGTCATTGTCGATGGCCCCGCCCAGCGAAGCGGCCACCAAGAAAAAGGCCGCCAGCAGCCAGACCCAGAAAGCCAAGGGCAAGGCCAAGGCGCCGGCCAAGGGCAAGAAGTCGACCCGGTCCAGCAAGTCCAGCAAGACCAGCAAGGCCCGCGCCCCGGCGCCGGTGCGCCAACTGACCAAGGCGCAGCAACTCAACCAGCTCTATGCCGACTACTGGCAGGCCTCGCTCAAGCTCAATCCGCTGCAGGCCACGTTCCAGGGCGATCACCGCTACGACGACCAACTGCCGAATTTCCTTTCCGCAGCATTTCGCCAGCAGAGCCATGATTTCACCACGCAGTGGCTGGCCAAGGCCGAGGCGATCGGCCCCGACGGCCTGAGCGGGCAGGACCTGCTCAGCTATGAAATTTTCGTACGCGACGCCCGCAGCGCATTGGCCGCCGAGCAGTTCCCGACCTGGATGCAACCGATCAACCAGTTCTACAACATCGCCAATATTGCCGCGATGCTCGGTTCGGGTACCGGTGCGCAGCCGTTCGAGACGGTGCAGGACTACGACAATTGGTTGCGCCGCGCGGCCGGCGTCCCGGTGTTGTTCGACCAGGCCATCGCCAACATGCGCGAAGGCGTCAAGGTCGGCGTCGTGCAGCCGCGGGCGTTGATGGAGAAAGTGCTGCCGCAGCTGGATGCGATCATCCGCCCCAGTGCCGAGGAAACCCTGTTCTGGGCCCCGGTACGTAATCTGCCGGCGAGCTTCAGCGACGCCGACAAGCAGCGCATCAGCGCCGACTACAAGCGCGCGATCGAAACCCGCCTGATTCCCGCCTACCGCGCTCTGCGCGGCTATATCGCTACCGAGTATCTACCAGCCACGCGCAAGACCGATGGCATGTCGGCGCTGCCCAATGGTGCAGCCTGGTACGCCAACAACGTACGCCAGAGCACCACCTCGGATCTGACGCCCGAGCAGATCCACCAGCTGGGCCTGGACGAGGTCGCGCGGATCCACGGGCAGATCGAAACCGTGATGAAGCAGGTGAAGTTCCGCGGCTCGATGCAGAAGTTCTTCAAGTACATGCAGACGGACAAGCGCTTCGCCTTCGCCAACGAAAACGAGATGCTGGCTTATTACCGCGGGCTGGAGCAGCGGGTGAACGGCAATATCCCGCGCCTGTTCGCGCTGACGCCGAAGGCCAGGTTCGAGATCCGCCCGGTCGAGCCGTATCGCGCGCAGTCGGCGGCGGGCGGTTCGTACATGCGGCCAGGCGGCACCCGCCCGGGCATTTTCTACGTCAACACCTACGACCTGCCCTCGCGCAAGACCTGGGACGCCGAAGACCTGTACCTGCATGAAGCCATTCCCGGCCACCACTTCCAGTTGGGGCTGCAACAGGAACTGGGCGAGCTGCCGGACTTCCGCCGCTTCGGCGGCGAGACCGCCTTCATCGAAGGCTGGGCGCTGTATGCCGAGTCGCTGGGCAAGGACCTGGGCGTGTACCAGGATCCCTACAACTATTTCGGCTACCTGCAGAACGAGTTGTGGCGCGCCATTCGCCTGGTTGTCGATACCGGCCTGCATGCCAAGGGCTGGAGCCGCCAGCAAGTGATCGACTACATGCTGCAGAACTCAGCTTCGAGCCAGACCGATGCGATTGCCGAGGCCGAGCGCTACATGGCCATTCCCGCGCAGGCACTGGCCTACAAGGTGGGCGAGCTGAAGATCCTGCAATTGCGCCAGCAAGCGCAGACCGCGCTGGGTAGCCGCTTCGACATCCGCGCCTTCCATGCCGAGGTGCTCAAGGATGGCTCGGTGCCGCTGGATATCCTGCAGCAGAAGATCGAGCGCTGGATCAACTTGCAGAAATCGCCGGCGGCCGCGACCTCAACCACGATGCCGCCGACCGACGCCACCGCGCCCGCGCCTGCCGCCCATCCCTGACCGGAGCCTGCCATGCACCGACGCCACCTGTTCGCCTTGCTGCTGTTGCCGCTGGCTACGGTGGCCACCGCCGCACCGGTGATCCAGCCGCCGGACCCGGGCATCGACGCGCTGATGCGCGACTACGATGGCATGCAACCCGGCGCGGCGGTGCTGGTACTGCGCGATGGCGAGCCGGTGTTCCGCCGCGGCTATGGGCTGGCCGTGGTGGAGGATGGCACCGCGGTGACGCCGCAGACCAACTTCCGCCTGGCTTCGATCAGCAAGCAGTTCACCGCCGCGGCCATCCTGTTGCTGGCGCAGGACGGCAAGCTGTCGCTGGACGACAAGGTCAAGCGTTGGCTGCCTACCCTGCCGCCGGCTGCCGATGCGATCACCTTGCGCCAGTTGCTCTCGCACACCGGCGGCCTGATCGACTACGAAGACCTGATGCCGGCCGGCCAGACGACACAACTGCACGATCTCGATGTGCTGCACCTGCTGGAAAAGTCGAACCGCACCTACTTCGTGCCCGGCAAGGGCTATCGCTATAGCAATGGTGGTTACGCGCTGCTGGCGCTGGTCGTCGGCAAGGCCTCCGGGCAGGATTTTGCGAGTTTCCTGCGCGAGCGTATTTTCCTGCCGCTGGGCATGCGCAACACCTACGCGCACCAGGACGGCGTCGACGAGGTGCCCGAGCGCGCCTATGGCTATAGCCGCGTCGGCTCGCGCTGGCAGCGCACCGACCAGAGCACGACCAGCGCCGTGCTCGGCGATGGCGGCATCTACTCCTCGCTGGAAGACCTAGCCCGCTGGGATGCGGCGCTGTATGACGAGCGCCTGCTCAAGGCCGAGTCGCTGCGCCAGGCCTTCAGTCCGGCCACCGCCACGCCCGAGCCGGACGTACCGTTCTATGGCTTTGGCTGGCGCATCAACGGCGAGACGCTGTGGCACAGCGGCGAAAGCCTGGGCTTTCGCAACGTGATCGTGCGCTACCCGCAGCGCCACTTCAGCGTCATCATCCTCACCAACCGCGATGGACCCGAGCCCTACCCGTTGGCGTTGCGCATCGCCCGCCGCTATCTGTACGGCGAGCGTTGAGCAGGCGCACTCACCAGTTGGCGCGGATGCCGAGCTTGCCCTCCCAGGCGCGGCGGTCGTTATCCCAGCCCTGCAGGTAGCCGACGTTGCCGTAGACGAACAGGTTGCGGTCGATCTCGCGGGTCATGCCCAGTTCCAGCTCCCACCAGGTGCCGTCGATGTCGGCACGGAACGGCACCCAACCCGCGTCGGTGGCGAAGGCAGTCACGGTCTGGCCCTTGAACTCGTGGCGCACGCTGGCCCGTAGCCATGCGCTGCTCGACAACGGCGCCACGTCATCCGGGCGATGCTGCCAATCGCGCGAAAGCCGTGCGCTCAGGCGACCCACCAGCGAATCCGTATCGTCGAAGCGAACCCGCCCACCGAGGTCGGTGCTGTCGTCCAGGTCCAGCCACGAGTAGTCCACCTGCGCCTGGGGCTCCAGCACCCAGCCGTGTTCGAAGAGGAACGGGTAGCCGCCTTCCAGCGAGGCACTCAGTCCGAGGCCGTCGGTGTGCATCGATGGCAACGTCTTGTCGGCCGCGTCGCTGCGGGCGCGATAGGCACTGGCTTGCAGGATGGCATCGAGATACCAGGCACGATCACCGGCGCCATAGCGCGTCCAATAGCCGCCCAGGGTGTAGCCCTGTACCCGTTCCTGTCCGGCCGCGGCACCGCGCGGGTCGTCGGCATCCACCGTGGCAGTGCCGATGGCTGCGTAGAGGCCGGCTCGGTCAGCGTGGTCGCCGCGGGTATCGCGCTGGTAGAGATCGACGCCGAGTTGCAGCGCACCGAAGCGGTAATCGTAGTGCGGGCTACCGCCGTAGATGCCGAGGGGGTGGCCGTCGCGCTCGCCGTCGACATAGATCAGGCGCGATCATAGCCCTTCGAGCGCGTCATCGCGGGTGCCCACATCGGTGCGGCCGAGCAGTTGTTCTTGCTCGCCGACGCGTTCGTGCAGCGAGTCCAGCAACGCGCGGCCGTAGGTCAGCACCGTGGGCGCCAGCGAGGTGTACACCGAAACCTCCGGACGGTAATTCGGCACCGGGGGTG
>DATLJF010000250.1:0-13610 GCA_035539015.1 Stenotrophomonas sp. | reverse complement strand
ATCGTGACCTTGCTCAGCCATACCGACCAGCCGGTGCGTGGCCGTAACGCCACGATCGTGGGCGTGAGCAACCATGTTGGCCGGCCAATGGGCCTGGAGCTGCTGATCGCCGGTTGCACGGTTACCAGTTGCCACAAATTCACCCCGCCGGAGGTGCTCGAAGCAGCGGTGCGCAACGCCGACATCCTGGTAGTGGCCGTCGGCCGGCCGGGCTTGATCCCGGGCGAATGGGTCAAGCCGGGTGCGGTGGTAGTGGACGTGGGCATCAACCGCCTTGACGACGGCCGCCTGGTCGGCGATGTCGGCTTCGAAGCGGCCTCGCGCCGGGCCAGCTGGATCACCCCGGTGCCGGGTGGGGTAGGGCCGATGACCGTGGCCACCCTGATGCAGAACACCCTCGAAGCGGTGGAAGCGGCGGACTGAGGGGACCAGCCGCTGCCGCCGGCGTAACGCTGCATTGCGCGGGCAGGGATCTGGCGGCTGTCAATGGGCCCGTTTTCAGGGTAAAATGTCGCGCTTCTCCTCGAACACTCGGGTCCGCCGATGCTGCGCATCCAGGCTGAAGCTCTTACCTACGACGACGTTTCGCTCGTCCCCGCCCACTCGACCGTCCTGCCGAAGGATGTCAGCCTGGAAACCCGGCTGACGCGCAATCTGCGCCTGAAGCTGCCGATCGTCTCGGCGGCGATGGATACGGTGACCGAAGCCCGCCTGGCCATTGCCATGGCCCAGCTCGGCGGCATCGGCATCATCCACAAGAACCTCAGCGTGGAGCAGCAGGCCGCTGAAGTGGCCACGGTGAAGAAATACGAATCCGGCGTGATTCGCGATCCGATCACCGTGGGCCCGGAAACCAGCATCCGCGAAGTGCTGGCACTGACCCGCGCGCGCAACATCTCCGGCGTGCCGGTAGTCGATGGCGGCCAGCTGGTCGGCATCGTGACCCACCGCGACATGCGCTTCGAGACCGAGCTGGACGATCCGGTCCGCCACATCATGACCAAGAAGGACCGCCTGATCACGGTCAACGAGGGCGCGCCCTCCGAGGAAGTGCTCAAGCTGCTGCACCGCAACCGCATCGAGAAGGTGCTGGTGGTCAATGAAGGCTTTGAGCTGCGTGGCCTGATCACGGTGAAGGACATCCAGAAGAAGTCCGACTACCCCAACGCGGCCAAGGATCTGGCCACGCGCCTGTTGGTGGGCGCTGCGGTCGGCGTCGGTGGTGATACCGAGCGCCGGATCGAGGCGCTGGCCGCCGCCGGCGTGGACGTGATCATCGTCGACACCGCCCACGGCCATTCGCAGGGCGTGCTCGACCGCGTGGCCTGGGCGAAGAAGCACTTCCCGCAGCTGCAGGTGATCGGCGGCAACATCGTCACCGGCGACGCCGCGCTGGCCCTGATGGACGCCGGTGCCGATGCGGTCAAGGTCGGCGTTGGCCCCGGTTCGATCTGCACCACCCGCGTGGTCGCCGGTGTCGGCGTGCCGCAGGTCACTGCGGTGGACATGGTGGCCGAGGCGCTGCAGGACCGCATCCCGCTGATCGCCGACGGTGGCATCCGCTACTCCGGCGATATCGGCAAGGCATTGGCCGCCGGCGCATCGACGGTGATGATCGGCGGCCTGTTCGCCGGTACCGAGGAAGCCCCGGGCGAGGTCGAGCTGTTCCAGGGCCGCAGCTACAAGAGCTACCGCGGCATGGGCTCGCTGGCGGCCATGGAGAAGGGCTCCAAGGATCGCTACTTCCAGGACGCCTCCGACGCCGACAAGCTCGTGCCCGAAGGCATCGAAGGCCGCGTCCCGTACCGTGGCCCGGTCAGCAGTATTGTTCATCAGCTGGTGGGTGGCCTGCGCGCGACCATGGGCTATGTGGGCTGCGCCACCATCGAAGACATGCGCAGCAAGCCGAAGTTCGTCAAGATCACCGGCGCCGGCCAGCGTGAGAGCCACGTCCACGACGTGCAGATCACCAAGGAACCGCCGAACTACCGGGCCAGCTGAGCCGGTCGATGAAAGAGGGAGACGGACACCGTGTCCCTCTTTTCATATGTGTCGCAGTGATTGTCCATTTCCGCTCCAAGCTCCCGGCCCCATGACCAATATCCATACCGACAAGATCCTGATCCTCGATTTCGGCGCGCAGTACACGCAGCTGATCGCCCGCCGCATCCGCGAACTCGGCGTCTACTGCGAGATCTGGGCCTGGGACCATGATCCGGCCGAGATTGCCGGCTTCGGTGCCAAGGGCATCATCCTCTCCGGCGGTCCCGAGTCGACCACGTTGCCGGGCGCGCCCGCCGCGCCGCAGCAGGTCTTTGATTCGGGCCTGCCGCTGCTGGGCATCTGCTATGGCATGCAGACCATGGCCGCGCAACTGGGCGGCGCCACCGAAGCCGCCGACCAGCGCGAATTCGGCCATGCCGAAGTCGAAGTCGTTGCCGCCGATGCCTTGTTCTCCGGTCTCAGCGACCACGGCGGCGCACCGCGCTTGAACGTGTGGATGAGCCACGGCGACCACGTCTCGCAGGCGCCGCCCGGGTTCACCGTCACCGCCGTGACCGATCGCATTCCGGTGGCGGCCTTCGCCAACGAGGCCAAGCGCTGGTACGGCGTGCAGTTCCATCCGGAAGTGACGCACACCTTGCAGGGCCAGACCCTGCTGCGTCGCTTCGTGGTCGATGTATGCGGCTGCCAGACCTTGTGGACCGCAGCCAACATCATCGAAGACCAGATCGCGCGCGTGCGCGAACAGGTGGGCGCGGATGAAGTGATCCTCGGGCTGTCCGGCGGCGTCGATTCCTCGGTGGTTGCCGCGTTGCTGCACAAGGCCATCGGCGACAAGCTGACCTGCGTGTTCGTCGACACCGGCCTGCTGCGCTGGCAGGAAGGCGACCAGGTGATGGCGATGTTCGCCGAGCACATGGGCGTCAAGGTCGTGCGCGTCAACGCCGCCGAGCGCTATTTCAAGGCGCTGGAAGGTGTCAGCGACCCGGAAGCCAAGCGCAAGATCATCGGTAATCTGTTCGTCGATATCTTCGAGGAAGAGTCCGGCAAGCTGAGCAATGCCAAGTGGCTGGCGCAGGGCACGATCTACCCCGACGTCATCGAGTCGGCCGGCAGCAAGACCGGCAAGGCCCACGTCATCAAGAGCCACCACAACGTCGGCGGCCTGCCCGAGCACATGAAGCTTGGCCTGGTCGAACCGTTGCGCGAGCTGTTCAAGGACGAGGTGCGGCGCCTGGGTGTCGAGCTCGGCCTGCCGCGCAGCATGGTCTACCGCCATCCGTTCCCGGGCCCGGGCCTGGGCGTGCGCATCCTCGGCGAAGTGAAGCCGGAATACGCCGAGCTGCTGGCCAAGGCCGATGCCATCTTCATCGACGAACTGCGCAAGGCCGACCTCTACGACAAGACCAGCCAGGCCTTCGCGGTGTTCCTGCCGGTCAAGTCTGTGGGCGTGGTCGGCGACGCGCGCGCCTACGAATGGGTGATCGCGCTGCGCGCGGTGGAGACCATCGACTTCATGACCGCGCACTGGGCACACCTGCCGTATGACTTCCTCGGCACGGTGAGCAACCGCATCATCAATGAACTGCGCGGGGTGTCGCGGGTGGTGTATGACATTTCGGGGAAGCCGCCGGCTACGATTGAGTGGGAGTGAGTCACCATCGTCCCCAGATGTTGACCATCGCTCGCCATCAGCCGGTTGCGCTTCATGCCAACGATCTCACTTGGCCTACGGCTTGGACGTGACGCTCGCTGCCCCAGCACGCGTCATGCTGTTGGCCGGACCTGCTGCTCGTAGTGGGCGCCCCATCGCGCAAGTGGGCCGAGCGCGGTGTTGAGCGACACCCCGAGCGGTGTCAATGAGTACTCGACGTGCGGCGGCACCGTCGCCATATCCACACGAGACACCAGCCCGTCGGCCACCAGCTCGCGCAGTTGCTGGATCAGCATTTTCTCGGTGATGCCGGGTACGAGTCTTTTGAGCTCTCCGAAACGGCGCGTGGCGCCGTGCAGTTCCCACAGAATCACCGCCTTCCACTTGCCGCCGATGACCGCGAAGGCGGGGCCTATCCCGCAATTGAATTGAACGTTGCGTTTGCTCATGGCACGAACCTGCAGGTGGGTACGTACAAAATTGTATGTACTTGATGAATAGAAAGCACCCTCACATCATTCACTCCCGACTTCTGGCCTGGAGTGAACATGAACGCAGTGAGTGTGATTGGCCTTGGCGCCATGGGTTTGACCCTGGCAAATCTCTTCAAGGATCGTGGCCGTGAGGTGACGGTTTGGAACCGCAGCCTGTCCAAGGCAGCCGGACTCAACGGTGTAAACGTTGCTCACAACGCCGCGTCCGCGGTATCGGCCAGTCCGCTCGTCGTGATGTGCGTGTACGACTACGCTGCTGTGCGCGAGATCCTTGCACAGCCTGGCGTGGTCGCGGCGTTTGCCGGCAAGACACTGGTGCAGCTCACGACCGGCAGTCCAGCTGATGCACGTGAGGCCGCCGCATGGAGCGCGGCTCATGGTGTCGCCTACCTGGAGGGTGCTATCCAGGCAGCACCGAGCCAGATGGGCAGGCCCGACACGCCAATCCTGATCTCGGGTGACCAAGCGGCGCTTGCGCAATGGCAGGATGTGCTGGCGGACCTGGGTGGAAACTACGCCAATCTTGGCGAGAAGCCCGATGCCGCGGCCACGATGGACTTGGCGACCCTCTCGTATGTGTACGGCGCCTACATCGGCTTCGTTCACGGCGCACTTATCGCCGAATCGCAGGGGCTCGACATCGCTCGCTTCGGTCAGCTTGTCGCCGACATCTCGCCAAGCTTCGGGGCCTTCTTCGCCTTCGAGGGCCAGGTCATTCAGTCGGGCGATTTCTCCATGAAGGAAAGCCCGCTGCGCATCTCGGTAGAAGCCACGGAACGCATCCACGAATTTTCGAAGCAGGCACGGCTCAACACCGAATTTCCCGAACTGGCCGACAGGCTGCTCAAGCGTGCCCACTCTGCGGGGCTTGCCAACGAGGAACTTGCGGCGCTCATCAAAGTGATGAGGCGGTGACTCAAAGCCCAGAGCGACGGCGCTTCGAATCGCGGAGCACCTCATGCCATCGGATGAAAATCGAGTGATGTGACGTCCTTCGGGACGTCGCTTGCGATTGCGAGTTGTCCCTGGCGTGCGACGCCTTGCGCGCAGCGTCAGTCTTCGTCCAGCGCCTCAAAACGCTGGGCCAGGAAATCCACCAGCGCCCGTACCGCCGGCAACAGCCCGCGGCGCGAGGCGAACACGGCGTGGATGATCTCGCGCCGTGGCGCCCAGCCGGGAACGAGGTGGACCAGCTCGCCGCGCGCGATCTGTTCGCGCACCATCATCGTGGGCAGTTGCACGACGCCGACGCCGGCCATCGCGGCGGCGCGCAAGGCCAGCATGCCGCGGGTGATCAGCCGCGGCTGATGACGGATGGCTGCTTGCGTGCCATCGGGTCCGGTCAGGTTCCACACGTGTTCGTGCTGCGGCAGGCCCAGGTCGATGCTCGGCAGGCCCGCCAGGTCGGCAGGTACTTGCGGCACACCGTTCGCCAGTAGGCGAGGGCAGGCGACCAGGCATTGCCCGCGTTCGGCCAGCACGCGCATCACCAACTCGCTGTCTTCGATCGGCGGCGGCCGCACCCGAATCGCCACGTCGATGCCTTCGCCAACCACGTCCACGCGGCGGTTGGTTTCCTCCAGGTGGATCTGCACGCGCGGGTAGCTGACCATGAAGGCGGCCAGCATCTCGGCGATGCGGGCATCGAGCAGCGCCACCGGGCAGGTCATGCGGACCACGCCGCGCGGCTCGGCATGGGTCAGGGCGATGGCTTCGTCGGCGGCCTCGGCTTCGACCAGCATCGCCTTGCAATGGCGGTAGTAGGTCTGGCCGCTGTCGGTCACGGCAAATTTGCGCGTGGAGCGCTGGATCAGCCGCGTGCCCAGGCGTTCTTCCAGCAACGCGATGCGCCGGCTCAACTTCGACTTGGGCATGCCCAGGGCACGGCCGGCCGGTGCGAAACCACCGTGGTCCACCACCTGGACGTAGTAATAGAGGTCGTTCAAGTCCTGCATCGGCGTGGCCTTTATCGTTCCTGTGGTGGGACTGTGATGGCAAAATCCAGTAACTACCAGGCCCAGCGTTCAAATTCTATGCTCTTTCCGTCAGCCAGGGCCTGTTGTCCTGGCGAGTAAGGAGAAGCACATGAAGAAGGTCCTCGGTGTCTACAGCGCCCCCCGTCCGCACTGGGTGGGCGACGGTTTCCCGGTGCGCTCGCTGTTCGGCTACGACGGCCTGGGCAAGCACCTGAGCCCCTTCCTGCTGCTCGATCATGCCGCGCCAACGGTCTTCGAGCCGACCGATCGCCCACGCGGGGTCGGCCAGCACCCGCACCGCGGTTTCGAGACGGTGACCATCGTCTATCAAGGTGAGCTGGAGCATCGGGACTCCACGGGGGCCGGTGGGCTGATCGGCCCGGGCGACGTCCAGTGGATGACGGCCGGCGGCGGCATCCTGCACGAGG
Organism: Stenotrophomonas sp.; assembly: GCA_035539015.1. Classification (GTDB taxonomy): domain Bacteria; phylum Pseudomonadota; class Gammaproteobacteria; order Xanthomonadales; family Xanthomonadaceae; genus Stenotrophomonas_A. The sequence goes on along the minus strand of DATLJF010000250.1, from coordinate 7,054 downwards.
AGTTCCACTCGCGCGGCTTCACCCAGCGCGGCGGCACCATCGAGATGGTGCAGCTCTGGGTCAACTTGCCGGCGAAGGACAAGATGACCGAAGCGGGCTACCAGACCCTGCTCAACGCCGACATCCCGTCGCTGGAGCTGCCCCAGGGCGCCGGCCGGGTACGGGTGATCGCCGGCGAGTTCGAAGGACATCGCGGTCCGGCGCGGACCTTTACCCCGATGGATGTGTGGGACCTGCGCATCGACCAGGGCGGCGTCGGCCGTTTCGCTGCGAAGGCGGGTCATACGCTGGCGCTGGTGGTGCTCCGCGGCGCGGTGCTGGTCAACGGCAACACCGTCGCCCGTGAGGGGCAACTGGTGCACCTGGACCGCGAAGGGACCGGCGTTGAAATCGAGGCCAGCAGCGATGCGGCGGTGCTGTGGCTGTCGGGCGAGCCGATCGACGAGCCCGTGGTGGGCTACGGCCCCTTCGTGATGACCAGCGAGGCTGAGATCGCCCAGGCCATCGCCGACTTCAACAGCGGCCGCTTCGGCGAGATGGCCGCCTGAGTCCAGGAGGCCTCCCGCAGTGGCGGCCTTCTTCTTCGACAGCCTTGATCCGGCCGGGCGCAGCCGCCCGATCGGGTGCGGCTGCGTACTGTCCGCCCATTCCGGGCCCTTTCGATCCGAGGAGACACCCCATGGCTATCGCGAACACCCCCGCCAACTTCAATGGCGCACGACCGATCATCGATCCGGACAACGCGGCGATGCTGCTGATCGACCACCAGAGCGGCTTGTTCCAGACCATCAAGGACATGCCTTTCACCGAGGTGCGCAGCAACGCGACGACGCTGGCCAAGGTCGCCACCCTGGCAAAGATCCCGGTCATCACCACGGCCTCGGTGCCGCAGGGGCCGAACGGTCCGCTGATCCCCGAGATCCACAAGTACGCACCGCACGCGCAGTACATTGCGCGCAAGGGCGAGATCAACGCCTGGGACAACCCCGAATTTGTAGCGGCGGTGAAGGCCACCGGTCGCAAGCAACTCATCATCGCCGGCACCATTACCAGCGTGTGCATGGCCTTCCCGAGCATCGCGGCGGTGCACGAGGGTTACCAGGTATTTGCGGTGGTCGACGCCTCGGGGACTTACTCGAAGATGGCGCAGGAGATCACGCTGGCGCGCATCGTCCAGGCCGGCGTGGTGCCGATGGACACCGCCGCGGTCTGCTCGGAGGTACAGAAGACCTGGCACCGCGACGATGCGCTGCAATGGGCCGAGGCCTACAGCGCGGTGTTCCCGCCGTACCAGTTGCTGATCGAGAGCTACGCCAGGGCGCAGGACGTGGCCAGGAACGCCGAGCCGCTGGATTCACAGCGGACTTGAGGAAAGGCCGCGCGCGGGCTTCGGTCAGGCTGCCAGCGGGCCATCCCGCCGGAGCCCGCGCATTTCGGCCAGCCCCGTCGCCACGACCACCGCGGTCGTCGCCCAGCCCAGCATCAGCAGGTCCAGGTGCGACGCCAGGGCCGCGAGCAAGGCCAGGGCCAGTACGCCACCGACATGTGAGCGGGGTGCGCGGCCATAAACAACGCGCTTGTAGATCGCGCTGCCCACCAGGTAGATCGCCGGTCCTGCCAACAGCACCGCGGTTTGTGCGGGCAACGGGTGCGCGTGCGGATGCGCCAGTACCAGGTCATTGCCCACTGCGGTCACGATGATCCCGGCCACCAGGATGGCGTGCACGTAGTGGTAGGCGGCGCCGATCCGGCCGGGATCGGGGCTGTGGGTGATGCGGCGGGTCGCATCCTCGCACGAGGTCGCAAAGTACAGCCACCACATGCCAAGCGTGCCGAAGAAGGTCGCCAGCAACGCCGATATCAGCGAGCCGGTCCATTGCTCGGTGTCGGCCAGGCTGGCGCCGCTGGCCAGCAGGGTCTCGCCCAGGGCGACGATGACGAACAACTGGCAGCGTTCGGCCAGGTGCCCGCCCTCGATGGTCCATTCCGAGGTGCGCGAACGCCCGAGCACCGGCAAGGCGAAGCCAAACATCGGCGACAGGTACTCGCAGGCGACGGCAATAGCCCACAGCGCCATGCGCCAGGGCAGCGAGGGCGCCATCGCGCCGCCGATCCACAACAGCGCCGAGATCGACAGCCAGCCGCACATGCGGCTGTAGTTCGGCGCCAATGCATGGTCGCCGCGCAGCAGCCAACGGATATACACCGTGCGCCCGAGCTGGATGGCCACATAGCTGCCGGCGAACAGCCAGGCGCGTTCGCCGAATGCCTGCGGGATGGCCGCCGACAACAGCATCGCCAGCAGCATCAGGGTGAACATCAGGCCGCGGATGGCCGGCTTGTCGGGGTCGAACCAGTTGCTCGCCCAGCAGGTGTACTGCCAGCCCAGCCACACCGCGAACCAGACGATCAGCGTCTGCAGTGCGCCGAGCGGATCGAGGTGGTGCAGCAGCAGGTGGCTGACCTGGGTGACGGCGAACACATAGACCAGGTCGAAGAACAGCTCGACGAAGGTCACGCGGGCGTGGTGGCCATCGCGACGACGGAGCAGGGCGTCGGCGTGCAGGGAAACGGGCATTGCAGGGATCCGGCCTGGGGGAGGGCCGGCACACTGTAACGGTGCGGCGACCTCAGTGCAGGAACATGCCCAGCAACAACTTGGCGTTGAGCACGATGATCAGCGCGGCAATCACCCAGGCCAGGCGCACCAGCCAGCGTGGCGCCACCAGCTCGCCCATCAGCTTGCGGTCGGAGACGAAGCGCACCAGCGGCACCACCGCGAACGGCAGCTGCATCGACAGGACCACCTGGCTCAACACCAACAGATGCGCGGTGCCTTGCTCGCCATACAGCGCGGTGACCACGATCACCGGCACGATCGCGATGCCGCGGGTCACCAACCGGCGCACCCAGGGCTTCAGTCGCAGGTGCAGGAAGCCCTCCATGACGATCTGCCCGGCCAGGGTCGCGGTCACCGTGGAGTTGACGCCAGAGGCCAGCAGCGCGACCGCGAACAGGGTAGAGGCCAGGCCGACGCCGAGCATCGGTGCGAGCAGCTCGTAGGCTTGCTCGATCTCCTGCACGTCGGTACGGCCCTGGGCATGGAACACGGTGGCCGCCAGGATCAGGATCGCCGCGTTGATGAACAACGCCAGCATCAGCGCCAACGTGCTGTCGGTGACCGCCCAGCGCAGCGCCGAACGCTTGCCCTGGTCGGTACGCGGGAAGGCGCGCGTCTGCACGATCGACGAGTGCAGGTACAGGTTGTGCGGCATCACCGTGGCGCCCAGGATGCCGATGGCCAGGTACAGCGCCTTGGGGTCGGTGACCACTTGCGCGCGCGGCACGAAGCCGCCCAGGACTTCGGCCACCGGCGGCGCCGCCAGCACGATCTGGATCGCGAAGCAGGCGAAGATGATCGCCAGCAGGGCGACGACGAAGGCCTCCAGCGCGCGGAAGCCGCGGTTCATCAGCCACAGCACCAGGACCACGTCGATGGCGGTGATGATCGCGCCGACCAACAGCGGGATGCCGAACAGCAGCTTGAGGGCGATGGCGGTGCCGATCACTTCGGCCAGGTCGCAGGCGATGATCGCCGCTTCGCAGATGGCCCACAGTCCCAGGTTGACCGGGCGTGAGTAGTGCGCGCGGCAGGCCTGTGCCAGGTCGCGTCCGCTGCCGATGCCCAGCCGCGCCGACAAGGCTTGCAACACGATGGCCATCAGGTTGGAAAGCAGGATGACCGACAGCAGCAGGTAGCCGAACTGGGCGCCGCCGGCGATATCGGTGGCCCAGTTGCCTGGGTCCATGTAGCCGACCGAGATCATGTAGCCCGGGCCGAGGAAGGCGAACAGGCGCATCCACCAGGGCCCGCCGCGCGGCACCGGCACGCTGCGGTGCATCTCGCCCAGGCTCGGGGCGAGGGGCCAGTTCGCGGACTGCTTCAGCGGGGCGGCTTCCTGGGACATCGGCTACGGACCGGGGCGATGAGGCATCATATAGCACAAGCTATATGATTGAGCATTGGCAATCACAATCGTCATCATAGGCAACGTGCTTCAAAATGGCGTGATGAGCGGCAACCCGCCGGCAGGACCGATGAATGCGTAAGACTGATAAACCGGCGGAAGGCGCCCCCGCCTTGGTCGACGTGCACGTGCACATGGAGAGCTTCCGCCATGTGCGCGAGGCCCATCGCACCGAGTTGGTGGAGGATTACGTCGAGCTGATCTCGGATTTGCTCGCCGACGGCGGCGAGGCCCGGCAGGTTGATATCGCCGCGCGCATGGGCGTGGCACAACCCACCGTGGCCAAGATGCTCAAGCGACTGGTGCGCGATGGCTGGGCCATCCAGCGCCCGTACCGGGGCGTCTTCCTGACCCCGGCGGGCGAAGCCCTGGCCGCGGAAAGCCGCGAGCGCCACCAGACCGTCGAGCGCTTCCTGCTCGCGTTGGGGATTGACGCCGACACCGCGCGGCGCGACGCCGAAGGCATCGAGCACCACGTCAGCGAAGCGACATTGGCTGCGTTCGCCGAATTCGTGCGGCGCCAGGAACAGCCGTGAACGCCGAGCCCACGCCGCCGGTTGTCGGTCCCGCGGCCGACGCCTACTGGATGCGCCAGGCCCTGGTGCTGGCCGAGCGCGCCGAGCGCGAGTTCGACGAAATCCCGGTGGGTGCGCTGGTGGTCGACGCCGACGGCCAGTGCCTGGGCGAGGGCTGGAACTACAACATCGCCAGCCACGATCCGAGCGCGCACGCCGAGATCGTGGCCATGCGCGCGGCTGGCCAGCGCCTGCGCAACCACCGCCTGGTCGGCTGCACCTTGTACGTCACCCTGGAGCCCTGCGCGATGTGCGCGATGGCCATGGTGCATGCCCGGGTGGCGCGCGTGGTCTACGCCGCGCGCGACCCGAAGACCGGTGCGGCCGGCAGTGTGTTCGACCTGCTGGCCGATCCGCGCCACAACCATCGCGTCGAGGTCGTCGCCGGCGTGCTGGCCGAGGAGGCAGGGCGGCGGCTGACCAATTATTTCCGCGCCAAGCGCGGCCGGCCACCGCTCTGATCCGCGCGGCGATAGCGCAAGGTATGATCAACGCCTGGATTCCTGGATGCATGGCGGGCACATGGCGGCAATGACGGCAGGCAACGACCGGTTGATCTGGATCGATCTTGAAATGACCGGCCTGGATACCGATCGCGACTCCATCATCGAGATCGCCACCGTCGTCACCGACGCCCAGCTCAACGTACTGGCCGAAGGCCCCGAGTTCGCCATCGCCCACCCGCTGGAGACGCTGGAGGCGATGGACGAATGGAACCGCAACCAGCACCGCCGTTCCGGCTTGTGGCAGCGGGTGATCGAGAGCCAGGCCACGCACGCCCAGGCCGAGGCACAGACGCTGGCGTTCCTGCAGCAGTGGATCGGTGCCGGCGCCTCGCCGATGTGCGGCAACTCGATCTGCCAGGACCGGCGCTTCCTGCACCGGCAGATGCCGCGGCTGGAGCGCTACTTCCATTACCGCAACCTCGACGTGTCCACGATCAAGGAGCTGGCGCGGCGCTGGGCGCCGACGGTGTTGGCCGGCGTGGCCAAGACCTCCAACCACACCGCGCTGAGCGACGTGCGTGACTCGATCGACGAGCTGCGCCACTACCGCCAGTACATGGGCGAGCTCGCCGGTCTGCCAGCCACGCCCTGATCCGTGGCCGCTCAGGCCGGCGGCGAAGTGGCCGCTCAGGCCGGCGGCGAATCGGGGTTGTCGCGCAGCAGCGCCTTGAGCGGTAGCACCTGACCCTGCTCGCCATGCAGGTAGAGGTGCATGTCCTGCTGCGGATAGGGGATGTTGATGCCGCCCTTGTCGAAGGCCAGCTTGATCTGCTCCAGCAGCGTCACCTTGACCCCGAACCAGTCCGGCGCCCGCACAAAGCAGCGGATGCCCAGGTTGACCGAGTGCGTGGCCAGTTCGTACACCACCACGTCGGCGGGCGGGTCGGCCAGCACGCGCGGCTCGGCCTGGATCAGGCCCAGCACGATTTCGCGCGCCTTGCCGATGTCGTCTTCATAGCCGATGCCGATCACCAGCTCGACCCGGCGGTTGGGCTGGGCGGTGAGATTGATGATGGGCGATGCGGTAATCAGATTGTTGGGAATGGTCATGCGCTGCAGGTCGGCGCCGTTGAGCACGGTCTGGAAGATCCGCACCGACTCGACCGTGCCGGTCTGGCCCGCAATCGTCACCACATCACCGACATGGAACGGGCGCAACGTCACCAGCATCACGCCCGAGGCGATGTTGGACAGCGAATCCTTCAGCGCCAGGCCAATGGCCAGGCCCGCGGTGCCGAGGACCGCGAGCAACGGTGAAATCGGTACGCCCAGCATGCCGATCGCAAGCACCACCACGATCACCAGCGAGGTCACGTAGGCGACGTTGCGCAGGAAACTGCCCAGCATCGGATCGGCGCCGACGCGATGCGTCGCCAGCGGTACCAGGTTGGAAACGCGCCGCGCCAGCCACAAGCCCACCAGCAGCACGACCAGCGCGGCCAATGCCGGCACGCCGTACCTTGCGAGCATATGTTGCCAGTCGACCTGGTGGATCCAGGATACCGGCGCGAGGGGGTCGATCTGCAGTTTGGCAGGCGCAGCGGGGGCCATCGTGGAATCTCCTGTTGCTGAAAAACAGCAAGCCCCGCAGAGCGGGGCTTGCGTGTCATCACTATAGCGAGGCGTCGATCAATGCGACGTCATGCGCTGGCGGCTTTGAGCTTGGCCAGTCGCAGCCACGTATCGACCACGGTGTCGGGATTCAGCGATACCGACTCGATGCCCTCCTGCATCAGCCATTCGGCCAGGTCCGGATGGTCCGACGGGCCCTGGCCGCAGATGCCGACGTACTTGCCCTTGGCGCGCGCAGCCTTGATCGCCATCGACAGCAGCTTTTTCACCGCCGGATTTCGCTCGTCGAACAGGTGCGCGACGATCGAGGAATCGCGGTCCAGGCCAAGCGCAAGCTGGGTCAGGTCGTTGGAGCCGATCGAGAAGCCATCGA
>DATLJF010000249.1:0-10039 GCA_035539015.1 Stenotrophomonas sp. | reverse complement strand
TCACGCCGCGAGTATTGAGCGAGGGCATCGCCGACCCGGACCCGGCCGTGGCCAAGCGCGTGTTCGAGGCGATGATGACGATGCGCAAGATCGACGTAGCTGCGATCGAAGCGGCACGGCGCGGCTGACGGGCGCTGCAGTACGGTGACTGGCGCGCAAGACGAGCTGCGCACCGACGGACGCTGTTTCACCTACGTCCTGCCGTGTGCCTGGGAAGATTTCTGCAAGATCGGCTTCTCGCGCGCCCCGCTGTCGCGCTTGCGCACCCTGCACCGGCGCTGGTTCGAATTCTTCGACCTCGACGCCGCCACGCTGATCGAGACCGAAACCGAGCGCGACGCCCGCGACCTCGAACTGGCGTTGCGGCGCCCGCTCAAGGCGCACCGTGCGCCTGCACCGCTGACCATCGCATTGGCGGCGGGCGGCAAGACCGAGTGGGTGCGCGGCGCCAACAGTCAATTGACCGCAGCCGCACGCCAGCTGGCCGCGCAAGGTTATCGCGTGTATCCGCTGCGGCCCTGGGCACGCGCGGCGGCGCTGCAGCAGGTCGATGGGCTGTTTGATTGGAGCAACGCGCAACTGCCCCCCGGCGACATTGACTTCAGCCCGGCACAGACGCCCGCCCGCCAGGCGCTGCGCGACCTACTCGACAGCTACGTCGCGCTTGGCCTCGACCTGCAACCGCACTTGCCGGCGCACGTGTGGGATTGGTATCGCGAGCACTGAATCCACTCAGGGGTTCATGACCTTGTTCGGCGTCATCGGCGTGCTGCGCACCCGCCGGCCGGTGGCGTGATAGATCGCATTGCACACCGCCGCCGCTACGCTGACGAGCCCGATCTCGCCCACGCCCTTGGCGCCGAGCCGGCTGACGACGGTGTCGGGCTCCTCGACGAAGATCACCTCGATATCGTGGACATCGGCATTGACCGCGACGTGGTACTGGGCCAGGTCACGGGTCATGAAACGGCCCAGGCGATGGTCGGCCTCGGTGTGCTCGTGCAGGGCCGCACTCAGGCCCCAGATGATCCCGCCGATGATCTGGCTGCGGGCAGTGATCGGGTTGAGGATGCGCCCGCCGTCGATCGCGCTGACCACGCGCGTCACGCGCACGGTGCCCAGTTCCTCGTCCACGCGCACCTCGACGAATACCGCACTGTGGGTGGCACGGACGTACTTGCGCTGGCGCAACAGGTTGGGCAGCAGCAAGTACGACTCTTCCACGGCCTCGCCCGCCTGCGCGGCTACCAGCTCGCCCAGCTCTACCGCGACCGCGGGGTCATCGCGCAGCCACAGCTTGCCCTGGCCGAAGGCGACGTCTGCCAAACGCGCGCCGGCGAAGGCGCGCGGATCGCGCCGGCGCGCAAGCCGCAGCAGCTTGCGTTGCAGCTGCTCGCAGGCCCCGGCCACGGCCGAGCCAACCGTGGTTACATGCGAAGAGCCGCCTTCGATCGGGGCCACCGGCAGGGTCGAATCGCCGAGGACGAAACTCACCCGTTCCAGCGGCAGGCCGAAGGCCTCGGCGGCGATTTGCGTCATCACCGTATAGGTACCGGTGCCGATATCGGTGGCCGCGCTGCTCACCACCAGGCGGCCGTCGCTGCCGAAGCGGGCACGGGCGCGCGCGAACATCTGCATCGCGTCCCATTGCCCGGTGGCCATGCCCCAGCCGATCCATTCCCGGCCTTCGCGACGGGCGCGCGGTTGCAACGGCCGTGCGTGCCAGCCGAAGCGCTCGGCGCCGCGCTGGTAGCACTCGCGCAGCGGCTTGCTCGAATAAGGCTTGTCATCGGCCGGGTTGCGCTCGGCGTAGTTGCGCAGGCGCAACTCCAATGGGTCGATGCCCAGTTCGTAGGACAACTCGTCCATCGCCACTTCCAGCGCATGGGTGCCGTGCGCCGCGCCCGGCGCGCGCATGTCGATCGGGGTGTATTGGTCCAGTTCCACCAGCCGATAGCCGAGATGCACGTTGGGGCAGGCGTAGAGCTGACCGCTCCAGTTGACGACCACTTCGACGTAATCCTCCAGCCGCGAGGTTTCGGCGTAGGCCTCATGCCAGATGGCCTGCAGCCGGCCCTCGGCATCGGCGGCGAGTTTCACCCGCTGGACCGTTTCCGGGCGGTGGCCGAAGGTGAACATCTGTTGCCGGGTCATCACCACCCGCACCGAGCGCTGCAGGTGCAGCGCCGCCATCACCGCCAACGGCAACTGATATTGCGGCCGCAAGCCGGCGCCGAAGGCACCGCCGACGAACGGATTGCGGACCGTGACCTGCTCCTTGGGCAGGCCGAACACGTGCGAGACATACCAACGGCTGTTCTGTGACCCCTGGGTCTTGTCGTAGATCAGCAGCCGGCCATCGGGCTCGCGAATGACGGTGGAGGCAAACAGCTCCATCGGATTATGGTGCTCGGTGCCGTTGTAATAGTCGGCCTCGATGCGGAACGGCGCTTGCGCCAGCGCCTGCTGCGGCTCGCCTTTGTCCGCGGGGGGAGGAGAAAAGCCGGCCTTGAACCCGCGCGGCTTGCGCGCACGCGACAACCCGGCCTGCAACTCGGTCTCATGCGGCTCGGCATGGTAATGCACTACCACCAGCGACGCCGCGTAGCGCGCGGCCTCGAACGTTTCGGCCACCACCAGCGCCACCGGCTGGCCGCTGTAGTGCACCTTCGCGTCGTACAGCGGCCGGAACGGCTTGCCGCCGGGCGCGGTCATGTCCTTGTATTGCAGGCCGCTGCGGCGCATGTGCGGGCGATTGTCGTGCGTGAGCACCGCCAGCACGCCCGGCACGGCCTGCGCCGCTGCCAATTCGAAGCCAACGATGCGGCCGCGGGCGATCGTGCTGTTGACCGCAACGCCGTAGGCCAGGTCGGTCGCAGGCCATTCGCCGGCGTAGCGCGCCTGGCCGCTGACCTTGGCGCGTCCGTCCACGCGGGTGGCCCCCGTGCCCGTCGGCCGTGGGCCAGTGCCAGCATCGGCACGCGGCATGAAGTGCTGGCGGGAGGTCATCGGCCGGGCTCCCGGTGATCACCATGGTTGTCCACGGTGCCCTGCGCGGCCGTCTGCAAGGCATGCACGATGGCGCGCCGGGCCAAGGGAATCTTGAAAGCGTTCTGGCCCTGCGGCACGGCCTGTTTGAGCAGTTGGCCGGCCGCGGCGTCGAACGCGCCGGCCTCGCACCGGGCGCCGACCAGGCTGGCTTCGGCAGCGGTATCGCGCCAAGGCTTGTGCGCCACACCGCCGAGTGCGATGCGCGCTGCAAGGATGCGGCCGTCCTCGTCCAGGGCCAAGGCCGCCGCCACTGATACCAGCGCGAACGCATAGGACAGACGTTCGCGGATCTTGATGTAGGCGCTATGGGCGACGAAGGCGTCGGCTGGGGGAAGTTCGATCGCGAGGATCAGCTCGTCCTCTTCCAGGTGGGTGTCGCGCTCGGGCGCGTCCCCGGGCAGGCGATGAAACTGGTCGAAGGCAATCCGCCGTTCGCCGCGCGTGCTGGTCACCACTACCGTGGCATCGAGCGCGGCCAGGGCCACGCACATGTCCGAAGGGTGGGTGGCGATGCAGTGCGGGCTCGCGCCGAGGATGGCGTGGTATTTGGTCAGGCCGCCAATCGCCGGGCAACCGCTACCGGGCTGGCGCTTGTTGCACGGCACGCCTGGATCGTAGAAGTAGGTGCAACGCGTGCGTTGCAACAGGTTGCCGGCGTTGCTGGCCATGTTGCGGATCTGCGGCGACGCGCCGGCCAGGATCGCTGCGGAGAGCAAAGGGAAGCGTTTGCGGACGTGCGGGTGGTAGGCAGTGTCGGCATTGCGCGCGGTGGCGCCCAGGCGCAGGCCACCGCCCGGCAGCTCGGTGATCTCCTGGAGCGGCAACGCATTGATGTCGATGACGCGTTGGACCGGCGAGATGAGCAGCTTCATCAAGTCCAGCAGATTGGTGCCGCCGGCCACTACCCGCGCCGTTCCCTCGCCCGGCGAGCGGGCCAGCCGTTGCAGCGTGTCGTCCACCGACGCACTGGTCTCGAAGCGGAACGGATTCATCCGGGCACCGTGCCGGGTATCCAGGGCTGGATGGAAGCCCCTCCACCGTCTTGCTCCTCGCCCTGCAACACGGACATGACCGCGTCGGTGATCTGCGGATAGGCGCAGCAGCGGCAGATGTTGCCGCTCATCAACTCACGGACCTGGTCGCGGTTGCGGGCCTGGCCTTCATTGAGCAAGCCCACCGCGGAGCACAACTGCCCGGGCGTGCAATAGCCACACTGGAAGGCGTCGTGCTCGATGAAGGCGCGTTGCAATGGATGCAGGACCTCGCCCTGGGCCAGGCCCTCGACCGTGGTGATCTCCTTGCCGTCCTGCATGACCGCCAAGGTCAGGCAACTGTTGATGCGACGCCCATCGACCAGCACCGTGCACGCACCGCACTGGCCGTGGTCGCAACCCTTCTTGGTGCCGATCAGGTCGAGGCGCTCGCGCAACAGGTCGAGCAAGGTGACCCAGGCTTCGACCTCTATCGACAGGCGACGCCCGTTGATCGTCAAGCAAACGGTATGCACGCTGACGGCGAGCGCGCTGCCTGGCGTGGGTGCAACGGCGCTCATAGCGCCATGGCCCGCGGGCGATGACGCAGCGGCAGGCGTACCTGTGTCGACCACAGGCCTTGTTTACTCAGGGTCAATTGCCCCACTACATCGACTACCCGCCAGCCCGGGTCGTAGGGCTGGTGGGTCGCGGTCCAGATCGCATGGGCGATGGCCAACTGCGGCGCATCGAACCAACGCACGCCTTCCGCATCGGATGCCGAGTACTCGTATCGATGCAGCGTGTAATCGGGCACCGCCCGATCGAGCAGGCGCGCAGCCTCAAGCAGCGAGACCGCGCCCAGGTCGGCGCGCGAGAATGCGCGCTCCAACCGATATTGCCACTCGCCCGGGCGCGCCATGGCCGTCGGTCAACTCAGGCGGCCTTGCTGCTCTTGCCGGCGGCCTGCTGGTTGCCGCCGCCCTCGGCGAGCATGGTCAGCTTCTCGTCGGTGGCCTTTTCTTCCTTCAACGTTGCCAGCAGCAGTGGCAGCGCATCCTTGTAGCCCAACTGCTTGGCCAGCGCGGCCAGGGTGCCGTAGGCGGCAATTTCGTAATGCTCCACCTTCTGCGCACCGCCGATCAGCGCGGCATCGCGCAGCGGGCCGGCCTCGACCGATTCGATCACTTCCTTGCCCTCTTCCACCAAGCCTTCCATCGCCGCGCACTTGATGCGCTTGAGGCGGATGTCCAGCAACTCCACGACCTGGTCGATGCGTTCGAGCTGGCCCTGGGTTTCTTCCAGATGGGTCTCGAACGCGGTGACCAGGCTCGGATTGGTCGCGGCGCGGGCCAGCTTCGGCAACGCCTTGGTCAGCTGCTTCTCCGCGCTGTAGATGTCCGAAAGCTCGTGGATGAACAGTTCTTCGATGGTCTTGACGGCCATTGTGTGTCTCCAATTGAGAGGCGTGTTCGCGGCAGCGGTTGCTGCGCTGGTGGCCAAACTAGAGAGCGGCCGGTTAACCGCGTAGGTAGATCACGTGAACATCCTGCATAGGCCTGCCATGAGCACGCGCCGTAGTGCTCACGCCCTGCATGCAGCACGCTCGCATCGCGCACACAGCGATGAACGCTTGCCGCGAGTGGTCACGCGATGTTGATGGCGCTTGCGGAAAGGTGGCTGCGCAAGGCGACTTCGCCTCCATTGCCCAGAGACAGGAAATCCAATCAGATGACTACCGACAGCAAGATCGAACACAGCCTCAACGACCTGATCGAAATCGCCCGCGACGGCAAGGACTTCTACACCGAAGCCGCCGGTAAGGTGGGCAATCCCGAACTCAGCGCGCTATTCACGCGCATCGCGGGGGTGAAGGGTGACATCGTCATCCGCCTGAGCGCCGCGGTCGCCAGCGCCGGTGGCCATCCGGCCGAGCACGGCACGATGGTCGGTTCGATGCAGCAGTTCTATGCCAAGGTGCGCGCCATGGTGGGCGACACCGACTATGGCTACGTGGCCGAGCTCGAAGAATCCGAAGACCGCCTGCTCAAGGCTTTCCAGGAGACGCTGACCGACACCGACACCCCGGCCGCTGCGCGCGTCGAAGTAGAGTCGCTGCTGCCGCGCGTGCGTGAGTGCCACAACGTGATGCGCGATCGCAAGCATGCGTTGAAGCAGGTTTCGTAAGCGAACGCGCGCCCGCTTCACACCCGGGACGCGCGGACCGGCCCCACCCTTTGCCCCGTCCGCGGGTGCCGAGGGTGGGGCTTTTTTCGTCCTCACGCCGGCACCGCCATTCAGGAGTACATTCACCCCGCCACCAAAACCGATCCGACCGTTCCACGACTACGCCAGACCAGGAGCCTTCCATGCGTCTACTTGCGTTCGTTGTGCTGGTGCCGCTGCTGTGTGCGTCGCGTCCCGCCGAGGCGGTCGAACCGTTGGACACCTTCAGCGTGCGGGTCGGTGGCTATGCCACCAACTTCGACACGCGGGTACGCGCCGACGGCGACACCTTCGATGGCACCACCGTGGACCTGCACCGCGACCTGGGGCTGGAGAAGGACAAGACCATCGGCTTCATCGCCCTGACCTGGCGCCCCTTCAATCGACATGAGCTGGGGCTGTCCTACTACAACGACGATGCCAGCGCCGAGCACCGGCTCACGCGCGACATCGAATTCAAGGACAGCCTGTACACCGCCAGCAGCACGGTGCGGGCGCACTTCGACCTGGATGCCTACGAGCTCAACTACACCTACTGGGCGTGGGCGCGCGAGCGTTGGGCGCTGGGCCCGCGCGTGGGTCTGATCTGGTACCAGATGGCGCTGTCGCTGGAACTGGACCTCAGCATCGACGGCAACACGGTCGGCGACCGCCGCAGGGAGGAGGTCGATACCGACCTGCCCGCGCCGGCCATCGGCGCTGGCTGGCGCTGGACCCCGGGCGAGGATTGGCGGCTCAGTGCCGATGTCGGCTACTTCACCGCCAACATCAACGACATCGATGCCGACGTTACCTACGCCCGCGCCGGCGCGGAATGGTTCCCGTGGGAAAACTGGGGCTTCTGGGCCGACTACACGACGCGGCGGATCAAGGCCGATGCCGATACCAATAGTTTCACCGGCAGCCTGCGCTTCACCGATAGCGGCGTGCGCCTGGGCGTGAGCTATCGTTTTTGACCCGGCGCCGGCCTCAGCGGCGCAGCGCCAGCGGTGTCCAGGCGTTCCAGAGTGCCCTGGCCTCTTCGGCGATGATCTGCGGCTGTTCCTCCGGCCAGAACAGCTTGGCCCCGGCCAGGCGGCGCACGCCGCGGGAGTTGCCGAAGGCCTGCGCCAGGTACGCGGCGTTGTGATCGCCGAAGATCGTGTCGGCCGTACCCCAGACCACGCGGACCGGCGCGCGCGCCTGCCGCAGTGCGGCCGTGCTGCCGGCCAGCGCGTTGCGCGCCAGTGCCACTGCATAGGCGTTGCCCAGATCAGTTCGGCGCTGGGTCGACAGCATCGGTCCGAAGTAGGTGTCGATCGCCTCGTCGCTGGGCTGGTCCGCATGCGCGTAGCACATGCCGCCAATGCCCTCATTGGAGCGGGCCAACGCGCGATCGGCGTGCCAGCGGCCGAGCCAGTCGTCGATGAAGCGGCCCTGCCGGGCAAGCGCGATCACCGGCTCCATGGCCGGCGGCGGGCTGTCGATGGCGGTGTCGCAGTTGGTCAGCAAGAGGGTGCGCACACGCGCCGGATGCTGGGCCAGCAATAGCTGGGCAACGGCGCCGCCGCTATCGCTGGCGACCAGGTCGGCACTGGCCATCCCCAGGGTGTCCATGAAAGCGAGCAGCATGGCGACCTGGTCCTGCGGTGCCACCGGCTGGCCTTCGGCGACGCGGGTGTAGCCCAGGCCGAGGAAATCCGGCGCAATGCAGCGGCGGTACGGCGCCAGCCGCGGCAATGCGCCGCGCCACTGGAAACCATTGAGCGGGAAACCATGCAGGAACAGCGCCGCCTCGCCCTGCCCTTGTTCGACATAGGCGATATCGCCAAACCCGGTGCGCAGGTAGCGGCGCAAGCCGTGGAAGGCGTTCGCATCCAGGGACGGATCGGCTCCCTGGAGGGTGCCGCCGGTGGCCAGCACGCCGGACAACGCCAGCGAAGCACTCGCCCAGCCGCTGGCGGCCAGGAATTGCCTACGGTTCAACATTGGGAATACTCCACAAGGCGCAGCCGAGGGCGGGCCGTAAGAGGTCATGCCGCGCGCCAAGCCGGCGGCAGGGGAAGGGTGCAATTGGAAAGCGCCCGGCAGGCCGGGCGAGGTCATCAATCAGGGGCCAGCTCGGCCCACACGTGCCGGCGCTGGCCCCTCGGCAAAGCCTCAGGCTTTGGCGGCAGCCGCGTAGGCTTCACGCAACTGCACGGCGCAGTCTTCGCAACAGACCTCGACCACCTTGCCGCCAAGCTTGACCTGGATGGCGTTCTCGTCGAGCACGCAATCGCAGGCTGCACAGGTCTTCTCGCTCATTTCGCTCTCCCGTTCGCTGCCCTTGTTGGGCAGGGCCAGTAGACGCCGCCGCCCACGGGGGCCGCTATCAAGATATTTAGCGATCGCCGGGGGCGGCCTGCAGCGCAAGGTGGCGGAACTCGCTGGGGCTGCGGCCGTAGGCCTGCTGGAACGCGGCGCTGAAATGGCTGTGGCTGGAGAAGCCCAGGTCCTGGCCGAGCCGGCTGAGGTCTTCGTATTCGCCGAGCAGGTCCAGGGCACGGGCCAGGCGCAGGCGTAGCTGGTAGCGGTACAGCGGCACGCCTTCGACGTCGCGAAAACTCTGGGTCAGGTAGACCGGCGACACCCCGACTTCCCGCGCCACCTCGGCCAGGGTCCAGCGCCGTGCCAGGTCGCCGCTCAGGACCAGCTTGGCGCGATCCACCAGCCGCCGCCTGCCCTGGCTGGCACCGGCGGCATGCGCGGTCCGCGGGCCAATGGCGCGCTGGGCCAGGACCAGCGCCAGGCTTTCGCCTTCCAGCGGATCGGCAATGCCTTCGTGCAGGCTGTGCCGCAGCATCGCCACCAATACCTGCGCGCGCGGGTCGATGCGCAGGCGCGGCAGCCGGAAGCGCGGCGGCATACCCTCTTGCAGCAACGCGGCCGGGGCAATTTCGCGCAGCAGGGTTTCATCCAGTGTCAGCGCCAGGCTGGCATCGCCGCCGGCATGCGGGTGGCTGACGCGGTAGGGCTCGCCGGCATTGAAGAAGATCACCTGGCTGGCATCGGCTACCACCTGGTCGTCTTCGACATGGCGCACGTAGGTGCCGCGATACGGGAACACCAACTCGGTGCGCCGTGAGCGCTCTACCTGCCCGGGAGGGCGGCAGGTGCCGGCGCAGACCACATCGCGCACTTCAACCAGCGCGGTTTGCAGCAGCAAGTGGACGGTGAACTCCGACATGCGCGGACTGTGGCACGCCGGCGGCCGCCCCACCAGTTCGGCGAAGGGCCCGCCGCTGCCGCCGCAAGATCACCAAACCAGGTCGTCGGGCACCTGGAACTGGGCGTAATAGGCATCGTCGTCGGCGTTGGCCGAGGACGGCGCCGCGTTGGCCTGCCCATGGTCGAGCACGATCATGGCCGGGGCGCGTTCACGTACTTTCTCGGCGGCCACGCGCGGCAACAACTCGTAGCGCTCGTCGATCCGCGCAATCACCAACTCGCCAGCCGACAGCTTCTTGCGCAGATCCTCATTGACCAGCAGGCTGCGGATGACCCCATCGGCAGTGAAGCGGTACTCGCTCTCGCCGGTACGCGGCACCTTCTTGTCCTCGATGATCTGGCGCGCCTGCGCGCGCAGTTCGGCCACTTGCGCCTGCGCCTTGCGCTCGGCGGCCAGCGCGCGGTCGCGCTCGACCTTTTCGGCGCGAACGCGCTCGGCCTCGAGCTGGATCTCGTTGGGCGCCGAAGGCCCCTTGGCATGGCGGGCCTTGTTCTGCTCGCGCGCAACCTGGTCCACCTTGGACTTCTTGACCAAGCCTGCC
>DATLJF010000248.1:0-22879 GCA_035539015.1 Stenotrophomonas sp. | reverse complement strand
CCTCTGGCGCGCGGTGGCCGAGGGCCGGCCGTATCGCGCGCGCCGTATCCACGACTACCTGGCCCGCTTCGGCGGCGAGGCGTCGGCACTGCCGCAAGGCCTGCCCACGCGCATGTTCGCCTTCGCCACGCTCAATATCTCGCCGGACGTCTTGCGCGTGCTGGCGACCCAGGCACGCGTAGGCACGCTCCACTTCTATATGCCCAGCCCGACCCGCACCTATTGGGGCGACCTGCAGAGCCGCGCCGAGCAGCAGCGCGCCGGCGCCGACCCCGAGCTGGCCGACAACCGCTTGCTGCAGGCGTGGGGTGCGGCGGGCCGCGACTTCGTCGCGGTCCTGGGCAGCTACGAAGTCGTGCATCCGACCGGCGATTTCCCCGCCTATGCCGACCCCGAGGCCAGCGTCGCGTCCGAGCCCAGCCTGCTGCGGCGCTTGCAGGGTGATCTGTTCCATCGTCGCGCCGTGCCCGGCCTGCCCCTGCGCGCGGCGGTGGACCGGCATGACCCCAGCCTGCAGATCCACGCCTGCCACACCCGCCTGCGCGAGCTGCAGGTGCTGCATGACCAGCTGCGCGGGCTGCTGGAAGATCCACGCTTCGATCCCCCGCTGCAGCCGCGCGAGATCGCCGTGCTGTCCCCGGATATCGACCCCTACGTGCCCTACCTGGACGCGGTGTTCGGCGGACAGGGCAGCGAAGGCGCATTGCCCTATGCATTGGCCGACACCAGCCCGCTCGCCACCGAGCCGCTGGCCGATGTCTTCCTCGCCCTGCTGGCGCTGCCGATCTCGCGCTTCGGCCTGCACGAAATACTCGACCTGCTTGCCAGCGCGCCGATCGCCGAAGCCGCCGGCCTCGATGAAACTGGCCTTGAGCGCCTGCGCAGCTGGCTGCAGGCGGCCGGTGCACGCTGGGGCCTGGACGCGGCGCACCGCCAGCGGCAGCAAGCCCCTGACGATGACGCCTATACCTGGCGCTTCGCCCTGGACCGCCTCTTGCTCGGCCACGCCAGTGGCGAGGAAAGCGACATCGAAGGCGTCGCCGCGTGGCCGCACCTGGAAGGCAGCGCACTCGCTGCCCTGGACACCTTGATCCGCCTGCTGCGGGTGCTCGAACGCCAGCAACAGCTGTTGTCTGAACCGATGCCGCCCAGCACCTGGCGCGAACGCTTGCTGGAGCTGCTCGATGCCTTGCTGCCGGCACACCCGTCCAGCCCGCGCGCGCAGCGCGCGCTGGAACGCCTGCGCATGCTGATCAACGACTTCGCCCGCAGCGCCGAACGCGGTGAGTTCAGCGCGCCGGTGCCGGCCGAAGTCGTGCGCGCCCACTTCGCCGCGGTACTGGGTGAGGCCGATACCCGCGCCCCGCTGCTCACCGGCGGCATCAGCTTCGGACGGATGGTGCCGATGCGGCTGCTGCCGTTCCGGGTCATCTGCCTGCTCGGCATGAACGATGGCGACTTCCCACGCCGCGATCCCGCCGCCGGGCTCAATCGCCTTACCGCTGAACTGGGTACCGAGCGCCGCCGCGCCGGCGACCGTTCCACCCGCGAGGACGACCGCTTCTTGTTCCTGCAGCTATTTGCCTCCGCGCAGGACGTGTTCTACCTCAGCTATCTCGGCGCCGACGCCCGCGACGGCAGCGTGCGCGAGCCCTCGCTGCTGGTCAGCGAGTTGTTGGCCAGCGCGGCGCAGCTGCACAGTGACGCGCGCACGGCGAGCCGCGAGCTGGTCGTGCGACATCCGCTGCAACCTTTTGCCGCCGCCGCGTTCGGTGCGCCAGACGAAGACGGCCCCGAGCCGCGCCGCTTCAGCTACCGCCAGCAGTGGCGGCCGGCAGTCGACAGCCTGGCCGGGCAACGCCAGGTGCTGGCGCCCTGGGTGGACGGCGCCCTGCCGGCCGATGCCGGCGCTACGGCGGCCAGCCTGTCGATCGACGACCTGCGTCGTTTGTTCAGCGACCCCGCCGGGCAATTCCTGCGCCTGCGCCTAGGCTTGCGGCTGCCCGAACCCGCCGAGCAGGACAGTGATCTCGAACCGCTGCTGGCCCCGGTCCAGGGGCTGGAGCAATACGAACTGCAGCAGCAGGTATTCGAGGCGGCCCTCAGCGGTGACACCGATCATCTCTACGAACGCCTGCGCGCCCGCGCGCTGTTGCCGTCCGGGCCATTGGGCCGGCGCCAGTTGGACGAACGGCTGCGCCAGCTGCACCCGTATGCCCAGGCCTTCAAGCAATGGCGTGGCCAGGCGCCGGCCGAATCGCGCCGGTTGCAGGTGCCGATCGAGGGCGTCGAGCTGCATGGGCGCTTGCCGGGTTGGTATCCCGCCGGCCTGGGTCGGGTGCAGGTGGGCGGCCTGAGCGGGCGGGTAGCGATCCGCCACGGGCTGGAATGGCTGCTATTGCGTGCCGCCGGCGAACACGCCCCGTACCAACGCTTCTTCGAACACGAAGATGGCCTGGGCCCGCATCCAATGGACGCCGAGCCGCTGCCGCCGGCCCAGGCCCAGGCGGCGTTGGCCGAGTTGCTCATGCTGTATCGCCAGGGCCTGCAAGCGCCGCTGGCATTTGCCCCGTACAGCAGCTGGAAGTACTACCGCGCCGCGCAGCAGGGCGAGCTGGACAAGGCGATCAAGGAAGCGGCCGCGCAATGGCAGAGCGATGTCGGCTGGAGTGAATCGGCCGCGCCCGCCCTGCGCCTGGTCCATCGCGGCAGTGGTCCGTTTACCGACGCGCAGCACTTCATTGATTTCGCCAGCACCAGCTATCGCCTGTACGCGCTGCTCGAACACGGACGAGCCGATGCCGCGCTCGATCCCGGGCAACTGGCGGAGAGTTGGCGGCACTGGCGCGGTGCCCAGGAGGAGGCGGAATGAACCTGCCTGCCCCCAACGATCCGTTCCTGCAGCTGCCGTTGCACGGCGTGCGCCTGATCGAGGCCAGCGCCGGCACCGGCAAGACCTTCACCCTGGCCACGTTGGTGACCCGGCTGGTGGTCGAGCGCGGGCTGCGGATCGGGCAGATCCTCGCCGTCACCTTTACCGAGGCGGCCACCCAGGAACTGCGCCGACGCATTCGCGAGCGGCTGGCGCTGGCGGTGCAGTGGGTCCCTACAGACACGCCCGACGCCCTGCAGCCCGAGCCGGCGGACGCCGCGCCGGACGCACGCCTGACCGCCGCGCTACTGCAGGCGCACCTGCATGCCAGCGGCGAATCGCCGCTGGTGCTCAAGCGGCGGTTGCAGCGCGCGGTGGAAGAAATCGACTTGGCCGCGATTTTCACCATCCACGGCTTCTGCGCCCGCGTGCTACGCGAACATGCGCTGGAGACCGGGCAGACGCTGCTGGCCCCCGAATTGCTCGCCAACGACCGCGAACTGCTCGCCGAAGCGGCGGCGGATTTGTGGCGCACGCGCAGCGCTGATGCGGTGACCGCTGAAGACCTGGTCGGCCTGTGGCCAGGCGGCCCGGACATGATGGCTGGCGACCTGCGCGAGATGGTGCGCCACCCCGCATTGCTGCCGGCGCCGCCGCCGGTGGGCGCAGCCGACGACGGCCCGACGCTGCTGCAGGGGGCCCAACGCGCTGCCGAAGCATTGGCCGCCATCTTCCGCGACCAAGGCACCGAGTGTTTTGAAGCGATCATGGCCGCCAGCGAAGGCGGCGTGCTGAGCAAGGTCAGCTACAAAGCCGAATGGCTGACCGCGCTGTGGCACTGGCTGGACGCTTTTGCCGCCGCCCCGTCGATCGAGCGGCCGCCGCATTCCAAGCTGGTCAAGCTCACCGCTGCCGAACTGGCTGCCGGCACCAACAAGAACTTTGCCGGTCGCACCCCTGCATTGCCGTTGAGCCATGAAGTCGATGGCTACCTGGCCGCACTGGCGCAGGTCGAGGAATGGCGGGGCCGGCGCCGCATTCGCCTGCTGCATGCCTTGCGCGCCGAGGCGATCGCGCGCCTGGCCTTGCTCAAGCGCCAGCGCCGGGTGCAGACCTACGACGACCTGGTCGATGGCGTGGCCGAGGCGTTGCGCGGGCCACAGGGCGAGGTCCTGGCGCGGCGCTTGCGCGCCCAGTACGCGATCGCGCTGGTCGATGAGTTCCAGGATACCGACGAGCGGCAGTGGTCGATCTTTTCCAATGTCTTCGGCAATGGCGCGCTCGCACGCGAGGCGGGGCTGGAGCCGGCGTTGCTGCTGATCGGCGATCCCAAGCAGGCCATCTACGGTTTCCGCGGCGGCGATGTACGCACCTACCTGGCCGCGGCCCAGGGCGCCGAACGCGCACCGGCCCTGGCGCACAACTTCCGCTCGCGGCCTTCGCTGCTCGCGGCCATCGATGCGCTCTACGCACAGGCCGGCTACGACACCGCCTTCGTCACTGAAGGGATCGCCTTCCACCCCGTGCAGCCGGGCACCCAGCGCGCCGATGCCGATCTGCTGTGCGATGGTGCCCCCGCTGCCGCCCTCACCCTGTGGCAGGCGCCCGAGCCGCCACCGGCCAAGGGCAGGCCCAAGCCATGGAATGCCGGCCCGTCCCTGGAGTGGTGCACCGCTGCGTGCGTGGCGGCGATCCACGGCTGGCTCGCCGCCGGCCGCGCCGGCACCGCCACCATCGATGCGCGGCCGGTACGCGCAGGCGACATTGCCGTACTGGTGCGTGACCACAAGCAGGCCGGACGCATCCAGCAGGCGCTGGCTGCGGTCGGGATTCCCGCCGTGGCAGCGGGCAAGCGCAGCCTGTTTGCCAGCGAACAGGCGCAGGAACTGCTCGCGCTGCTGCAGGCGCTGCTGGACCCAGGCGATGACGCGCGCTTGCGTGCAGCCCTGGCCACCGTGCTGATCGGCGAGGACGCTGCCGGCATCGCCGCGTTGGAGCACGATGGCGAACGTCACCGGCAATGGCAGCAGCAGGCCCTGGATTGGCGCGAGCGCTGGCAGCGCGGCGGGCCGCTGGCCCTGATCGGCGAACTGGGCGCGGCGCAAGGGCAACGCTTGCTGGCTCTGGCCGATGGCGAGCGCCGCCTGACCAACTATCTGCAATTGGCCGAACTGCTGCAGGAAGCCGACGCGCGCGCGCTGGGCCCGCATGGCCTGGTCGACTGGTTGGCGCGCCGTATTGCCAATGCCGACGACAACGACGAAGCCCAGCAGCTGCGGCTGGAATCCGACGCGCGGCGCGTGCAGATCGTGACTTTGCACAAGAGCAAGGGCCTGGAATATCCACTGGTCTTCCTGCCGTATATCGGCGTCGGCCGCCGCGACCGCGGCGCCGGCCGCCATTGCGTCGTGCACGCCGACGGCAGCGGGCGTTCGTTGCACTGGAACACCGGCAAGGACGATCCGGCCTGGGCCGCCGCCGAAACTGCGTGGCGGCAGGAACAGCGCGCCGAAGACGCACGCCTGCTGTATGTGGGACTGACCCGGGCCGAGCATGCCCTGTGGGTCGCTACCGGCGCGTTGCATCGGCATGAGCACACCGCGTTGTCGAAGATGCTGGCCGACGCGGTTGCATTGGAGGCCAAGGCAGGGCCGGGAGGCGTCGTCTTCGACCGCGCCGCACCGCCGTCGACGCTGCCGCGCCTGGCCCTGGCCGATGAAGTCCTGGTGCCGCCGGCGCGCGCGCTGCAGCGCAATGTCAGCCCGGACTGGTGGGTCTACAGCTTCACCCAATTGGCCAACGCCGATGCCGGCATTGGCGGCGAGACGATGGCCAGCGCCACGGTCGAGACCAGCGGCGGCAGCGATGAGCCCTCCGGCAGCGATACCGCGGCGCTTCCGGTTCCCGCCGAGGCATTCGATCCACGCTTCGCCGGCAATCGCTTCGGCGTCGTGCTGCATGACGCGTTCGAGCGTTGCGATTTCGCTGCCTGGCGCGACTGGCAAGCCGGCCAGCCCGCGCCCGAAGGTGAGCGCGCGGCGATCATCGAAGCGTTGCAGCGCGGCGGCTATGCCCAGGATGAGCTGGACGCCGGTACCCGCGTGCTCACCGCACTGGTGGGCCACACACTGACCGTGCGGCTGCCCGAAGACACTTGCCTGGCCGCCGTGCCGGCGGCAGCGCGGCGCAATGAAATGGAGTTCCATTTCGCCATGCGCCCGACCCGGGTCGAGGCCTTTCTCGCCCTGTTGCATCGCCATGGCCTGCTGCTCGAACGCCAGGCCTTCGGGATGCGCCAGCGCCTGGAAGGCCTGATGACCGGCCTGATCGACCTGACCTACCAGCACCAGGGGCGTTGGTACGTGCTGGACTACAAATCCAACCGCCTGCCCAGCTACGACGCAGATGCCCTGGCCCGGGCGATGGACCATAGCGAGTACACCCTGCAGGCGCTGATCTACACCGTTGCGCTGCACCGGTGGCTGCGCTTTCGCCTCGGCCCGGACTACGAGTACGCGCGCGATTTTGGCGGCGTGCGCTATTTGTTCTGCCGCGGCCTGGATGCAGCGCGCAATCCCTCGCCGGGCGTGTGCGCATGGCAGTTCGATCCGGCCCTGGTCGCCGCGGTCGATGCCCTGTTCGCCGGACACGCTATGCCGGAGGCCGCGGCATGAGCCTGTTTGAATCCTTGCAACGCGCCGGCCTGTTGCGGCCGCTCGACCTGGCCTTTGCGCAAACCCTGCAGCGCCTGGCACCAGAGACGGACGCGGCCACCTTGGCCGGCGCCGCACTGGCTTCACTGGCGGTTGCCAGTGGCCACGCCGGCCTGGATACCCAGCAAGCCGGCGCGCTGTTCGATGCTCGCGAGGGCGCTGCGCCGCCCTTGCCCGACGCCACCGAGTGGCAGCGCGCCCTTGCGACCTCGCGCTGGGTCGCACAACCGGCCCCGGAGCAGGCCGCTGACGCGGACCGGCCGCTGGTGCTGGAACACGGGCTGTTGTACCTGCGCCGCTATCGCGAATACGAGCGGCGCCTGGCGGCGGGCCTGCGCCGTATCGCCGACCAGGCCGTGCCCGCATTCGATGTCGCCGCCCTGGCGCCCCTGTTCGCGCGCTTGTTTCCGCACGCCGCCACGGGCGAAGACCGCCAGGCCCAAGCCGCCGCGCTGGCGTTGCGGCGCAGCTTGCTGCTGGTGACCGGCGGGCCGGGCACCGGCAAGACCACCACCATTGCGCGCCTGCTACTGCTGCGCATGGCTCAGGCCCAGGCCGCAGGCGGTGCCGCACTGCGCATCGCGTTGGCCGCGCCCACTGGCCGCGCCGCCGAGCGCATGGCCGAGAGCTTGCGCGCGGCGGTGGAGCGCGCGCTCGCCGAAGGCGTGGATCCGGCGCTCGCGGCAACGCTGCCCACCGGTGCCCGCACGCTGCATCGCCTGCTGGGCGTCATCCCCGGGCTGCCGCGCTTCCGCCACGATGCCGAGAATCCGCTGCCGTTCGATCTGATCGTGGTCGACGAAGCTTCAATGGTCGACCTGCCCCTGATGTGCAAGCTGGTCGAAGCCGTCGCCGAGGGCACCCAATTGATCCTGCTGGGCGATGCCGACCAGCTGCCCTCGGTCGAGGCCGGCGACGTACTGGCGGCGATCCTGCAGGCCGCGGGCGCCGGCGACGCGTTGCAGGTCGAGGACGCGCAGGCTTTGCAACCCCTGCTCGGCGCCGGCCACGCTGGTGCCCTCGGCGGTGGCCTGGCCGGGCACCGCGTGCATTTGTTGCAGGGCTATCGCCAGGCGCAGGGATTCGCCCTGGCGCCGCTGGCCGATGCGGTGCGCAACGGCGATGCCGGGCACGCGGTGGCCCTGTTGCGCGAAGGCGACTTGCCCGGCGTGCATTTCCACGAAGACATCGACGACCCGCTGCAGGCAGGCGGCGACGCTTTGCTCGCGCATTGGCGCAGCCTGGCCAATGCCGACGACCCCGTGCTGGCGCTGCGCCAGGCCGGGCGCGTGCGCCTGCTTACCGCGGTGCGCGCAGGTCCGCAGGGCGCGCGCAGTCTCAACGCGCGCATCGAGCAGCGGCTAGCCGAAAGCGGTTCGGGCGCGCGCCGGCTGGGCGCAGCCTCGCCGTGGTTCCAGGGCCGCCTGCTGCTGATCACCGAGAACAGCTATCGCCACGGGTTGTTCAACGGCGACGTCGGTGTCTGCCTGCGCGATGGCCAGGGTGCGTTGGTGGCCTGGTTCGCGGGCGAGGGCGACGGCCAGGTGCGCGGTTTCCACCCTGCGGCATTGCCGGCGCACGAAAGTGCGTTCGCGATGACTGTGCACAAGGCCCAGGGCTCGGAGTTCGACGATGTCTGGTTGCAGCTGCCGGCGCGCGATGCTCGCGTGCTCAGCCGCGAACTGGTCTACACCGGCATCACCCGGGCGCGCCGCAGCCTGCATGTGGCCGGCAACGAGGCGGTGTTGCGCGGCGCCTTGGCGCGACATGCGGCGCGGATCTCGGGGCTGGCGTGGCGGCTGGGCGAGCCACAGCCGGTCACAGCGCCCGAAGCGGAGGCTGTTGGCGAGCCGGCAAAGCCCGAGCAGGGCAGCCTGTTCTGATCCAGCGCTAGCGGTAAGGCCCCGGGCCGCGCCAGACCACTTCGCCGCGCCGGTAGACCTGGATCATGTTGATCACTTCGCGGCCGTCGCCAATGGCCTGCATCTGCGGCGAGGAAGGTTCCAGCAGTCGGCACTTGCCCGAGCCGCGCCTGAGCGCGATCTCCAGGGCGCAGACCATGCGGTACTGCGTGCCCGGTAGCGGAATGGCGATTTCCTTCATGCCCTGCGCCTTCCAGGTCCGCAGCAGGGTTTCGCTGCGCTGGTCGTAGTACACCTGGTAGCCGCCCACTTCCATGCTCGGTTCGGCGGCGTTGTAGTCGTGCTGGTCGCCTTGTTCGGCCTCCGGGCCGTCGGCCATGCCGCTGTCGGCATCGGCGACATCGGTCGGGCGCATGCCCGGTGGGTGGCCGGTCCAGGTTTCGGGTCGGCGCGGGGTCGGCGGGCTGGCGGCCGGCTTCTGCGCCGCGCGCTGCTCCGGCTGCGGCTCGGGCTCGGCAAC
Organism: Stenotrophomonas sp.; assembly: GCA_035539015.1. Lineage (GTDB taxonomy): Bacteria > Pseudomonadota > Gammaproteobacteria > Xanthomonadales > Xanthomonadaceae > Stenotrophomonas_A. The sequence goes on along the minus strand of DATLJF010000248.1, from coordinate 13,912 downwards.
CGCGCCGGGCGCGTCCGTCGTATCGGGCGGCGGCAGCGGGTTGTCGGCGCGCTGGACCAGCGTGGTTCGAACCGGCGATGACGCGCGCGCTTTGCGGACCGGCACCGGGGCTTGCGGCGGGGTTGGGCTGGGCACCTGCACCGGCACGCGCGTCTGCCCCAGGAAATCGACCTTCATCCGGCTGCCACTGGCCGCACCTTGTGGCCGGGTCACGGTCGGCTTGGAGGCAAACAGCAGCATCAGCAACAGCAACAGGTGCACCAAGGCGCTGCAAAGCGCGGCGATCCAGCGCTGCAAGCGTTCGCTCCTGGCTTCGGCCCCGGCATCGACGCGGGTCGATGCGGTGTTCATGCCACCGTAGCTGCGTCGGCGTTGCGGGCTTTCATCGGCATCTGGGCAGTGGGGACGAGGGGTGCGGCATCGTAACGCGTCGCGGGCGGCAGGCGCCGGGTCGTCGCGCCTGCGGTGTTCGGACAACGGCCCACCGGCGATGGTTCAACTGCCCGGCCGCAAACAAGCTCCACACACGAGGCTTCTATACTCGGGGCTTGTCCCAGTCACAGGTCCTCTGGCCATGAGTGCACCCACCACCGCCCCGTTCGATCCAGACGCCACCGTTGCGCCACACAACCTGCGCCGCTCGGTGTCCAACACGCTCAAGGGCTCGGCGGGCAACCTGGTGGAGTGGTACGACGTTTACGTCTACTCGGTGTTCGCCAGCTATTTCGAGTCGCAGTTCTTCTCCAAGGAGGACAAGAACGCCACCCTGTATGTCTGGGCGATCTTCGCGGTGACCTTCCTGATGCGCCCGATCGGCGCCTGGTACTTCGGCCGCTTCGCCGACCGCTACGGCCGGCGCCTGGCGCTGACGGTCTCGGTGTCGTTGATGGCGGCGTGCTCGTTCATCGTGGCGATCACGCCGACGGTGTCGCGTATCGGCGCGGCGGCGGCGGTGATCCTGGTACTGGCGCGGCTGCTGCAGGGCTTCGCCACCGGCGGTGAATACGGCACCAGCGCCACTTATATGTCCGAAGCCGCGGTGCCCGGGCGGCGCGGTTTCCTGTCTTCCTTCCATTACGTCACCCTGGTCGGCGGCCATGTCGTGGCGCAGACCGTGCTGCTGGTGATGCTGCACGTCATGGACAAGCCGCAGATCACCGAGTGGGGCTGGCGCGTGGCCTTCGGCCTGGGCGGTATTGGCGCGATCGTGGTGTTCTGGCTGCGCCGGACCATGGACGAATCGCTGGGCGCCGAGGCGATCGAGCGCGCCAAGCAGGGCAAGGCGGGGTCTTCCGGTTCGCTGCACGAGTTGTTCGTGAACCAGTGGCGGCCGCTGCTGTTGTGCTTCCTGATCACCGCCGGCGGCACCATCGCCTTCTATACCTACTCGGTGACCGGCCCGAAGATGATCCAGACTGCTTTTGCCGGCGACGACGTCATGGCCGGCACCTGGATCAACCTGGCCGCCCTGGTGGTGCTGATGTTGATGCAGCCGGTGGGCGGCTGGCTGTCGGACATCGTCGGCCGCAAGACCTTGCTGGTGTTCTTCGGCATCGGCGGGGTGCTGTACACCTGGTACCTGGTGACGGCGCTGCCCAAGCAGAGCGACTGGCTGTCCGCGTTCGTGATCCTGACCATCGGTTTCGTGATCCTGACCGGGTATACCTCGATCAACGCAGTAGTCAAGGCCGAGCTGTTCCCCACCCACATCCGCGCGCTCGGCGTCGGCCTGGGCTACGCCCTGGCCAATTCGGCCTTCGGTGGCACCGCGCCGCTGCTGTACCAGGCCGCGCTGAAGAGCCATCAGGTGCCGGAATTCATCATCTATGCCACGGTGGTCATCGCCGTGTCCCTGGTGGTCTACGTCTTCTTCCTGACCAACAAGGGCTCCAACTGGCTCGACCATGAGGCCGAGATGCACCGGCGGCGGGGCGCGCGGCCGGGTTGAGCCCCTCCTACAGGGTTGGTCGCGCAGCGGCAGGGGGCGCGGGTTACCATAGCGCCCTTTACTAAGGGCGATTTTGCTCATGGCCCACTCGAAGAACACCCCCGACTCCGGCGTCACCCAGGACCAGGCCGAAGAGGCCGTGCGCACCCTGCTGCGCTGGGCCGGCGAGGACCCGGCCCGCGAGGGCCTGCTGGACACCCCGCGCCGCGTCGCTGAGGCCTATGGCGACTGGTTCAGCGGCTATGGCGACGATCCGCGCGAGTACCTGGCCCGCACCTTCGAGGAAGTGGCCGGCTACGACGAGTTGATCGTGCTGCGTGACATCGAATACGAAAGCCATTGCGAGCACCACATGGCGCCGATCATCGGCAAGGTCCATGTCGGTTACCTGCCGGCCGGCAAGGTCGTGGGCATCAGCAAGCTGGCGCGCGTGGTCGAGACCTACGCGCGGCGGTTCCAGGTGCAGGAAAAAATGACCGCGCAGATCGCCCAGTGCATCCAGGACGTGCTGGCGCCGCGCGGCGTCGGCGTGGTGGTCGAAGGCGCGCATGAGTGCATGACCACGCGCGGCATCCACAAGCGCGGCGTCAGCATGGTCACTTCGAAGATGCTCGGCAGTTTCCGCGAGGATGCGCGCACGCGCGCCGAGTTCCTGCGCTTCATCGACGTCGGCGGCAAGCGCTGAGGCCGGTGCGCGTCAGTCTCGGTTGCCCATGAAGCATCGTGAACGGATCGCCGGCTATCGGCAGCTGCGCGAACGCCCGCTGTGGAAGCTGCTGGCCGCCGACCACGCCCCGGAGCTGATCGGCCTGCTGCAGGGCCTGCTGCTGGACCAGGACCGGCGGCTGCCGTCGGCGGTCCTGCACGAACGCCTGCAACGCCAGCTCGATGCCTTGCGCGCCGACGAACTTTCGCGCGAGTTGCCGCGGACCGCACAGGCCTATATCGCGCATTGGCTCAGCCAGGGTTGGCTGGAGCGGCGCTTGCCCGAAGGCGCCGAGGAAGAGGAATACGAACTCTCGCGTGCCGCCGCCCAGGCCATCCGCTTCATCGCCAACCTGGGCGAGGACAACCCGGGCGGCGCCACCGAAAGCCGGCTGTCGCTGGTGATCCAGCAATTGGTGCAATTGGCCGGACAGACGGAGTCCGACCCCGACGCCCGCCTGGCCGCGCTGCAGGCCGAGCGCGTGCGGCTGGACGAGGAGATTGCGCGCGCCCAGGCCGGCCAGCTCGCCGCGCTCGATGGCAAGCGCGCGCTGGAACGCACCCGCGACCTGATCCACCTGTCCGACGAACTGGCCGAAGACTTCCACCGCGTCCGCGACGACTTCGAACGGCTCAATCGCGAATTCCGCGAACGCATCATCGACGACGAAGGCACACGCGGCGACGTGCTCGAACGCCTGTTCGAGGGCGTGGACGTGATCGCCGACAGTGAGGCCGGGCGCAGCTTCCAGGGGTTCTGGAACCTGCTCAACGACGCCGAGCAGAGCGGCCGGCTGGACGAGGCACTCGATGCGCTGCTCGCCCGCGGCTTCGCCCGCCGCCTGGGCCGCGAGGAGCGCACCTTCCTGCGCGGGCTGACCAGCACGCTGCTGGCGCGCGGCGGTGAAGTGCACGCAGTAATGCAGCACTTCGCCCGCAGCCTGCGCGGTTTCGTGCAGAGCCGTGGCTACCTGGAACAGCGCCGGCTGCACCAGTTGCTGCGCCAGGCCCAGGGCGAGGCGCTGCAGTTGCGCGAGCGCCTGCATGCCACCGCGCAGACCGGCTATACGCTGGCGCTGAGTGGCAGTCGTCTGCGCTCGGTTTCGCAATGGCGGCTGCACGATCCGCGCAGCGTGCGCGTGGACGGCCGGGTGCAGGCGGCCGAGATGGCGGCGATCTCGTTGGAAAGCGTCGGTGACCTGGTGGCGCAATCGGAGATCGACCTGCGTGGTTTGCGCCGCGACCTGCATGAGCTGCTGGCCGCGCACGAACGCCTGAGCATCGGCCAGGCGATGCAGCAGCGGCCCGCGCCGCAGGGTTTGGGTTCGGTGATCGGCTATCTGTCGTTGGGGACGCGCCATGGCGTGGTCAGCGACGACCAATGGGAAATCGTGGAGTGGCAGGGCGGGGATGGTTGCGCGCGGCGCGCGCGCATCCCGCTGGTGCGCTTCACCCGGGAGAAACGCGATGAACTGGTCTGAAGACCGCGACGAAGATGAGCGCGGCCTGTTGCCGGCCGCGGCATTGGCCGACGCCACGGCCGAAGGCAAGCCCTTGTTCGTTGGCGATACTGGCAGCTTGCCGTACGCGGCGCGGCGCGCGCTGTGCCAGCTGCTGGCCGGCCCCAGCGTGGACGCGCAGCGACACGGCAGCCTGTGGCCGGCCCTGTTGCGGCACGAGGCCGACATCCGTCGTGTGCTGTGCGAGCTGTTCCTGGAGCTGGTGCTCGACCGCGAAGGCGGCGTGGCCTTTACCCGCCAGGCCGACACCGCCGAGCTCGACTCGCCGACGCTGCTGCGCAGCGCGCCGCTGACTTTCATTGAATCGGCCTTGCTGCTGATGCTGCGACAGCGCCTGGCCGAAGCCGATACCCGCGGCGAGCGTGCGGTGGTGGAGGAAGCGCAGCTGGTGGAGGCGATGTCGGTCTACGAGCGCCACGTCTCCACCGACCGTGCCGGCTTCGCGCGCCGCGTGCTCACCGCGGTGGCCAAGATGCGCGACAACCAATTGCTGACGCGCCTGCGCGGCAGTGAAGACCGCTATGAAGTTTCCCCGGTGCTGAAGCTGCTGTTCTCGGCCGAGGAAGTGCAGACGCTGTCGCAGGCGTATCGCGAGCTGCGCGAAGGCGCCGCCGCCGCCGGCACCGTGGCAGACGACGAATGACGCCCAGGACGCTTGCGCCATGAACCAGCTCACTCGCTCTCCTTCACTGCAGCCGGGCGGCCTGTTCGCCAATCCGGCCGAGGACGCGCGCGCGCGCCAGTTCCGCATGTGCCGCTTGCAGGTACACAACTGGGGCACGTTCAGCGGGCTGACCGATGTGCCGATCGCCGAGCGCGGCTTCCTGTTCGTCGGCCGCTCCGGTTCGGGCAAGTCGACGCTGCTCGATGCGATGTCGGCGTTGCTGACGCCGCCGAGCATTGTCGATTTCAACGCCGCCGCGCGCGAGGCCGAACGCAGTGGCCGCGACCGCAACCTGGTGTCCTATGTGCGCGGCGCCTGGGCCGACCAGCAGGACAGCCATTCCGGCGAAATCGCCACCCAGTACCTGCGCGCCGGCGCGACCTGGTCGGCTTTGGCACTGGAATACCGCAATGCGCGCGGCGAAGCGGTCAGCCTGGTACGGCTGTTCTGGATCGCCGGCAGCAGCAACGCCGTAGCCGATGTACGCAGGCACTACATGGTCGCCAAGCGGCCGTTCGACCTGGCCACCGAACTGGATGGTTTCGACCTGGACCTGCGGCGCCTGCGCGCGCGGCTGGGCGAGGACGTGCAGCACTTCGACAGCTTCTCCGGCTATGCCGAGCACTTCCGCGACGTGCTCGGCATCGGCAATGAAATGGCCTTGCGCCTGCTGCACAAGACCCAGTCGGCCAAGAACCTGGGCGATCTCAACGCGTTCCTGCGCGGCTTCATGCTCGATGAGCCGCGCACCTTCGAGGCCGCAGATCGACTGGTAGAGGATTTTGCCGAACTCGATGGTGCCCACCAGGCGGTGGTGATCGCCCGGCGCCAGGTCGAAACGCTGGCGCCTGCGCGCGAACACCACGCCGCCTTGATGGCGCTGCGCCGCAGCGTTGGCGAACTGCGCGAGCTGCAGTTGGGCGTAGATGGGTACCGCGAACAGCGCCGCGCCGAGTTGCTGCAGGCGCGGCTGCTCGAACTCGATACCCAGGACCGCGGCCTGGCCGGTGAAGAAGGCCAACGCCGCGAGGCCCTGGACAATCACGAAGAGAAGCTGGCCGGGCTGGAGCGCGAGCAACGCGCCCAGGGCGGCGAGCAGATCGAGGCGCTGGAGCGCGAACGCGCGCGCATTGAACGCGAGCGCGACGAGCGCGCGCGGCGCCGCCAGCAGATCGAGCAGGCCTGCCGCCAGCTTGGCACCGCGCTACCTGGCAGCGCGGCCGGCTTCGCCGAACAAGTGGCGCAGGCACGGCAGATGCTCGCCGGCCAGCGCGACCAGGCCGGTTCGGTGGATGAAGCCATCGCCGAGCGCATGTCCGAGCGGCGCGAGGACGAGCGCCGTTTCGCCGCCATCCGCGCCGAGATCGAGGCGCTGAAGAAGGCGCCTTCGAGCATCCCCGCGCCGATGCAGGCGTTGCGGGCGCGTTTGTGCGAAGACACCGGCCTGAGCGAGGCGGCCTTGCCGTTCGTCGGCGAACTGCTACAGGTGCGCGAGGACCAAGTGGCCTGGCGCGGCGCCATCGAGCGCGTGCTGCATGGTTTCGCGCAGTCGCTGCTGGTGGACGAGCGCCATTACGCCCAGGTCAGCGAGTGGGTCAACCGCACCCATCTCGGCACCCGGCTGGTGTACTTCCGCGTTCGCCGGAACGATGCATTGCAGCCGCGCGAGCCCGGCCCGCGCAGCCTGCCGGGCAAGCTGCAGCTGCGCGAACACGCCTATGCCGACTGGCTGCGCCATGAACTGGCGCGGCGCTTCGACTACGACTGCGTCGACAACGCCGCTGCCCTGCGCAATGCCGACAAGGCGATGACCCGCGAAGGCCAGGTCAAGCATCCGGGTGACCGCTACGAAAAGGATGACCGCCATGCCGTCGGCGATCGCAAGCGCTGGCTGCTGGGCTACGACAACCGCGACAAGCTCAAGGTGTTCGAGCGCGAAGGCCAGCAACTGGCCCAGCGCATTGCCGCCTGCGAGGCCGATGTGGCCGCGTTGCGGCAGCAGCGCGAAGCCGGCCAACAACGCACCCTGGCCGCGCATACCCTGGCCGAACGCGATTGGGACGAGATCGATATCGCGCCCAAGCTGCAGCGGCTGTCGGACATCGACGAACAATTGCGCCAGCTGCGCGAGGGCGACACTGGCTTGCGCGCGCTCGGCCAGGCGCTGGAGCAAGCGCGCGGGCTGCGCGACCAGGCCCGCCGTACCTACGAGGACGTGCGCCTGGAGCGTGCCCAGTTGGCGCGCGAGCGCGCGCGCCTGGAGAACCAGCAACAGCATCCGCAGGCCCGTAGCGCGGGCAAGCTGACGCCGACCCAGTTGCAAGGCTTGCAGGAGCGCCTGGCGGCATTGGCGCCGCTCAGCCTGGAGAACCTCGAAGCGCACTTCCGCCTGGTCGAACGTGGCCTGGCCGAACAACTGGCTGAAAGCCAGGGCCGAGACAGCCGCCTGAGCCAGCTGTTGCTTGACTGCTTCCGCAAGTATTGCCAACAGTGGCCCGAGGACAGTGGCGACTTCACGGTCAGCGTCGCCAGCGCCGACGACTTCCTCGCCCGCCTGGATCGGCTCGAAAGCGACGGCCTGCCGCGTCACGAGAACCGTTTCTTCGACCTGCTGCAGACCCAGAGCAAGAACAACCTGCTCGCCCTTCAACGGCATGCGGCCGAGGCCTACAAGGGCATCCGGCAGCGCATGGATGAGGTCAATGCCAGCCTGGAGCAGGTCGCATTCAATCGCGGCACGGTGCTGACCATCGAAGTGAGCGATCGCCGCCTGCCGGAAGTGCAGGCGTTCCAGCAGCAGCTGCGCTCGGTGCTGGCGCAGCAGCAGACCGAGGACCGCGCGCTGGCCGAAGCGCAGTTCGATACCTTGCGCGGCCTGGTTGCGCGATTGGGCGCGCAGGATCCGGAGCAACGCCGCTGGCGCGAGCAGGTACTGGACGTGCGCCTGCACGTGGAGTTCGTCGGCGTCGAGCTGGACGCGCAGACGCGCCAGCAGATCGAGATCTACCGCAGCGGTGCCGGCAAGTCCGGCGGCCAGCGGCAGAAGCTCGCCACCACGTGCCTGGCAGCGGCGTTGCGCTACCAGCTGGGCGGCGAAGATGGCGAGCTGCCGCGCTACTGCGCGGTGGTGCTGGACGAGGCGTTCGACAAGGCCGACAACGAGTTCACCGCGTTGGCAATGAACATCTTCGAGAACTTCGGGTTCCAGATGATCGTGGCCACCCCGCTGAAATCAGTGATGACGCTGGAACCGTTCATCGGCGGCGCCTGCTTCGTCGAGATCAGCGGCCGCCACACCTCCGGGGTGCTGCTGGTCGAGTATGACGACGCGGCCCACCGGCTGAGGCTGCCCGAGCGGGCCCGCCAAGGGGCGAGCGAGGCGCTGGCCGATCCGGTCGCGCCGCCGCCCGCCGCCGAACCGGCCGCTGCCAGGAAGGCCCCCAGGAAGGCGTCCAAGGTCCCGCCCTCGAAGGCAGTCAAGTTGCCCGAGGCGGCCAAGACACCCAAGGCCAAGCTACCTAAGCCCAAGCCACCCAAGGCCAAGGCTGCGCCAAAAGCCAAACCCGTCGCCAAGGCCGCGCGTAAGCCGCCCGCCAAGCCCAAGCCCAAGCCATCGGCCAAGGCACGCTGAGGCTCAGCCGCGCAGCGTGTCCCAGCCCATGCGTGCGATCAGCACGACCACCAGCACCAGGAACAACTGCCGGATCAACGGTGTGCCGCCGCGCAGGGCCAGCCGGGTGCCGGCGAAGGCGCCGGTCGCGTTGGCCACCGCCATCGGCACCGCCGCGGCCAGCAGGATCTTGCCGCTCGGCAGGAAGAACGACAGCGCCGCCACGTTGGTCGCCAGGTTCACCACCTTGGAGGCGGCCGAGGCGCGCAGGAAATCCAGGCCGAAGAAGCGTATGAACATGAAGATCAGGAAGCTGCCGGTGCCGGGACCGAAGAAGCCATCGTAGAAACCAATCGCCGCGCCCATGGCCAGCGCCGTCACCAGTTCCTTGCGGCCGATGTGACGTGGCCGGTGCAGCGCGCCGAAGTCCTTCTTGACCAAGGTGTAGGCGAGCATCGCCAGCAGCAGCACCAGGATGAGCGGGCGCACCGCCTCGCGCGGCAACAGGCTGACCGCGGTGGCGCCGAGAAATGAGAACACGAAGGCGGTGGCCGCTGCGTACAACACCGGGCGCCACGGAAAGCGCACGTTGCGGGCGTAGCGCCAGGCCGCCATGCCGGTGCCGAACATCGAGCTGAACTTGTTGGTGCCCAGCAGTACCGCAGGCACTTCGCGCGGCAGCGTGGCGAACAGGCCGGGCAACTGGATCAGCCCGCCTCCGCCCACTGCTGCGTCGATCAAACCCGCGGCGAACGCAATGCACAGTAGCCAGGGCAATTCGGTGGGCAGGAATTCGAGCACGGGCGACGGCAGCGGCGGCGAGGGCGCGCCAGCATACGCGCTGCGTGGGCGCCTGCGCCGGCCGGGGGATGCAGCGGCACGGCGCAGGCGGCACAATCGGGCCATGACCGCCGCTTCCCCACACCGCCGGCTTCTCGACCCGTGTCCCTGCGGGCGTGCCCTGGATTACGCGCAGTGTTGCGGTCGCTACCATGCGGGCGAGCCGGCGCCCGATGCCGAGACGCTGATGCGCTCGCGCTACAGCGCCTACGTGCGCCACGATGCCGATTACCTGTTGCACACCTGGCACCCGTCCACGCGTCCGCAGTCGCTGCCGATGGATGAGCCCGCTGGCGCACGCACCACCTGGCTGGGGCTGGACGTCCAACGCACGGCGGAGACCGGAGCGGACAGTGCCGAGGTAGTGTTCGTCGCCCGCTATCGGGTCGGTGGCGGGCGCGCGGTCCGGATGCAGGAGCACAGCCGCTTCGTGCGCCAGGACGGCCGCTGGTTCTACCTGGACGCGCAATGAGCCGGGCGGCCGTGAAGGTGTTCTGCACGCCGCGTTCGCACGCGCTGGATATGCTGGCGGCCGGGATAGGCAGGGCCGTGGTTCGGCAAAGGGACGGCGATGGGCAACCTCAGTCTCTGGTTATGGATGGTGATCCTGGTCGCGGTGTTCGGCTTCCTGGTGCCGGGCGCGCTGGCGGCGTGGATGATCCGGCGTCGCCCGATTGCGCCCGTGCGGCCGGTGCCGCTACGGCCGGCGGTCATGGCGGCAGAGCGGGCCGATGAGCGCGCGCGCAGCCCGGGGGTTCTCCGCGATCTGGCCTGACCGGCTGCGCCTGGCCCATATCGTCTTGCTGATTGCGACGACGCTGGCGCTGCCGGCGACCGCGGCCGAGGATCTGCCCTGGGATACCTGCGTGGCCAAGCTGCGCACGCGTGCACAGGCCGAGGGCATCGCGCCGGCCAACTTCGATCGCTACCTGGGCGCGCTCGAGCCCGATCCCAGCGTGCTGCCGCTGCTCGATGCCCAGCCCGAGTTCACTACGCCGATCTGGGATTACCTGGCCGCACTGGTGGACGAGGAACGCGTTGCTGACGGTCGCGCGATGCTGCGCCAGCACCGTGCGCTGCTCGATAGCCTGGCCGCCCAATACGGTGTGGACGCGGAAACCATCGTCGCGGTCTGGGGCGTGGAAAGCGATTACGGCCGGGTCATCGGCAAGCGGCCCCTGCTGGTATCGCTGGCGACGTTGGCGTGCGCCGGCCGGCGGCAGGCATTCTTCCGCGACGAATTGATGGCGTTGCTGCAGCTGCTGGAAGCCGGCGACCTGCGCGATGCCGCGCTCACCGGTTCCTGGGCCGGCGCCTTCGGGCAGACCCAGTTCATGCCCAGCACGTATCGGCGGATCGCGGTGGACGGCGATGGCGACGGCCGCCGCGACCTGGTCGATAGCGTGCCCGATGCCTTGGCCTCCACCGCCAACTACCTGGCGCGTGCCGGCTGGCGTAGCGGTGAGCCATGGGGCGAAGAAGTCGTTTTGCCGCCCGGGTTCGACACCACTGCCATCGGCCGCAAGGCGCGCAAGCCGTGGCGGCAATGGCAGGCCATGGGCGTGCGCGAGATCGAGGGTCGGCCCTCGCATCTGGCCAGCGTGTCCGCCGACACGCCCGCCGCGGTGCTGCTACCGGCCGGTGCCGGTGGACCGGCCTTCGTGGTGTTCGCCAACTACGACGCGATCTACAGCTACAACGCGGCGGAAAGCTATGCGCTGGCCATTGCGCTGTTGTCCGACCGCTTGCGCGGCGAACCGGCCCTGGCAACCGCCTGGCCCACCGACGATCCCGCGCTGGATCGCGCGCAGCGCCGCGAACTGCAGCGTCTGTTGATTGCACGCGGGCATGCGCTCGGCAGCGTCGATGGCATGCTGGGCACGGCCACCCGGCGCGCCGTGCAGGCAGAACAGCAGCGGCTTGGCCTCGCCCCGGCCGACGGCCGCGCCGGGCAGTCCATCCTCACTGCGCTGAAGGCGCAAGCGCCGGCCGCCGCACCGCTCAAGGGCAGCGCATTCAAGCTGCCCGCCGCCTATCCGACACTTCTTCAGTCCCCCATCGTGAGCAAGCAGACCGCCATGAAAGATATTCCCGGCCTGAGCACCGGCGATTTCCACGGATTCCCTTCGTTGCTGGTGCAGACGCCGCATTCCACCGCGGCCATCAGCCTGTTCGGCGGGCAGTTGCTGTCGTTCGTGCCCGAAGGCCAGCAAGACGTGATGTGGCTGTCGCCGTTGGCCAAGCCGGCGCCGACGCCGATTCGCGGCGGCACGCCGGTGTGCTGGCCGTACTTCGGTCGCCAGGACCAGACCAACGAGGTGCCGGCGCATGGCTTCGTGCGTACCCTGCCGTGGCGGCTGCTCGATGCGCAGCGCGAGCCCGATGGCACGGTGGTGCTGCAGATGGCGCCGCCGCTGATGGAGGACCTGTCGTTGCGCCTGCGCATGACCCTGCGCATCGGCCGCACCCTGGAGCAATCGCTGGAAACCGAGAACGTGAGCAGCGAGCCGGTGCGCTTCACCCAGGCGCTGCACAACTACTTCCATGTCGGCGACGCCCTGCAGGTGAGTGCCGAGGGCCTGGAAGGGCTCGACTACCTGGACAAGTTCGAGAACTACGCCGTGACCCATCGCCAACAGGGCGATTGGAACCTGAGCGATCCGCGCGACCCGGGCCGCAGCGACCGCGTCTATACCGGTGCCGGCGGGCGCTACAGCCTGGTCGACCCGGTGTTGCAGCGGCGCATCGACCTCCAGACCGAAGGCAGCCGCACCCTGGTGGCCTGGAACCCGGGCGAGGCTGGCGCGGCCAAGATGGACGATGTGCGCGAAGGCTGGCGGCAGTTCGTCTGCCTCGAAGCCGCCAACGCCGGCCCGGAGGTGATCGAGCTGGCGCCAGGTGCGCGCCACGTGCTGCGGCAGACCATCGCCGTTCGACCGTTCTAGCGCCGGCGCCTGCCGGCTTGATTACACTCGGCGCTCGCATCCACCGGGGCAGTCCATGCGCGCACCGTTCCACGCCGAAGGTCCGCGCCGCGCCGCGATGATCTTCATCTTCATCACCGTGCTGATCGACGTGTTGTCGTTCGGCGTGGTGATCCCGGTACTGCCGAACCTGGTGCGGGAATTTACCGGCGGCGACTATGCCGACGCGGCACGCTGGATCGGCTGGTTCGGGTTCCTGTTCGCCGCGATCCAGTTCTTCTGCTCGCCGATCCAGGGTGCCTTGTCGGACCGCTACGGGCGGCGCCTGGTCATCCTGTTGTCCTGCTTTGGGCTGGGCGTGGATTTCCTGCTGATGGCGGTGGCGCACAGCTTGCCGCTGTTGCTGCTGGCGCGGGTGTTCTCCGGCGTCTTCTCGGCCAGTTTCTCCACCGCCAACGCGTATATCGCCGATGTCACCGCGCCTGATCAGCGCGCAAAGGCCTACGGCATGATGGGCGCGGCGTTCGGGATCGGCTTCATCGCCGGTCCCTTGGTCGGCGGCTGGCTGGGCGGATTCAATCTGCGTTGGCCGTTCTGGTTTGCTGCGGCCCTGTCCCTGACCAATTTCCTGTACGGCTGGTTCGTACTGCCTGAATCGTTGCCACCCGAACGCCGCAGTGCGCGCTTTGACTGGTCGCACGCCAACCCGTTCGGTGCGCTGGCCCTGCTGCGCAGCTTCCCGTCGGTATTCGGCCTGGCGGCGGTGTTGTTCCTGGCCAACCTGGCGCATTACGTCTACCCGAGCATCTTCGTGCTGTTCGCCGGCTATGCATATGGCTGGGGTCCGGTGCAGGTCAGCTGGGTGCTGGCGCTGGTGGGGGTGTGCAGCATCGTGGTCAATGTCGCCTTGGTGGGCCGAATCGTGGCGCGCATCGGCGAACGCCGCGCATTGCTGCTGGGTCTGGGATGCGGCGTGATTGGCTTTGTGATCTATGGGCTGGCCGGCAGTGGCGTGGGGTTCCTGGTCGGCGTTCCGATTAGCGCGCTGTGGGCCATCGCCGGCCCAGCTGCGCAGGCGCTGATCACGCAACGGGTGGGAGCGGAAGTACAAGGGCGCATCCAGGGTGCGCTGATGAGCCTGATCAGCCTGGCAGGTGTGCTGGGACCGCTGCTGTTCGCCAACGTGTTCGCCTGGTTCATCGGCGCCCACGCACCGCTGCATTTGCCGGGCGCACCCTGGTTGCTCGCGGGGCTGTTGCTGGCCGGGGCATTGTTGACCGCGGGATTGCGAGCAGCGAGGCCGGCGCCGACCCAGGCATGAAGTCGAGGCGCGCACGCGCGCGTATTGCACGCGGGTTCGAGCGTGCACAAGCATTGACGTCTGCGCCTCCATCGCTAAACTGCGCGACCTCGTCAGCATGACTGCTTCGGCACGACGCAGACGACGCCAACTTCGCTCACACAGGAGGTTGACGAAATGGAAAAGCTGGCTAAGATACGCGGCTCGCTTCGACGAAAGCCTTCGGGCAGAAACGAAGCGGTCAGCTCCTCGGAAACGCGGGGTTGACGAACCAGAAAAGTCCGCTAAGATGGCGGGCTCGCTTCGGGAAAACCTTCGGGTTCTGAAGCGGGGTCAACGGCTCGAAACGAGGTGTTGACGGACTGGAAAAGCCGGCTATAATGGGCGGCTCGCTACGACGG
>DATLJF010000247.1:0-8046 GCA_035539015.1 Stenotrophomonas sp. | reverse complement strand
GCAGCACCTGAAGTTCGACAGCGATGTCGCCGTGCGCGTCCCGGCCCGCCCCGGCGTGACCGCCGGCCTGGCGATGTACCAGGACGAAGCGCATTGGTACGTGCTCGGATTGCAGCGCACAGGGCAGGGCGCCACGGTCTTCCTGCAGCGCCACGTCCCTGGAGACGCGCGCATCGTCGCGCAGATGCCCGTTGCCGCCAGCGGCGAGGTGCGTCTGCGCATTCGCGGCGACGAGGGCAGCGGCGAATTTGCTTTCGATGCCGGTCACGGCTGGCGAACCCTGCGCGCCGGCGAAGACATCCACACCCTGAGTACCGACCTGGCCGGTGGCTTCGTCGGCGTCACACTCGGACCTTATGCCCGGGCCGAAGCGGCCCCTTTCCAGGAGGACTGACATGCAACTGCTGCCCCATCGTGGCCGCCAGGCGATTGCCCTGGCCGTGGCCCTCGCGTTGCTGCCATTGGCCGCGGGCACATCGGCTGCGCCCGCAGCCGCACCCGCGTCCAATAGCGAGGCGCGACCGTTATATCTCGATCCGGACCGCGACTTCGAAGCGCGCGCCGCCGACCTGGTTTCGCGCATGACGCTGGAGGAGAAGGTCGGCCAGATGCAGAACAGCGCCGTGGCCATCCCGCGCCTGCAGGTGCCGGCCTACGACTGGTGGAACGAGGCCCTGCACGGCGTTGCGCGTGCCGGCGGCGCCACCGTGTTCCCGCAGGCGATCGCGCTGGCGGCCACCTTCGATGCGCCGTTGATGCACCAGGTCGCCACCACCATCAGCGACGAAGCCCGGGCCAAGCACCACGAGTTCCTGCGCCACGACCAGCACGGCCGCTACCAGGGCCTGACGTTCTGGTCGCCCAACATCAACATCTTCCGCGATCCGCGCTGGGGCCGCGGCCAGGAGACCTACGGCGAAGATCCGTACCTGACCTCGCGCATGGGCGTGAACTTCGTCGAAGGCCTGCAGGGGGACGATCCCAAGTACCGGAAGGTCGACGCCACCGCCAAGCACTTCGCCGTGCACAGCGGGCCCGAAGCTACCCGCCACGCCGTGGACGTGCACCCGGATCCGCGCGATCTCTACGAGACCTACCTGCCGGCGTTCCAGGCGTTGGTACAGGAAGCACACGTCGATTCGGTGATGGGCGCCTACAACCGCGTCAACGGCGAGTCGGCCTCGGCCAGCCAGTTGCTGTTGCAGGACATCTTGCGCCGCGACTGGGGCTTCAACGGCTACGTCGTGTCCGACTGCGATTCCATCGAGGACATCTACAAGCACCACAAGCTCGTCGGCACCGCCGAGGAAGCCGCTGCGCTTGGGGTCAAGCGCGGCCTGGAAATGAACTGCGGGCGCACCTATGGCGCGCTGGTGGCGGCAGTGAAGCAGGGCCTGATCAGCGAGGCCGAGATCGACGCGGCAGTGCGGCAGCTAATGACCGCGCGCATGCGCCTGGGCATGTTCGACCCGCCCGAGCGTGTGCGCTACGCGCAGATTCCCTATTCGGTGAACCAGGCGCCGGCACATGATGCGCTAGCGCTGCGTGCGGCCAGCGAGTCGCTGGTGCTGCTGAAGAACGACGGGGTACTGCCGCTGTCGCCGACGATCAAGCGGGTAGCCGTCATCGGCCCGACTGCGGACGACCCGATGGCGTTGCTGGGCAATTACTACGGCACGCCGGCCAACCCGGTGACCGTGCTGCGCGGCATTCGCAACGCCTTGCCCAACGCCGAGGTGGTGTATGCCCGCGGTAGCGACCTGGTCGAGCGTAGCGAGGATCCGGACGCCGACAATCCGATCGAACCGCGCTACCTGCGGCCCTCCGAACTGGCCAACGAACGCGGCCTGAAGGGTGAGTACTTCCGCGGCAGCGAGCTCAAGGGCGAGCCGGCGTTGACGCGGCTGGACTCGCAGGTACGTTTCCGCTGGGACCGCGGCGCCCCGACCGACGACGCCGTGGCGCGCGGCGAGCTCAGCCGCGACAAGGCCCTGGGCAATGACGACTTCAGCGTGCGCTGGAGCGGCCAGTTGCTGCCGCCGCGCGATGGCAATTACGACCTCAGCGTCACTGCCGACGACGGTTTCCGCCTCTACCTGGACGACAAGCTGGTGCTGGACCGCTGGAAGAATGCCGATCGCGCCCAGGCCGAGCATGCCAGCGTCGCGCTGCGCGCCGGCCAGGCTTATGACCTGCGGCTGGAGTACTACGAGCACCAGCGCGACGCCGCGGTCAAGCTCGCCTGGCGCCTGCCCGGCGGCGCGCCGCCTTTGCAGGAAGCGCTGCAAGCCGCGCGCGAGGCCGACGCGGTGATCTTCGTGGGCGGCTTGACCGGCGATGTTGAGGGCGAGGAGATGGACGTGAGCTATCCGGGCTTTGCCGGCGGCGACCGCACCGACCTGCGCCTGCCCAAGCCGCAGCGCGAGTTGCTCCAAGCCCTGCAGCAGACCGGCAAACCGGTGGTGGCGGTGCTGACTGCCGGCTCGGCGCTGGCCATCGACTGGGCGCAACAGCATGTGCCGGCGATCCTGCTGGCGTGGTACCCGGGCCAGCGCGGCGGTGATGCCGTGGCCGATGCGTTGTTCGGCAAGACCAGCCCCGGCGGGCGCTTGCCGGTGACCTTCTACAAGGAAGGCACGCCGATGCCGGCGTTCGACGACTATTCGATGAAGGGCCGCACCTATCGCTACTTCGAGGGCGAGCCGCTGTACCCCTTCGGCTATGGCCTGAGCTATACCCGCTTCGACTATGACGGGCTCAAGCTCGACCGCAAGCAGGGCAAGTCGGGCGAGCCGTTGCAGGTGACGCTGCGGGTGCGCAACAGCGGCAAGGTCGCCGCCGATGAAGTAGTGCAGTTGTACGTCAAGCCGGTGGACGCGGCGCGCCCGCGCGCGCGCAAGGAATTGCGCGGCTTCAGTCGTATCACCCTGCAGCCGGGCGAGCAGCGCGAGGTGAACTTCACCCTGGCGCCGGAGCGCGACCTGCGTGTGTACGATCCGCAGCGCAAAGCCTACGTCGTCGACCCGGGCAAGTACGAAGTCCAGGTGGGCGGCTCCAGCGCCGATGTCCGCGTCAAGCAGACCTATACGGTCACGCGCTGATGGGCGAGGAGGCTGCGCGCCTGAGCGAGGCCACGCTGGACCGGCTCCCGGCCAGCGTGGCGCGCCCGGCCTATGACCGGGCGAGGACCCGTATTGGTGTGGTGCATCTGGGCATCGGCGCGTTCCATCGCGCCCACCAGGCGGTGTACTTTGATCAGGTGCTGGCGCACGAGCCGCAATGGGCGGTGTGCGGCGTGTCCTTGCGCAGTGCCGAGGTCCGCGATGCCCTGCAACCACAGGACGGGCTGTATGCGCTGGAGCTGCTGGGGCCGACGCCGCAGTGGCGCGTGATCGGCGCGGTTCGCGAGGTGTTGTGCGCGCCCCGCCAGCAGGCCCAAGTGCTTGCACGCCTGGCCGACCCAGACGTACGCCTGGTGACCCTGACGGTCACCGAGAAGGGCTATTGCCTGGAGGGCGATCGACTCGACCTCACCCATCCCGACATCGTCTCCGACCTGGCCGACCCACGCACGCCCGCCAGCGCGATCGGCTACGTGGTGGCCGGCCTGCGCATTCGCCGAGCGCGCGGGCTGCCTGCCTACAGCGTGCTGAGCTGCGACAACCTGCCCGACAACGGCGGCAAGCTGCGACGTGCCTGCGTCCAGTATGCGCATCAGTTCGATCCTGCACTGGCGCACTGGATAGAGGTGCAGGCGCGCTTCCCAAGATCGATGGTGGACAGCATCACCCCGGCCAGCGACGACGCCCTGCGCGTGCGTGCGCAGCATGCACTCGGGCTGCAGGATGCCTGGCCGGTACAACGCGAGGCGTATTCGCAGTGGGTGGTGGAGGACGACTTCGCCCTGGGCCGCCCGGACTGGGAGCGCTTCGGCGTCACCATGAGCGGCGATATCGCCGGTTATGACCGGGCCAAGCTGCGGCTGCTCAATGCGCCGCATTCGGCCATGGCCTACCTCGGCACGTTGCTGGGCCTCGAAACGGTCGCCGATGCCATGGGCCATTCGGTATTGGCCGGATTCGTTGCGCGCCTGATGCGCGAGCATGTCGCGCCCAACGTGGCCTTGCCGGAGCGCTTCGATGCCGACGCCTATATCGCCGCGATCCTGGCGCGCTTCGCCAACCCGGCGGTGCGCCATCGCCTGATCCAAATCGCACAGGATGGGTCGCAGAAGATCCCGGTGCGCTTCCTCGGCACCATCGCCGATGCCCTGGCTGCAGGACGCTCCATCGATGCGTTGTGCCTGCCCGTTGCCGGCTGGCTGCAGTTTGTGCGGCAACAAGTGCAGGCGGGGGCGTCGTTGGCCGATCCTCTGGCGCCACAACTGTCCGCCATCACCGCGCGTGTGCAGAAAGATGCCCAGAACCCGGTGCAGGCCTACCTGGCAATGGAGGGGGTGTTCGGGCTGCTGGCCGAAGACGAGCGCTTCGTCGCGGCATTGCATCGCGCTTACGCAGCGCTTGGCGATGGACGACCCGCGTCAGTGCAAATGGCATTGACCGTGCGCTGAATCCACGCGCGGCGTGATGTTTGCGCTGCAGTTTCGCGCGTACGTGCGCGCTACAGCCTGTTACACAAGCAAGCGCACGGCAAGGGGAATCGGGGAAGGGGGGCGGAGTAGGGCTCGAGGTTTTCGCGCCGGTGCATGAACGTGCCCCTGGCGTGCGCAGTTGTCGCTTGACAACCGCGCCAGGCCTCCTACACTTCAGCCTGGTCGAACGAAATGTCCCGTAAGCCACATCCCAAACCTGATATCGAGGCTGCACTTCGGCATGCCGAACAACAGGGTTGGAAGATAAAGCCCGGCGGTGCCCATGCCTGGGGGCGGATGTATTGCCCCTACAACGATGCGAATTGCCGTTGCGGCGAATTCTGCATCACCAGCATTTGGAGCACCCCCAAGAGCCCTGGCAACCACGCCAGGCAATTGCGACGCGTTGTGGACAGCTGTGCGCTGGAAAAGGCCAAGCAACACAACCCTTGATTGAGAGCGCGACGATGCGTAACGAGTACGAGTTCATCCTGAAGTTTCGCCTGCCCGACGCTGGCGCCGATCCGCAGCGCTTCATCGCCGCCCTGGCCAAGGCCGGCTGCGACGACGCCACCGTGGGCGTGGGCCAGCGTGGCCGCATCGCCCTGGACTTCGCCCGCCAAGCCGATTCGGCCACCGAAGCGGTGGTTTCGGCGGTGCGTGCGGTGCAACGCGCGATCCCGGGTGCCGAACTGGTCGAAGCCTCGCCGGACCTGGTGGGCCTGACCGACGTGGCCGAGCTGGTCGGTTGCAGCCGGCAGAACATCCGCAAGCTGATGGTGAGCAACCCGGCCACGTTTCCGCCCGCGGTGCATGAGGGTTCGCAGTCGTTGTGGCATCTGCGCCAGGTACTGGCGTGGTTCCGCGATACCCAGCGGCGCTGCGTCGACGAGGCGTTGATCGAGGTGTCGGAGGTGACGATGAAGGTCAATATCGCCAACGAGGCGCGGCACCTGCGCAGCGATGGCCTGCCGAAGGATATCGAGGCACTGTTCGCGTAAGGCGTTGGCGGCGGTGGCCCATTCCGGCCACCGTTGCCCTTCGCAACGGGGCTGGCTCAGCCCCGCTCGGCGCGCTCGCTCAAGACCGCGACCAGCGAGTCGTAGTCGCGCGGCCCGTCGTAACGCTCGCCATCGATGAACAGGCACGGCGTGCCGTTGACGCCGCTGCGCACGCCGCCGGAAAAATCATTTTCGATCTTGGCATCGTAGTGGCCCGAAACTGCCTGGCCCAGCGCGGTGTTCGGCAGCCCGAGTTCGCGCGCATAACCGGCCAGGTCCTGGTCGCTCAGCGCATCCTGGTGCTCGTACAACATGTCGTGGGCTTCCCAGAACTTGCCTGCCGCGGCGGCCGCTTCGGCAAACTGCGCGGCGTGCAGGGCGTGCGGGTGCATGTCCGTCAGGGGAAAGTTGCGGAACACAAAGCGCAGCTTGTCGCCCAGGGCTTGCTGGACCGCCTTGAGCAGCGGATAGGCCTCGCCGCAGTAGGGGCACTCATAGTCGCCGTACTCGACTAGGGTGACGGCGGCATCCGCCGGGCCGCTCACGTGGTCGTGGGCACCCACAGCAACGGTGAGCCTGCTCATGAATGTTCTCCATTGGAGTGGGCGGCGAGTTTGTCCAGTGCATCGAGGATGCCGTCGGCGCCCGGGTTGATGCCGAGGGGCGAGACGTAGCTCCAGGCGATGGTGCCGGCGGCGTCGATAACGAACAGCGCACGCTCGCAAATGCCTTCCTGCTCGCGGTACACGCCGAAGCGGCGGGCGACTTCACCCTTGGGCTCGAAATCGGCCAGCAAAGGGAAGTGCAGCTTGCGGGTAGCGAAGGCGGCGTGGCACCAGGCGCCATCGACGGAGATGCCGAGCAGTTGCGCACCGGCGCGGTGGAACTCCGGCAGGATCTGGTTGTAGAGCGCCATCTGGTCACCGCATACCGGGCTCCAGTCGGCGGGATAGAAAGCCAGGATAACGGGCTGGCCACGCAGGGACGACAACGAGACCCGTTGGTCGGGCGTGGAGGGCAGGTCGAAGTCCGGCGCCGGTGTACCGGCGGCCAGCGGGCGGGGAGCGTCGGGCATCGCAGGATCCTCGGTCGGGGGGAAGCCGGGCACGCGAAGGAGCGGGCGCGTGTGCCCGCTCCAGTACCCGTCAGCCCTGGATAAAGGCCAGCAGGTCGGCGTTGATCACATCGGCATGGGTGGTGCACATGCCATGCGGGAAGCCCGGATAGACTTTCAGCGTGCCGTTCTGCACCAGCTTGACCGAGAGCAGGCCGGCATTGCCGATCGGCACGATCTGATCGTCATCGCCGTGCATGACCAGGACCGGCACCTCGATCTTCTTGAGATCTTCGGTGAAGTCGGTTTCGGAGAACGCCTTGATGCCGTCGTAATGGGCCTTGGCGTTGCCGACCATGCCCTGGCGCCACCAGTTCTGGATGGCACCCGGAATGACCTTGGCGCCCTCACGGTTGAAGCTGTAGAACGGGCCGCTGGGCAGGTCCAGGTAGAACTGCGAACGATTGGCCGCCAGCTGCGCACGCAGGCCGTCGAACACCTCGATCGGCAGGCCGCCCGGGTAGGCCGGGGTCTTGAGCATGATCGGCGGCACCGCGCCGATCAGTACTGCCTTGGCCACGCGGCCCTGCGGCTGGCCGTGACGCGCCACGTAAGCGGCCACTTCGCCACCGCCGGTGGAGTGACCGATGTGCACGGCATTGCGCAGGTCCAGGTGTTCCATCACTGCGGCCGCGTCGGCGGCGTAGTGCTCCATGTCGTGGCCGTCGGCCACATGCGAAGAGCGGCCGTGGCC
This sequence comes from Stenotrophomonas sp., assembly GCA_035539015.1. Taxonomy (GTDB): domain Bacteria; phylum Pseudomonadota; class Gammaproteobacteria; order Xanthomonadales; family Xanthomonadaceae; genus Stenotrophomonas_A. The sequence continues at coordinate 646 of DATLJF010000247.1, read as the reverse complement.
ACGGCGGTCATGGGCGATGACGCGGAAGCCCTTCTGCACGAAGAACAGCATCTGCGCGTCCCAGTCGTCGCTGGACAGCGGCCAGCCATGATGGAAAACGATGGGTTGGGCCGACTTCGGGCCCCAATCCTGGAAGAAGATCTCGACGCCGTCGCGGGTAGTGATGGTGCTCATGTGAGTCCTTGGTTGGTGGGGGTACAACGTGAATCCCGCGGCGGACGCGAGCGCGAAAACGCCTGCGTTCGGTTCGCCGCCACAGTCCATTTCAACCCGGTAGCGTCGACAGCGCGGCGCCCAGGCAGGCAGCGATGGCGTCTGCTTCCACCGGCGTTGCCAGCAGGGCGAAAGCCCCGGCGGCGAGCAGGCGCTGGCGCAGCGCATCGGTAGGAGAATCGGTGTGAAAGATTACGGGAAAGCGATGGCCACTGGCCAATATTTCAGTCTGCAGCTGCTCGCCCTGCATGCCCGGCATTTGTGCGGCGCTGATGAGGCAACGCGGTGCGAACTGCGGCAACGCGCGCAGGAATTCATCGGCCGAGGCAAAGCTGCGTGCGTCATAGCCCAGGGCGCGCAGCAGCCCGGACAACGAGCTACGCACGCCGGCGTCCTCGTCGACCACGGCGATACGGCTGATGGGAGTGCGGTA
>DATLJF010000246.1:0-23133 GCA_035539015.1 Stenotrophomonas sp. | reverse complement strand
TCAAGGACAGCCACGACCGCTACGCCAACATCGAGATCAACTACCTGCTGCAGCGCATGGAGTCGTTCTCTGGGCTGGCGATCCTGGCCACCAACATGAAGGCGTCGCTGGACAACGCCTTCCTGCGGCGCCTGCGCTTCGTGCTCAATTTCCCCTTCCCGAGCCCGGCCGAACGCAGCCGCATCTGGCAAGGCGCCTTGCCAGCCGGCGTGCCGCGCCGTGGCCTGGACTGGGAGCGCCTGGCGCGCTTCAACCTCAGCGGCGGCAACATCCACTCGATCGCGCTCAATGCCGCCTTCGCTGCCGCCGCCGACGATGACGCGGTGGACATGCCGCGGATGCTCGCGGCCGTGCGCGCCGAACTGCGCAAGCTCGGCCGCCCGGTGAACGAGGTCGACTTCCGCCACGCCGCGCGGCCACAGCCGGTCGCCGCCCATGAGGTGCCGGCATGAGCACGCACCTGCACATCGACCGCATCGTCCTGCACGGCGTCGCGCTGGGGCCTGGGCAACGCCAGCAGTTCCAGGCCGCGCTGGAGCGCCAGCTCGGCGAACTGCTGGCACAGCAGCCGCTCGCGCCGCGTCCGCTGAGCCAGGCGCGCGTGGCCGCTGCGCCCGTCACGCTGAGCAGCAGCACACCCGCCGACGACGGCGCGCGCGCGGTGGCCCATTCCTTGTTCGGGTGCCTGCGGCCATGAGCGAGCCGCTGCGCCAGCGCGACACCTGCCTGGCGCCGGCGTCCGCGGCGGGCGTGGCCTCGCGCTGCGCGTGCGGCAACCACACCCTGGGCGAAGCCAGCTGCAGCGCCTGTGCCGCCGCATCGCACGCGGCCGCCACGCTGGCGATCGGCGAGCACGACGACCCGCGCGAACGCGAGGCCGACCGCTTCGCCGACGCCTTCGCCGCTGGACGCGCCGCACCGGCCCTGCCTGCGCAGCCGGCGCTGCCCGCCCGCACCCCGCGCATCGCCGCGCCGGTCTCGCTGGCGCGCACGCTCGACAGCCCTGGCCATCCGCTGGAACCGGATTTGCGCCAAGACCTGGAGGCGCAAACCGGCACCTCACTGGCGCATGTCCGCGTCCACCACGACACCACGGCCGCCCAATCGGCGCGCGCGCTCGACGCGCAGGCCTACAGCGTGGGGCCGCATATCGCCTTCGACCAGGGCCGCTACGCGCCGCGCCAGACCGAAGGCCGGCGCCTGATCGCGCACGAACTGGCGCACGTAGCCCAGGACCGCGGCGCCGCGCCGGTATTACGACGCAAGCCCAATGCCGGCAAGACCGCGGTGCCGAAGACGCCGGACCCGGTGGCCGACAAGAACAAGGCCGACGATCCGGATTGGACGCGGCTGCAGATCCACAGCACCGGCATGGATGCGGCGGCCGCCTACATGGGCGCCAACCACCTCAACTTCCGCGGCGAGGAGCTGCGCAAGATGGTGTTCGTCGGCCTGCACCCGAAGTTCCTCAAGGTCTACGACGACAGCGGCAAGCCGGTCGGCGGCAAGTTGCCCTTCAAGGACATCAAGGGGCTGAAGTTCACCCCCGGCATCTACGTGCACTACGGCAGCGCGATGCGCGCGGTGACCGTGGACCGCAGTGGCAAGAGCATCGACGTCGAGCCCAGTGCCAGCCCGGTGGTCTCGCGCGACCTCAGCGCCGAGGAAAAGAAGCAGGCCGAGGAAGAGGCGAAGAAGGCCGGCACCGGCGCGACCGCCCCCAAGACCCTGCCGATCATGGACCTGACCGCGATCATGCAGGACGCCGGCGCGTTCCGGCAGCGGGTCAACGCGACCCCGAATCCGCTGGTGATCTACTTCGTGCCGACCTACGAAAACAGCGGCGGCGGCAGCAAGCAGGGCAATGGCGGTGCCGGCCTGTATGCCAGCCCGGTCGAAGGCCGCGGCGATGGCCAGCCGCCGAACGCGCCACCGTGGCCGGTGAGCGTGACCGGACCCAAGCTGGTGCCGGTCGATGCCAACCCGACCTACTCGGCCACCATCGACTGGGGCGCCAACGGCAACTACAACATGGCTTCGCAGGCGATCTCGCAGATCGGCGAAACCATCCATTACCGCTGGGAGTCGTTCGACGTCACCCAGTACGCCGAGCAGCAGGCCAACAAGGACAAGGCCAAGCAGAAGGGCGAGAAGGTCGACGACAGCGGCCCCAGCTACGAAGAAAGGCTGGCTGAGCTCCAGCACGCGAAGAAAGGTGCCGGCAAGAACGTCACCGGCATGGGCGGGGCCAACCATGAGTTCAATCGCGCCTTCAGCGACTGGCGCAAGGACAACGCGCGCGCCGCCCACGGCACGCTCAACCCGCAGGGCGACACCGTCGGCGAGCGCATGTCCAATGCCGCCGCCAACCGGCTGGCACTGGAACTGGCGCCGGTCTCGCTGCTGACCACCGCCATCGGTGCGGCGCTGAGCTGGGTCGCCGAGCTGTTCGCTGGCCCGCGCACCCAGCAGGAGATCCCTTTCACCAAGAAAGGCATCTACCTGGTGCGCACCATCACTACCCCGGCGATCAACGAGGACCGCGAGGGCAAGCAGATCATTCGCCCGCCTTCGGTGGCGGCCAAGATCACCGAAGTGGCGCCGATGGAAAAGGCGGTGGACGAAGCGCTGGACGAACCCAGCGCGCAACTGGCCGAACTGGTGGCGCAGATCAAGTTGGCCGACGCCAGCGGCGAGAAGGCCAAGGCGAATTACCTGCGCGAGCTGCTCTCGCAGGCGGAACTGCGCTTCCAGGGCACGGCGCTGGACGTACTGCGCAAGAGCGAGGCCGAGAAGCAGAAGGAACTGGACGACTTCAAGAAGGAGGCGCCGAACCTCTCCGACTACGGCCGCGAACGCGACCTGGAACTGGTGCAGGACCAGATCAAGCGCTACCAACGCCACGAGGCCGAACGCACCGCAGGTGCCACCGACCTGCAGCCGATGCGCCGGGTCAACGCCACGCTGATCTCAGAAGTCACCGGCGAGCAGTACCCGATGCTGCTGTCGGCCGGGCCGATGGCCAAGAGCGGCGACCGCCACCGCTGGCTGGTCAGCGATGTCACCAACCGCGATGGTGATGCCTATATCGGCATGGGCGGCACGCCGAGCGAGGCGCTGCGCTCGGCGCTGACCAAGTTCGGCGGCCACGCCTCCTACGGCCGCGGCAAGATCGGCGTGCGTACCGGCAACCTCGGGCTCGAATCCGGCGCGCCGGAAACCATGTACGTGGAAAGCGCGCCGGCCAACTGGGCATTGGCCGAAAAGCGCCTGGACGACCTGGTGATGACGCTGGCCGCGGTCGGGCTGTTCGTCGCTTCGGCCGGCACCGCCGGCGCGGTGATCGGTGCCGGGGTGGCCGCCGCCCGACTGATCCAGCGCTGGCAGGCCGGGCGCCTGTACCTGGACGCACAGACCGTGAGCGACGTGCTCGGCGTGCTCGGCGGTGTCGGTGCGATGGGCCAGCTCGGCGCCGGGCTGCGGGTGCAGAAGTTCGAGAAGGTCTTCGCCATTGTCCAGGACGGCAAGTTCACCCAGGCCCAGATCACCGCCGCCACCGATGCGCTCAAGGCCGCCGAGCGCATCGCCAAGGGCGTGGAAATCGCCAACGAGGCACTCAACTACGGCGGCCTGATCTGGGGCAACCTGAGCTTCCTCGACCAGATGGTCGATATCGCCGCCCAGGAAAGCAGCGGCGCGATGACCCATGCCGCCGCGCGCCGCGCGCGGGCGCAGGCGATCGGCTCGGCGGTGCAGAACAACGGCATGTTCATCGCCGGCAACGTGATGAAGGCCAAGCAGGCGGCCAAGGATGCGCAAGGGCCGGCGAAACCGGAAGCCAAGGGCGCCGGCGCCAAGGAAAGCTTGCCGGCCGAACGCACGCCGATCCCAGGCGAACCCACGGCCAAGAGCCCGCTGGAACGCCAACCCGGTGAGCCGCAGCCGGGCGAGCCACCCGCGATCAAGGAAAAATCCAACAGCGCCGACGACGAGGCGCGCGCCAAGGCCGACAAGGAAGCGGCCACTGCGCAGCCCGAGCAAGCCGGCCCCGGCACGGCCCCGGCCGCCGAGCGCCGCGCCACGCTGGAAGAAATGGCCCACGAATTGCCGCCGGACCTGCGCAAGCTCGCCAGCATCGACGACAAGCTCGAAGGCAACGATGTCCGGGTCGAGTACGACATCAACGACAAGACCGGGCTGATCACCGAGATCCGCATCCGCTGCAGCCCGGACGCGCGTCCGGAAACGGTCGGCATGCATGCCGACACCGTACGCGCGATGCAGAAATACCAGGGCTTCTCCGGCCGGGTGAAGCTGGCCATCGCCGACATCGCGCGGCTGATCGGTATCGATGCGATCAAGCCCGAACACCGCGCCTCCTACGAGGCCAGCCTTGAAGTGCAGAAGCTGCCCAAGGCGATCAAGCAGCAAATGGAGCACATGCGCACGCTCGGCCCGGAAGCCGCGTCGCAGGCGATGGCCGAGCTGGAGAGCCTGCAGGTGCAGCTCGACCAGCATCTGCGCACGCTCGACATGGGCACCGCATTCGCAGGTGACGGCGAAGGCTTCGTTGCCGCCAAGGGCTTGTCCAAGGCCAAGCAGCGCCAGTACGCCGAACTCGAAACCAAGCTGCGCGGCCAGGACGTCGGCAGCAAGCGCCACAAGGCGATCCGCCGCGAGATGTACGAGTTGATCGGCGGCGACCTGCCCTACGACAGCTGGTCCAATGTCTACGACGCCAACGTCGATCGCGCCAACAAGGCCAACATCATCGTCGCCGCCGAGCATGAACGCATCGGCATGGGCAAGACCGAGCAGACGGTCAAGACCGGCAAGGACGAGGTGCGGCGCCTGGATATTGCCGACGTCAAGAAGAAGATCGGCATCGAGGTCAAGGCGTACGAAACGGGCACGATCTACGCCACCGAAGACATCGTTTCCGAAGTGATGCGCGACGCCAAGCTGGTCAAGCGCGGCTGGAAGATCAAGTGGATGCTGATCGATACCGAACCCAGCGGACCCTTGCTCAAGCTGCTGCTGGACAATGGCATCCTGGTCGAGCGGCGCACCTCCGACGGCAAGGGCAACAGCACCTTCGTCAGCCGCAACCTGCCCAAGCGATGAACCCTTATTCCTTCCCGGAGCATGCCGACATGGCCGACCCCTTCCACGCCTTCAAATTCCATTCGCGCGAGGACTTCCAGATCTGGCTGGCGAGCGACGTCGAGGTGCGCGACGAGCTCTACGCGATGATGCCCAGCGACCCGGGCCGCGACATGGCCTCGCTCGATGCAGTCGAGGCCTTCCTGCTCGAACGCTTCGCCAGCCCTGATGCGGCGCTGGCGCTGGAGCATCGCGCCGTGCTCGACGCGGTCGCGCGCCATATCGGCCTGGTGATGGTGCTGGCGCTGGGCGAGGCGTCCTGGGACATCGACCTGGACGATCCCGACAACGCTTACTACCGCCTGCCGATCGTGCGCATGGAAGACGGCTCGGAAGAGTGCCCGCTGAGCATGGCCACCGCCGCCCTGGACCGCCGCCAACCCGGCTACCTGCGCGGCGTGGCCGAGAGCTACGAAGAGTGAGATCGACATGAGCGGCTATACGCGCACGCCCAAGCTGGTGAAAGGTGGACTGGCCCTGCTGGACCCGCTGGCCGGCAACGTGCTGCGCATCGTCGCGCTGCAGTACAACCCCGACACCCTCACCCGCACCTTGCAGGTGCGCGGCGTCGGTGCCGACCAGGGCGACCGCAGCGAAGCGCTGCGATTGAAGGGCCCGGCGGTGGAGACGATCAAGCTGGAAGCAGAGATCGATGCCACCGATGCGCTGGAGACCGGGCGTGGCCCCAACGTGGTACTCGGCCTGCATCCACAGCTGGCCGCGCTCGAAGCGCTGGTGCAGCCCACCAGTGCCGAGCTGCGCAGCGCCGACGCGGTCGCCGCCACCGGCTCGCTGGAGATCGCCCCGGCGATGGCGCCGCTGGCGGTGTTCGTGTTCGGCCCACAGCGGATCGTGCCGGTACGGGTGACCGAGCTGAGCATCACCGAGGAAGCCTTCGACACCCAGCTCAATCCGATCCGCGCCAAGGTCACGCTCGGCCTGCGCGTGCTCAACGTTGACGACCTCGGTTTCGATAGCCGCGGCGGCGGCTTGTTCATGGGTTATCTGCAGGCACGCGAACGGCTGGCCGCGCAGGCCGGCCAGGGCGACTTCCGCGCGCTTGGCATCTCCGGAATCCACTGAGGACCGCGCCATGGCCAACTACGACTTCCCCCCTGCCAGCCGTTACCACAACCTGGCGCTGACGACCCTGACCTTGCCCGACGGCACCGTGGTGCCGTACCTGCAGCGACGCTTCCTGCCGGCGCTGGAAGGCTTCACGGTGTTGCGCGAGCACGCGGTGGTCGAAGGCGAGCGGCCGGACCATATCGCTGCGCGCGAGCTCGGCGATGCCGAGGCGTTCTGGCGCCTGTGCGACGCCAACGGCGTGATGCACCCGGATGAACTCACCGACGAGGTCGGCGAGACCGTGCGCATCACCCTGCCCGACGGCGTGCCGCCGCCGGCGCGGGAGTGAGCCATGCTGCAGGGCGTCCACCTGACGTTGATGATCGGACCGGCAGTGCCGGTGCCGGCGCCGCGCGCGGTGGTCGAGGCCCTGCAAAGCGTGGAGGTGACCAGTGGTCGCGACCGCGCCGGCTTCCAGCTGACCTTCGCGGTCGGCAAGAACTCCTCGCTGTTGACCACGCTGCTGCCGGCCGGCTACTTCGATCCACTGCTGACCCGGGTGATCGTGATGGTCACCCTCGGCGGCATGCCGCACGTGTTGATGGACGGCATGGTGACGCGCCAGGACCTGGCGCCGAGCAACGACCCGGGGCAATCGACCCTGACCATCACCGGCGATGACCTCAGCGCGGCGATGGACCTGATTGAGCTGGCCCTGCCCTACCCCAACATGTCCGACACCGTGCAGGCCTATGCGGTGCTGGCCAAGTACGCCGCGCTCGGGGTGGCGCCGATCGTGATCCCCGGCTTCATCCCGACCCAGCCGATCATGACCGAGCGCATCGAGTCGCAGAACGGCACCGACCTCACCCACTTGCGCCGCATCGCCGCCGACAACGGCTTCGTGTTCTACGTCGAGCCAGGCCCGTTGCCGGGCCAGAGCATCGCCTACCTGGGCCCGGACATCCGCCTGCCGGTGCCGCAGCCGGCGCTGAACGTGAACATGGATGCGCATACCAATGTCGAGTCGCTGAGCTTCTCGCTCGACGGCCTGGCCAAGGAGAACATGTTGGTCACCGTCTACGACCCGGCCACCGGGCGCGTGCCGATCCCGCTGCCGATCCCCGCGGTCAGCATCTTCCAGCCGCCGCTGGGCGCGCGCCCGATCGCGCCGTTGCGCCTGGCGATGTTCCGCGAGGCCGGCGGCGAGGACACGCTGTCTACTGCGAAGAAAGTACTCGGGCGCCTGCTCAAGGGCTCGACCAATGCCATTACCGCCACCGGCTCGCTCGACGTCCTGCGCTACGGCCACGTGCTGCGCTCGCGAATGATGGTCGGCGTGCGCGGCGCCAGCATGGCCTACGACGGCCTGTACTACGTCGACAGTGTCACCCACAAACTCAAGCGCGGCGAATACAAGCAGAGCTTCCAGCTCAGCCGCGACGGCCTGATCTCGCTGACCCCGAAGGTGCCGGTATGAGCCAGTCGCAACGCAATGGGCAGTTCCCCGGCATCTACCGCGGCACCGTCACCAGCAACGCCGATCCTTATTTCCGCGGCCGCTTGCTGCTGTCCATCGCCGATGTCGCCTCGTTCGTGCCCACCACCTGGGCCGAGCCGTGCACGCCGTTGTCCGGCCCGCCCGGCCCCGGCATGGGCATCTACGCGGTGCCGCCGCCGGGGACCGGGGTATGGGTGATGTTCGAACACGGCAACGCCAACAAACCGGTGTGGCTGGGCTGCCGCTTCGACTTGCCCAGCGACGCCCCGGCGATGGCCAAGCTCGGCAATCCGGCCGACCCCAACATCGTGATCCAGACCCTGCTGCAGAACATGGTGATGGTCAGCGACATGCCGCCGACGCCGCTCACCGGCGGGATCGTGCTCAAGAGCACCACCGGGGCGATGTTGGTCGTCAACGACAGCGGCATCTACATCGACAACGGCAAGGGCGCCTCGATCTACCTGGTCGGCCCGGCGATCACCTTCAACAAAGTCGCGATGACCATCACCTAGACCGCCCCCCCCCACACGAGATGCCGCCATGCCTGGTTTCCTGCTCCATGCCAATGCCGCCATGACCTGCCAGCACGCCGCCGGCCAGGCCAAGATTGTGCCCGGGCAGGCGCGCGTGCTGGTCAGCGGGCAGCCGGTGGCGGTGATGCCGCCAGGCGCACCGACCATTGCCGTGCTCGGCTGCCCGTTCACCGTGCCGCCGAGCAAGCCGCAGCCGTGCGTGACCGTGCGCTGGTCGATGCCCAGTACCCGCGTCAAGGTGATGGGCCTGCCGGTGATGCTGGCACCGGCGCCCGGTCCCGGTCCCGGCATCTGCCAGAGCGCCGAACAAATTCCACAGGGCGCGCCGATCGTCGGCGCGATGCAGGCGCGCGTCAGCGCGCTGTGACCGCCAGGAGCACGCACATGCATCTCGACTTCCCCTTCCATGTCGATGGCCGCGGCCGCAGCGCCGAGGTCGGTCTCGACGGCCACGTGCGCGACCTGATCGAGCAGTTGGTGTTCACCCAGGCCGGCGAGCGCGTCAACCGCCCGGACTTCGGCAGCGGCCTGTTGCAGTTGGTCTTCGCTGGCAACAGTCCGGAACTGGCGGCCACGGTCCAGTTCACCTTGCAGGCGGCGTTGCAGCGCTGGCTGCAGGAAGTGGTGGAGTTGCGCGCCCTGCAGGTCAGCGCCGAGGACGCCGCGTTGCGCGTGCATGTGGCCTACCGCGTGCTGCGTACCGGCGAAGAAGCGGTCGCCGATTTCGAACACGACCTCTAGGCCGCGACCAGGAGCCATGCCATGAGCCTTTCCTGCCTTACCGATCCGCGCCGCCAGGCCGTACGCGCCTTCCAGGGGCGGGTTGGACTGGATTTCGTCGAAGTCTCCGACGACCAGCTTTCGCTGTATGTCACCTTCCTGGGCAAGCTGCCGCCCGAACTGCGCGAGGATCGTCCCGGCCTGTTGCACTACCTGCGCCTGGAAGGCGGCCGTGGCCCCAGCGCGCCGGCCATCGTCGACATCGATCCGCATACCAGCCCGGGCGAGGACCGCGACGACTGGTTGATCGTACGGCTGGACCGGCGTGGCGACCACGGCACGTATCGGCTGCACCTGGAAGACGTCGCCGGGCTCGACCCGATGTATGCCAGCGTCGCCTTCTCATTCAAGGTCGGCTGTCCAGCCGACCTCGACTGCGCCAGTGTGCCGGCCTGCGTCGAGCCGGCGCCGGCCGAGCCCTCGCTGCCCTACCTGGTCAAGGACTACGCCAGCTTCAAGCGCTTGATCGAGGATCGCCTGGCGCTGATCTCGCCGGCCTGGCAGCCGCGCTACGTGCCCGACCTGGGCGTGACGCTGGTGGAATTGCTGGCCTACGCCGGCGACTACCTCAGCTACTACCAGGACGCGGTCGCCACCGAGGCCTACCTTGGCACGGCGCGCCAGCGCATCTCGGTGCGTCGCCACGCGCGCCTGGTCGACTATCGCCTGCACGAAGGCTGCAACGCCCGCGCCTGGGTAGCGCTGGAGACCGATAGCGACCTCGACCTGGCGGCCGCCGATCTGGCTTTCCTCAGCGGCATCGCCGCCGATGCGCCGCTGCCGGCCGTGCTGGACGACGAGCGCATGGCCACATTGGCCGAACCGGCGCTGGCGGTGTTCGAGCCGGTAGCCGAAGGCACGCTGCGGTTGCGTGCGGCGCATAGCCGCATCGGCTTCTACGATTGGGGCCGCGATGACTGTTGCCTGCCGCGCGGCACCACCAGCGCGGTGCTGCGCGATGCCTGGGCCAGCAGCGAGGGCCAGGACCGCGCGCTCGCGCTGCAGCCGGGGGATGTGCTGATCCTGCGCGAGGTGATCGGCGCGCACAGCGGCGTCGCCGCCGATGCCGATCCACAGCGGATCTGGCCGGTGCGGCTGGTGCAGGTCACGCCGACGCAGGACAGCCTGTTCCCCGGCGGCAGCAACGATCCACGGCCGACACCGCTGCTGCAGATCCAGTGGCATGCCGACGACGCGTTGCCGTTCCCGCTGTGCCTGTCGGCGCTCGGCTCCGCGCCGGGCTGCGTGCGCCTGCACGATGTATCGATGGCGTTCGCCAATGTGGTGCTGGTGGACCACGGCCGCAGCACCGGCCCGGAGGATCTGGGCACGGTGCCCGAAGCGAGCGCGCCAACCGATTGCGCGTGTGAGGGCCAACCAGCGGACACCGAGCTCGCCGCCGCGCGGGTGAGCTGGCGCCTGGCCCAGTCGCCGCTGACCCATCGCCAGCCCGCACCCGGCGCGGCGACTGCCGCCAGCGCCTGCATCGACGCCGATCCGCGCGATGCATTGCCGGCGTTGCGCGTCAGCGATGGCGATGGCGAGGTCGCCTGCTGGACGCCGAGGTTCGACCTGCTCGGCAGCCACGGCAATGAGCGTCACGTGGTGGCCGAGATCGACAACGACGGCCGTGCCCGCCTGCGCTTTGGCGATGGCCGCCTGGGCCAGCGCCCGCGTGCCGGCCTGGCGATGCAGGCGCGGTATCGCGTCGGCAACGGCAGCGCCGGCAATGTCGGCGCCGGCAGCATCAATCGCCTGCATGTGCGCGGACAGCGCTTGAGCGGCATCGACCTGCGCCTGGGCAACCCGCTGCCGGCGCGCGGGGGTATGGATCCCGAACCGTTGGCGCAGGCGCGCCTGCTGGCGCCCTCGGCGTTCCGCACCGACCTGCAGCGCGCCATCGTCGCCGACGACTATGCCCGCATCGCCGAGCGCGACCGCCGCCTGCAACGTGCCGCTGCCGAACTGGTATGGACCGGCAGTTGGTACGAGGCCGATGTCGCACTCGATCCGCGCGGGCAGGTGCCGACGGACGCGGCGCTGCTGTCACAGGTGCAGGCCGCACTGGAACGGGTGCGCCGCATGGGCCACGACCTGCACGTAGAAGCCGCGATCTACGTGCCGCTGGACCTGGAACTGCAGGTCTGCGCCCTGCCCGGCCACGAGCGCGGCGCGATCAAGGCCGCGCTGCTGGATCGCTTCAGTAGCGGCTGCCGCCGCGATGGTCAGCCCGGCTACTTCCATCCGGACCGCCTGCAGTTCGGCCAGGGCATCCGTCTCAGTGCGCTGGTCGCCGAGGCGATGTCGGTGCCGGGCGTGGAGTGCGCGCAGGTCACCCGCCTGCAGCGCCTGTACGAAGGTCCCAACCATGAGCTCGACGCCGGCGTGCTGGCGTTGCGGCGCAATGAAATCGCGCGGCTCGACGGCGACCCGGCGCAACCCGAACACGGAAAGCTGTCGATCAGCGTCGGAGGTGGACGATGAGCACCCACGATTGCCACTGCGGTGGCGCCCACTGCGGTTGCTGCGAAGGCGTGGCGACGATGACGCCGGTGGAGATCGCACCGCGTCCGGCGTTGCCGGCCTTGCCCTACCGCGTCGGCACGCACGGTCGCTTCCTGGCCAGCATGCACGCGCGCCTGCCCGGGATCGAAGTACTGGCGCCCGGCGCCGATGGCCAGACCCTGCAGCCGCATCGGCCGTTGCAGGCGCTGAGCACGCGCGAGCCGGCCGACCCGGCGTTGGCGCTGCTCGATGCCTGGGCTTGCGTCGGCGATGTACTGACCTTCTACCAGGAGCGCATCGCCAACGAAGGCTATCTGCGCACCGCGGTGCAGCGGCGCTCGCTGGTGGAACTGGCGCGCCTGGTCGGCTACCAGCCACGCGCCGGGGTCTCGGCCAGCGTGCACCTGGCCTACAACGTGGACGAACACCAGGCCGAGCCGGTCGAAGTGCCGGTGGGCACGCGTGCGCAGTCGATTCCCGGCCCCGATGAACTGCCGCAGATGTTCGAGACCGATGAGCCGCTGCAGGCACGGCGCGAGTGGAACGACCTCGGCATCCGCCGCCAGCGTCCGCAGCGGATCGATGCCGACAGCCTGCCGCGCGTGAACGTCTTGTACGTGGCCGGGGTGGATAGCCAGGCCAAGCCCGGCGACCTGTTGCTGTTCGAATTCGCCAGCGGCGCGATGCGTTACCAGGCACGCCGCGTGCTGGCGCTGGAGATCGATTTCGAAGCCCAGCGCAGCACCTTGCAACTGCAACCATTGGCCCCCTTGGTGCCGCAGGCGTTGCCGCTGCTGCAGCAGCTGGTGGTCGAGCTGCAGAAGCTGCACGACAACGGCCAGGGCGACGAGCGCGGCTTGCGCAACGTCACCCGCCTGCGCGACGGGCTCTACCTGGGCGCCGAAGCCTGGCCGCTGGCCGAATGGGTCGAACAACTGCAAAACGGCGTGGAAGGCGATCCGCGCGACGCGATCGCCAAGTTCGGCGATGCGCTCAAGGCGTTGGAACTGCCCGACGACACCGCAGTCACCTCCACCCCCGACGGGGCGGTCGATGCGTTGCTGCTGCCACCGCAAGTGCAGGCCGCCAATCGCCTGCGCCTGCGTCGCGACCTCGGCCAGGCCTTCGCCCGCGGCGCCGATCTGCAACCGCAGCTGATCACCGCCTTCGCGCCGCGCCTGAAGGATGCTTATTACGATGCCTGGCGCGGTTCCAATGCCGGCGCCCAGCCCGCGGCGTTGCAGGCGGTCTATTTGCTCGGTCCCGGCCAGGCCTTGTTTGGTGCCACCTCGGCGCACCCGGTCCCGGCCACCGACTCGCCCGGCCTGCCGGCGCTGCAGGACTGGGCCGATTGGCGCTACGCGCTCGACGAGACCACCCGCAACGCCTTCCTCGCCAGCGCAGACCCGCTGCTGGCCAGCGGTGCGCTGGTGTTGGTGTCGCGCGCCGGCGAGGACTTCGACGACCCACCGCGGCTGGATGTGTTGCGCGTGGCCCGCACCCGCAATGGCCCGCGCAGCGCCTATGGCCTGTCTGGCGACACCACCCGGATCGACTTCGGCGATGACGCCGGCCCAAGCGACTGGCGCGAGGTCGAAGGCGGCAAGGAGTCGCGCGCCTACATCACCGAGTTGCGCAGCACCTGGCTGTACCCGCAGCGACGCGTGCTGCAACTGGCGCAGGCCCCGATCCTCGATGACGTCGCCGGCGACACCCTGGAGTTGGCGCCGTTGCACGAGCAACTGCAATCCGGCCGCTGGGTAGTGGTGGAAGGCGAACGCAGCGATATCGCCGGGGTGCGCGGGGTGAGCGCGGCCGAGCTGATGATGGTCGCCGGCCTGCGCCACGGCCAGGACCCGACCCTGCCGGGCGACCGTCCGCACACCACCTTGCAGCTGGCCACGCCGCTGGCCTACCGCTATTACCGTGCCAGCGTGCGCATCCGCGGCAACGTGGTCGCCGCCAGTCATGGCGAGACCCGGCGCGAAGTGCTCGGCAGCAGCGATGCGCGGCGGCCGCTGCAACGCTTCGATCTGCGCCAGCCGCCGCTGACCTGGCGCCCGGCGCCCACCGCGCTGGGCGCCACCAGCACGCTCAAGGTCTATGTCAACGACGTCGCCTGGCCGGAGGCGCCCAGCCTGGCGGCGCTGGGCCCGGACGACCGTGCCTTCGTCACCCGCAGCGACGGCGAAGGCGGCAGCGCGGTGATATTCGGCGACGGCGAGCATGGCCTGCGCCCACCCAGCGGCTTTGAAAACCTGCGTGCCGAGTATCGCAATGGCATCGGCAAGGGCGGCAACGTGCGGCCCGGCCAGGTCGCGCTGATGGTCACCCGGCCGCTGGGACTGAAGGACGTGGTCAACCCGCTGCGGGCCTCGGGTGGCGCCGACCGCGAAAGCGAGGCGCTGATCCGCGAGAATGCGCCGCGCTCGATCATTGCCCTGGACCGCCTGGTCTCGGTCTCGGACTACGCCGACTTCACCCGCATGTTCGCCGGCATCGCCAAGGCACAAGCCCGGCGCCTGGCCGATGCCGCCGGCGAATACGTGCAGGTCAGCTACGCCGGGGTCGAGGACATGCCGATCGACATCGACTCGGATCTCTATCGCAACCTGGCCACGGCCTTGCGCACGCTCGGCGACCCCGGGCTGCCGGTGCGGCTGCAATGGCGCGAACGCATTGCGCTGGTGTTGCAGGCGCGCCTGCACCTGGTGCCGGGCTTCCGCTGGGAACCGGTCGCTACCGCGGTACGCGCGCAACTGCTGGCCCGCTTCGGCTTCGAGGCCCGCGCGCTGGCGCAGCCGGCATTGCTGTGCGAGGCGATCGCGGCGATCCAGTCGGTGCCCGGCATCGACTGGGTCGACATCGAAAGTTTCGGCGGCATCAGCGACACCGAGATCGACCCGCAAAGCGGGCAGCCGCGACTGGTGAGCCAGGCGCAGATCACCGCGCAAGTGCAGCAGATCCTGCATGGCGACTGCAGCGGCAAGTCGCTGGCCGCCAGCGCTGCACTGCAACGGCCACCGCCGCGGGTGGAAGCGCGTCCGGGCCGGGTCGAGAACGGCATCGCGCGGCCGGCGCAGATCGCCTGCTTCATGGCCAGCGTGGCCGACACCCTGATCCTCAACCCCGACTCGTGAGCGCTGCCATGGACCTTCCTTCGCTGCACACGCTTCCCCGCGAGGACCGCCTCTACCGGTTGCTGCCGGCGGTCCAGCGTATCCGCGACGCCGGCCAGGGCTACCCGCTGCAGGCGCTGCTGCGGGTGATCGCCGAACAGGTGAACCTGGTCGAGGACGACATCGCGCGGCTGTACGACAACTGGTTCATCGAGACCGCCGACGACTGGGCGGTGCCCTATCTGGCCGACCTGCTTGGCTACCAGGCGGTGGAGGCGCCGCTGGGCGACGGTGCCGGCGGCCAGGCGTTGGAGCGAGTGCGGGTGCCACGCCGTGAAGTGGCGCACCTGATCTCGCAACGCCGGCGCAAGGGCACGGTGTCGTTGCTGGAGGACCTGGCCTTCGACGTCGGCGCTTGGCCGGCGCGCGCGCAGGAATTCTTCCGCCTGCTCGACCGCGCCCAGCATCCCAATCACCTGCATGTCGATCGCCTGGGCACGGCCGACCTGCGCCAGATGAGCGTGCTGGACCACTGCGATGGCCCGTTCGACAGTCTTGCCCACAGCGTGGACGTGCGCCGCATCGCTTCGCGCCACCGCCGCGGCCGCTACAACGTGCCCAGCGTCGGGGTCCAGGTCTGGCGCATGCGCAGCTATCCGGTCACGCGCACGCCGGCCTACTGCGTGGAAGAAGCCGGCGCGCGTTGCTTCACCTTCAGCGTGCTCGGGCAGGACGCCCCGCTCTATCGCAAGCCGCGCCCGGAGCCGGATGCGTTCCACCAGGCCGACGAACAGAACCTGCCGCTGCCGCTACGCCGCCGCGACCTGCAGGCGCACCTGCGCGAGGACTACAGCGCCAATGCCAGCCTGGCGGTGTGGGCCGAGCAATGGGCCGGCCAGGACGGCAGCGAACCGGTGCCGGTAGAAGCGATCGTGATCGCCGACCTGGGCCGCTGGCGCTACCGTCCGGCGCGCGGCACGGTCGCGATCGACCCGCAACGCGGCCGCCTGATGTTCCCGCCTGAGCAGGTGCCGAAGAAAGGCGTGCGGGTCAGCTATCACTACGGTTTTGCCGCCGACCTCGGTGGCGGCGAGTACCCGCGGCCGGGGCGGCAGCCGGCGCTGCCCTACAGCGTCTATCGCGTCGGCCAGGGCGGCAGCTCGGCGCTACCGCGACTGGGCGACGCCCTGCGGCAGTGGCAAGAGGAAGCGCCGGCGCACGCGGTAATCGAGCTGATGCACAGCGGGGTGTGGGTCGAGCCGGTGCATGTGCGCCTGCGCCCGGGCCAGTCGCTGGTGCTGCGTGCGGCCGATGGCGCGCGCCCGGTGATCCGCCTGATCGACTGGCAGACCGACCTGCCCGATGCGCTGGCGGTGGAGATGGACGTCGGCAGCCGCTTCGCCCTGGAAGGCATCCTGCTGGCCGGACGGCCGATGCAGGTGAGCGCGCCGCACGATCCGCAGGCCTATGCAGAGGCAGCCGCCAGCACCCCCGCTTGCGGCGCCGAACTGGCCATCCGCCACTGCACCCTGGTGCCGGGCTGGGGCATCGGCTGCGATTGCGGGCCCGAGCGCGCTTCCGAGCCCAGCCTGGAGCTGCTCGGGGTACAGGCGCGGGTGGTGATCGAACACAGCATCGTCGGCTCGATCCAGGTGCGCCAGGATGAAGTCGGCACCGATCCGATCGCCTTGCAGATCAGCGACAGCATCATCGATGCCGCCGGCAGCGGCGATGCGATTGGTGCGATGGATGCGGCGGTGGCGCACGTGCACCTGACGCTGCGCAACAGCACCGTGTTCGGCCAGGTGCAGGTGCATGCGGTGGCCCTGGCCGAGAACAGCCTGTTCGACGCCTGCCTCAACGTGGCCCGGCGCCAGCTCGGTTGCATGCGCTTCTGCCACATCCCCTGCCACTGCCGCTCGCCGCGGCGCTACCGCTGCCAGCCGGACGAAGTGGTCGCCGCGGTGCGTGCGCGACACCTGCCGGCGGCCACCGAACAGACGTTGCTCGGTGCCGAACGCCAGCGCGTGCGGCCCCGCTTCCAATCGCGCCATTACGGGCTGCCCGGCTACGCGCGACTGCTGCCGGAGTGCGCGCTGGAGATCCGCCGCGGCGCCGACGATGGCGCTGAAATGGGGGTCTACCACGATCTCTACGAACCCCAGCGCGAAGCCAACCTGCGCGCGCGCCTGGACCAACACACGCCGGCCGGCATGACGGTCGGACTCCTGTTCGCGGACTGAACCAGAAAGGAACTTCCCATGAAAGGCGACTTCTCGCGGGTCAGCTTCGATCCCCGCCACCATTTCAGCCAGGTACTGCTGCAACAAGGACGCGTCACCCTGGACGCCGATCCGAACGAACAGGGCGCCATCCTCCTGCACTATCTGCGCACCCTGGCGCTGGATCTGTTCGGCCCGTATGCCGCGCCCGCTGGCAACCCCGGCTTCGGCTTGGCGCTGGTCGATAACGACGGCACCCTGGACCTGCAGATCGGCGCTGGTCGCTACTACGTGCAGGGCATGCTGTGCGAAAGCGAGGGCTGCGACTATCTGGCCCAGCCGCACTACACGCCGGCCGACGGCAAGGACGAGGCGATCGACCCGCTGCGACGCTGGCTCGCCGCCAGCAACCGTGATGGCACCCATTTCTGGGTGTACCTGCAAGCGTGGGAGCGCCACGTCAGCAGCATCGAGATGCCGCACCTGCGCGAAGTCGCCCTCGGCGGGCCGGATACCTGCAGTCGTTCGCAGGTGGTGTGGCAGGTCCGCGCGATCGACCTGGCCGAGGTCGAGCAACGCCTGCAGGCGCGCATCGAAGGTTGGAAGAAGACGCTGGAGCAGACCGAGGACGCGAGCGAGCGCGCACGCTTGCAGGCCCTGGTCGACGATCTGCAGACCGACCTCAACTTGCTGCGAGAGACGCCCGACCAGGCCTGCGCGGTACCGCTGCGGCTGTTCGAGCGCGATGCCGGGGCGATGACGCTGCGACTGCAACCGCCCGAGCGCCTCGACGATCCCTGCGTGACCGACCCCGATGTCGCTTATCGCGGCAGCGAGAACCACCTTTACCGGGTGGAGATCCACCGCGGCAGCGACAGCGGCGCACCCACCTTCAAGTGGTCGCGCGACAACGGCAGCGTGCTCACGCGCTGGGTCGCGGGCGGCGGCACGCGGCTGCGCGTGTCCAGCACCCGGGATTTCGCCGATGCGCAGTGGGTCGAGCTCAGCGACGAGGACGACGACCTGCTCGGGCGTCCGGGCGACCTCTGCCGCCTGGCCAGTGTCGACGGCAACGAACTGGTGCTGGCCAGCGAGGCGCCACGCACCCGCACCGCTACCAGCAAGGTGCGGCGCTGGGACCAGGTGGAGCGCGAGGACGTGGTGCTCGACGATGGCGCCGTGCCGCTGCGCGCCTCCTCCGGCCTGGAGGACGACTGGATCAACCTGGAAGACGGTCTCCAGGTGCGCTTCGAGCCGGACCGCGAATACCGCAGTGGTGACTATTGGTATGCCGCCGTGCGTACCACCGGCGACACCGGCTGGCCGCAAGACGAAGACGGGGACGCCCTGGCGCTGCCGCCATGCGGCCCGCAGCACCAGCATGCGCCGCTCGGCTTCATCGGTTTGGGCGACAACGGCGCGCCCGGGGTGCTTGCCTCGTGCAGTTGCACGGTCTACCCGACCAGCACCTGCGGCGTGCTCGGCCAGCGCATGAACGACGCGGTCACCCGCCCGGGGGTGCCGGTGGTGCCCAAGCCGGTCGCGCCAAAGCCGGTCGCGCCAAAGCCAGTCGTCACTGATGCGGTCGCCAAGACCCGCACCGTGCGCAAGCGCAAGGAGGGTTGAGGCGGTCCGCAGAGGAATCGGCGGCGAGTGGTGGCGAGCACTGCACGGCACATCCACGCGCGATGGCGGAAGCTCGTCGCCATCGCCCCCACGCCGCCCTCCATGGAATCACCGCTGCAGCACCCGCCCGAGCTCGACACTGGCGTCAGCCTGACCCTCTACGGGCGCAGCGGCCCGCGGCCGGTTGCCCTGGAACATCTGGCCCAATGCCGGCCGGCCGACGACGAGTTGCTGTGGATCGACCTCAACCAACCCAGCGACGCGCAGGTCGATGCGGTCTGGCAAGCCCTCGACCTCAGCGCCGACAGCCGCCCGGCCCGCCCCCTCGGCACCTACCCCGGGCTGTGGAAGTACCGCGACCATTTCAGCGCCCGCGTGGTCTCGGTCAGCGTGGGCGAGGACCTGGCCTTCAACGGCACGGTGCTGACCCTGGTGGCGGGCGACAACGTCGTGGTGACCCACCACGAGGAACAGATCCCGTTCCTGGCCGAACTCAAGGCGCGCGAGGAAGAAGCGCTCGCCGATGTCGGCTGCCTGGGCGAAGCCAGCTTCGTCGCCACCCTGCTGGACTGGCACCTGTCCACGTATTTCGCTGCCGGCGCCGCGTTCGAGATCGAGATCGAACGGCTGGAAACGCGCGTGCTGTCCGACCAGCCGCCCGGCCGCTCGGCGCTGCCGCAGCTGCGCCAGCTGCGCAAGGCCGCCTCGCGCCTGCGCCGGATGCTGGCGCCGCACCGGGCAGTGTTCGACGGACTGTCGCGGCCGGATTTCGTCCCCGCCGGCGAGGACCAGGTGTTCCGCCACCTGCGTGACCTCGACGAACGCTATGAGCGCGCCATGGACGTGGTCGAGAACGCGCGCGAGCTGGTGGTCGGCAGCTTCCAGTTATTCAGTACCCAGACCGAACTGCAGACCAACGAGCGGATGAAGTTGCTGACTTTCGTCACGGTTGTCACCGGCCTGTTGGCGGTGGTCGCCGGCGCCCTGGGCATGAATTTCGAGGCCAATTTCTTCGCCAGCAAGACCCTGGGCTTCTGGACCGCGGTCGCGGTGATGGTCACCCTGGCCCTGGTCGCAGTGGCGCTGGGCAAGCGCCGCAACTGGTTTTGAGCTGGTGCTTTGCCCCCCTCCCCCAACGATCCTAGCGAGCCCCATGAGCACATTGTCCCCAGAAGTAGAGACTTTGCTGGACCGCCTGTCGGCGGACCTGCCGCAATTGCGCGCCGATCACCCGGACGATTTCTGGGCGCAGTTCCAGCGCCGCAGCGACGACGTGATCGAACACACGCCACCCGATCTGCGCCCGCAAGCGCAGCGGCGGATCGACGAGATCCTGATTGCGCACCAGCTCGGGCCCGCCGACCCGGGCGCCTGACAAGCGCCGCGTGTTCATCCGATCCTTACATTAGCCGGTGCTACGCTGCTGCGGCAGTCGCAATCGTCGCAATGCCGAGGTGCTCGCGCCCTGCGCATTGCCCATCGCCTGGCACGTGCACCGCGCGCCAGCTGGCCAGCCCCTTCGGGAAGCCCGCCATGTCCGCTCCGCGCGACACGTCTCCCTCACTGAGCCGTCGCTCACTATTCAAGGGGATCGGCCTGTTGCCCCTGGCCGCTGCGCTGCCCGGTTGTGCTGAGAAGAACAACGCGGCCGACGCACGTAACCCGCATGCCGCCGTCGTCGGCCAGCCGATGTCCGACGTGGCGGTGCACAGCACCCAGCACCTGACCGATGCCGATCTTCAGGCCATCGCCCGCTATCTCAAGGCGCTGCCCGCCACCGGCGACGGCCAGGGCGTTTATCGCGAAGACCCGTCCACCGCCAACGCACTCACTGCCGGCATCAACGACAGCCGCGGCGCCGAACTGTTCGCCGACAACTACGCGGCCTGCCATCGCAGCGATGCGCGCGGCAATCCGCACGCTTTCCCCGCGCTGCCCGGCAATCCCACCGTCCTGGCGCCCAGTCCCGACACCCTGGTGCGGCTGATCCTGTCCGGCGGCCGCCTGCCGGCCACCGCCGAGCGTCCCTCCGAACTGGGCGTGCCCGCGTTCGCCTGGCGCCTGGACGATGCGGAAGTGGCGACACTGGCCAGCTTCGTGCGCACCCAGTTCGGCAATCGCGCCGACGCCGTGACCCCGGCGCAAGTACGCAAGATCCGCGACAGCCTGGCCAAGGTGCCGCGCGATGCGAAGCAACTGGCCCAGCACGATCCGACTTCGGCGGATGCCTCGGATCATTGAGGGCGGCTCACCGTGAGGCCGCTGCGCAGGCTGCAGGCGCTGGGCGTGCTGTTGTTCGACCGCGGCCTGCTGCGCGCGATCTTCGAGCACGCGCGCAACGTCGCCATTTCCTCGGTGATCACCGCCGCCGGGCTGCAGGTGGTAAACCCCGGCGAGCAGGCCTGGTTCACTGCGCCCACGCTGGCCGGCTACCTGGTGGCCGCCATCGGCCTGCTGTTGCTGCTGCTGAACTTCATCGACGGTCTTTGGCGGCTGGCGCGCTTTCGCTCCCACCTGTTCTGGCAGATGGCCCTGACCCTGGCCTACGCGGTGCTGGCCTGGCGCGTGGCGCAGCTGGTGCTGCTGTTCAAGACCGGCGCGGCCGGCGCCGGCAGCATGCCATTCTAGCCGATCGGCGGCGCAGGCGCGTGCGCCGCACGGCTCACAGGGTGTCCTTGTAGATCACCCCGTCCTTCATGATCACCTTGAAGTTGCGCTCCGGGTCGGTAATCAGCGCGATGTCCTGCAGTGGGTCGCCATCGACCAGCAGCAGATCGGCCAACGCGCCTTCCTTCACCACGCCCAAGGTGCCGCGATAGGGCGAACGCTCGCCGGACAGCCGCAACAGCTCGGCGTTGGTGCTGGTCGCCATCACCAGCGCTTGCGATGGCGAGTACCAGCGGGTGAGGCTGGCCAGGATGGCGCCCTGGCGCCCGGCCAGCGCGCTGGAGAACAGCACGTCGGTACCAAAGGCGGTCTTGAGCTTGTACTTGATCGCCAGGCGGTAGGTCTGGTCGGTGCCGGCGAAGACTTCCTGCGCCTTCAGCCACTCTTCCGAACCCCGCGGGAAGGCATCGGCCAACTCCGGTGGAAACGGCTGGGTGCTGAGCCAGATGCCGTCGCGCGCCATCAGCCGCGCGGTCTCCTCGTCCATCAGGCTGGCATGCTCGATGCACAGCACGCCGGCACGGATGGCGCGCTGGATCGCCTTGGGGGTGTAGGCGTGCACGGTGACGTAGGTGCCCCAGTCGCTGGCCGCTTCGACCGCGGCGCGCACTTCCGGCTCGGTGAAGGTGGTCACGTCCAGCGGGCTGTGTGGCGAGGAAACGCCGCCGCCGGCGGTGAGCTTGACCTGGCTGGCGCCGTGCATCAGTTGTTCGCGCACGCGCACCCGTACTTCGTCCGGGGTATCGGCAATCGCGCTGTCGCCGCCGATGTCATGCTGCGATCCCGGCGCGCCGAGCGTGCGCGGCAAATCGGCCATGCTGCGGAAATCGCCGTGGCCGCTGGTCACCGTTATCATCGCACCGGAAGGAAAGATGCGCGGGCCCGGGACGTCGCCGCGGTCGATCGCATTCTTCAGTCCCCAGACCGCACCGCCGACATCGCGCACCGTGGTGAAGCCGCGCATCAACGTACGGTTGGCCTCCACGCCCGCCACGATGTTGACGTAGCCGGGGTCGGCCCCGAGCATCACCTGCACCGGCAAGCCAACGAACATGCTGTGCCAGTGCGCATCGATCAGCCCCGGCATCAGGGTGCGGCCGCCGCCCTCGATCACCTGCGCGCCGCCGGCCTCCACGCTGCCGTTGGCACCAATGCGCTCGATCACATGGCCGCGCACCAGCACGCTGCTGGGCGCGGAAAGGCGTCCGGCCACGCCATCGAAAATGCGCACGTTGTTGAACAGCACCGCCGAAGGCGCTGCAGCTGCTGCTGCGGGTGGCGCCTGGGCCACCGCAGCGCACGCCAGTACGCCCCCGACGGTGGCCAGGAAGGCAATCAGGAATCGCTTGAAGGGTACCGGTTTGAACATGGCATTCTCCGAAGGACAGGACGAGAAAGTCGAGGTCGACTGGCTCACAGCGCGGCCTCCACGTAGGCATAGATGTAGTTGGAACCGCCATCGACCGTGCCCAGCATCTGCGCACTGCCGAAGATGCCGGAGCGGTGCGAGACGCCGAAGCCGAAATACACTTCGTGCCAGCGCTCGCTGCCAAAGATGTCGCCGATGCTGACGTCGATGCTCGGGTCCAGATAGTTCAGCAGTTTGGAGGTATTGCGCTCGCGTTCGGCTTGGCTGGTGACCTCGGTGTAGGGCACGCGTTCGGCGTAGGACAGGCCGAAGCCAAGGCCAATCCGCGTCATCACCCGGTGCGACCACGGGAAGCCGTAGTAGTAGCCCTTCATGTAGGCATCGATCTGCCAGGCGTCTTCCTGCCGGCCTTTCTCAAGATGGCGGACGATGCCGGCGTAGCCGACCAGGTCCAGCGGCCAGCCGTTGAGGCCGGAAACGAACGGGCGCCCGATATGCAGGCCGGCGATATCGGTGTAGTCATCGTCGTTCAGGCCGACGCACTGGAAGGTCATGATCTTGACCAGGTGGCAGCCAT
>DATLJF010000245.1:0-7005 GCA_035539015.1 Stenotrophomonas sp. | reverse complement strand
CTCAGCCTGGATGTCGCGCCGATGTTCGCCATCGGCCACCGCGCCGTATTCGTGCCCACGGCCGACGGCAACCTGTTGTGGGAGACCCTGAGCCTGGTGACCGACGCAGCCGTTCAAGCACTACGCGCACGCGGCGGGGTGCAGGCTATCGCGATCTCGCATCCGCACTTCTACAGCGCGATGCTGGCGTGGAGCGAGGCGCTGGGCGATGTGCCGATCCTGCTGCATGCCGCCGACCGCGAATGGGTCCGCCGGCCCTCGCCGCGCATCGAGTACTGGTCGGGCCAACGCAATGTGCTGTCCGACTCGCTCACCCTGCTCAACTGCGCCGGCCACTTCCCGGGCAGCACCGCGCTGTACTGGCGCGAGGGCGCGCACGGCGGCGGTGCGCTACTGCCGGGTGATGCGCTACAGGTGGTGTCCGACCGCCGCCATGTCACCTTCATGTACAGCTATCCCAATTCGATTCCGCTCCGGCCGAGCTACGTGCATGGGATGCGGGCGTTGCTCGATGGGTATGCGTTTGAGGATGTGTATGGGTATAGCCGGGGGCGGAACATTATTGGCGGTGGGCGGGAGGCGGTGGATGTTTCGTTTGGGCGGTATTTGGGGGCGGTGGTGGGGTGAGTGAGTCGGCCTGCGTGAACCGCCAACTTCGCCTAGGTGCGAACGCACCGTGTCCCACTGGACCCAAATCTTTATGACCGGTGGCTGATATCGCGTTCGCGGCTTGCGCTGGGTCGGATAGCCGCCAGCGTCGGGTGCACAAGCAGAGCGCCTTCATCACCTGCCCCAAGCTTGGCGGTGGCGGGTGGATAGACGATTTGCCGGATCTCCCCGACCGAAGGCATTTTGTTGACGTTCCAACGCAGTAGCGTCAGGCCAGCCGCGGTGATCGCCCTTTCCTTGTCCGCGTCGGCCTTTCGGCGAGCCGGCCGCAAATGCGTCGAGTCGTCAAGCTCAATCACCGTAACAACGGCGAAGTTCTTTTTGCAGACGACAAAGTCTGCACTCTTCTGGTTGACTCGGTTCAACCATTGCATCCGCTTATGCCCTTTCTTTACGCCAAGGAATCTGGATAGCTGGACCTGTGCCAACACGACTTCCTCCGGCAGAGCTTCCACCAGACGCCAGTAAAGGACTTGTTCCGCGTCGCTAAGTACTCGCTTTGCGTAGAAGGGCCAAGCCCCTGGTCCTTTGCGAGATGCCGCGATAACCAGGACCACGAAAACGACTAACAGCAAGAGTGGCCCGACTAATAGAAGAATCTTCATGGACGTTCCCTGTCTATCTTGAAATGGTAGCAACATGCCGACTCACTGACACCACCATGCGCAGGCGACCTACATCTACTGACGTAGTTCCCAGCTACCGCGCCACTCTAGCGAGCCCTACTCTACTTGCTCGGAGACTCAAAACTCCAAACCAGCAAATGACCTCGATGCAGCGTTCTCTCCGCCGCAAAGCGTGGTGCGGAGTTTCAGTTGAGTCGGGAGGGCGGCTAATACAACACCCCGCCCGGGGAAATACGCCCGCCGTTTGCTGGTTTTCGGTTTTGAGCCTCCCGACACCCTCGCCTATCCCAAGGCGAGGGCTACTCCCGCAAAGGACGAGGTCTCAACCATGAGCGCAGCCGCAAGCTACAGCTACACCGATAACCCTGCCCGCCATTCCCCACCCAACCCCAGTCCCCACCCCCGCACCGGCTACTTCCTCTCCGAACACAGCCAGTACCAACTCGCCGGCCTGCAACAACACCTGCAATTCCTGGCCCGTGCCGTCTCCTCGCGCAACGCAGACGACGAGCACGACGTGACCTTGCAGTGCACGCCCGATCAGCTCGCCTGGTGCTTTCGCCTGCTGGCCGGGCAGATCGCGCCGGTGCTGGCAGACCTGGAGGGGCCCGCCCCATCACCCTGGAAATCGAGGAGCCCAAGCCGGACTCCACCCATTGACGCCAGCGCTCCTCCCCGAGCGCCCGCCGTACAAGCAGGCTGCGCTATCGAGCCTCGCTACCTTCTACCCGCAACGGGAAATTGGCATAAGCCCCGTGCCCCTTCCCGTCGCTCACTTCCACGAACAACCGATAGTTCCCAACCTTCTCCGGTGCCGTGAACGCAATCTCCCCCGCTCCAGTCTCACTAATCCCCGCCTCCACTTCTTCCGGCAGGTGCTCCGGGTCGCCACCCACGCTGGTCGCCGTGCTCTCTTCCCGCAACACCCAGCGATACCGCAACGCCTCCCCTTCCCGATCCGACGCCCGCACATGCGCCTTGTGCGTCGTCCCCGGTGCCAGCACGACGCTAGTGTTAGCCAATCGATCATCCACCCGAATAGGCGATATCGCCGGCGCCCGATCCTGCGGCCACTCGCCAGTCCAGGCGAACTGCATCGCATCCACGCTCGGCGTTGCCTGCCCATCCGGCATGAACAGGCCATACCAGGTCGGCGTGCGTTCCTGCTTCTGCCCCCACAGGAACACGAACGAGCCCAGGCCCTGTTTGTGCTCACCGGCGATATAGCGCTGGTAACGCTCCAGCAACACGCCGGCCTTGCGCGAGGCGTCGTCTTCGATCGGCGCGCCCCAGCTTGTCAGCGGCGATTCCCAATGCCCGGTCGGACCCCATTCGGTCACCACATACGGGCCGGTCCAGTCACTGTCGCGCAGCTTCTTTGGCATGTCGCCGAGGTTGCCGTACAGCTGGATGCCGATCAGGTCCAGTGAACCAGCGCGCTGCTTGATCTGGTCGATCAACGGCTTGTCGAACCCGGCCAGCGTCGTCATCACCGGGTGGTTGGGATCGACCTGGTGAATCATGTCGGCGATCTGCCCGACCGCATTCCACACCTTCTGGTTCTCGTAATGCAGGTTGAGCTCGTTGCCCGCCACCCACATCAGCACGGCCGGATGATCCTTCCACGCTTCGACCTCGCCGCGAATACGCTGCAGCTGGGCCGCCACCGCCGCCTCGTCGTCGTAGTTGAAGCCATGCCGCTCGTTGCCCACCGCGATGCCGACGGCGACCTTCAACCCGAGCCGCTGCGCCTCATCCAGGAACGCGCGCATCTTCGCCGGGTCTTCCTCCACGCTCCAGGTTCGCACCGCATTGCCGCCGCGCGCGGCCAGCTCGTCCAGGTGCTCCCTGCCGCCTCCGCCCTTGATGAAGAACGGCTTGCCATCCACCCGCAGCCGATAGGCGCCTTGTGCCTTGACGATCTTTACCTGCGCAGGGCCCTCGGTCGCCGCCCACGCCAGCGGCGCACCGAGCAACAACAGGCAGCACACCATCCAGCTCACAAAACGCATCAGACTTCCCTCCATCGATATCAGGGCTTCGGCGCCGGGCAATAGCGTTCCAGATAGGCCTGGTGGCTGGGCAGTTGCGCCACCAGGCGCGCCACATACTCACGCGCGCCATTGAGGAAGTGCGCCAACTCGTCATCACCCATCAGGTCGGCGGTGGGATGGTGGTGCCTCGGCATATTGCCCTGGCCCATCATCACCTGGATCCACGAGTTCTCGGCGAACAACTCGTTCGGCTGGCGGAACACGGTCCCGGTATCGCGGAACAGGTCGATGCGGTGCTGCAGCGTCGCCGGCAATTCCATCTCGTTGCAGGCGCGCCAATAAGGCGTATCCCGACGATTCGTCAGCGCGTAATGCAACACCACGAAGTCGCGCACATGGATAAGCTCATCGCTCATCTGCTGGTTGTACTCGTCGATGGCCACCTGCGTGATCACCGCCGGGAAGCCCTGCATCAACCGGGTGATGCCGCGCTGGATCAAATGGATCGTGGTGGATTCCAGCGGCTCGATGAAGCTGCCGGCCAGCCCCAGCGCAACACAGTTCTTGTGCCAGGACTTCATTCGCCGGCCAGGACGGAAGCGGATCGGCCACGGCTTGGCGATCATCTCGCCGTCCAGGCTGCTTTCGAAGATCTCGCGCGCACGCTCGTCGCTCATGTAGCGGCTGGAATAGACCATGCCGTTGCCGACGCGGTGCTGCAACGGAATCCGCCATTGCCAGCCGGCCTCTTCGGCAATGGCGCGGGTGTAAGGCACGGCATCGGTCACCGCGGTGGTCTGGCACGCCAGCGCGCTGTCGTTGAACAGCCAGTGCGACCAGTCCTCGAAGCCGACATTGAGCGCCTTGTGGATGAGCAAGGCGCGGAAGCCGGTGCAGTCGATAAACAAATCGCCTTCGATCACATCGCCAGATTCCAACCGCAAAGAGCGAATGAAGCCGCTGTCGTCGTCCAGCTGCACCTCGGCAATCTTGCCCTCCACGCGCTTGACGCCAAAGCCTTCGGCGAAACGCCGCAGGTACTTGCCGTACAAACCCGCGTCCATATGGAAGGCGTAGTTCATGCCCTGGTTCGGCAGGTGCGCGAACTTGTGCTCCCAGGCGGCGCGCGATTCCAGGCAATAGTCGCTGTAGTCGCTGGCCACGCCGCGCTCGCGGCCCTTCAGCCAAAAGTGCTGGAAGCCGGCGGTCCAGTGATCGCGGCCGGTGCTGCCAAAGGAATGGATGTAGCGGTGGCCCACGTCCAGCCAGTTTTCGAACGAGATGCCGAGCTTGATCGAAGCCTGGGTGGCGGCCATGAATTCCTGCTCGTCGATCTCCAGCAGGCGGTGGAAGGTGACCAGCGTCGGGATGGTGGCCTCGCCCACGCCCACGGTGCCAATCTCTTCGGATTCGACCAGGGTGATATCGAGGTTGCGGCCGAGGATCTTGCCGATCGCCGCAGTCGCCATCCAGCCAGCGGTGCCACCGCCAGCAATAACGACGCGCCGAACCGGCGTGGTGGGAAGCGCGGAGACGGTGTCGCGGGTCATGCGTCGGCAGTCCTTAACGGTTGAGTCGTTGCAGCAAACGCGCGCGCAGTTCGCGCGCAATGTCCGGGGTGAGCGGCGCCAGGCTGCGGCGGGCGGCCTCGGGAATATGCTCGGCGGTTTCCGCGCCCGGCTCGAAGACGTAGTGGCGGAAGATTTCCTGCCAGGCGGCACGTTGTTCGTCGGGCAGGTCGCGCACGCTCATCAAGGCCAGCATCAGCGCGTTCATCGGCGAATCCATGTGCCCCGGCGTGCGCCGCCACCAGTAGTTGAGCAGCACGTTGAAAGGGTCCAGTCCTTCGACGTGGTGCCACCACAGGCTGGGAATGAAGATCGCATCGCCCGGCCCTAGCTCGGCCACCTGGGCGTGTTCCAGCGCTTCGGCAAAACGCGGGAAGCGCTCGTAGTCCGGCGCGGCGAAGTCGACCAGGCTGACCGGTTGCCCGGCCGGGGTCAGTTCCAGCGGGCCGATGTAGAGATTGCGCAGTTGCTCGGGCGGAAACAAGGTGAAGCGACGGTGGCCGACCGCCACGCAGGCGATATTGTCCGGCACGTCCTGGTGCGCGGCGATGCGCGTGCGGTTGCCGACCCAGACGCTGAACAAGGGATCCTGCGCCGCCAAACCGAGATCGTTGTGGCCGCGCAGCCCCGGCAGGTAGGTGTCCACGGTGGTGGAACCCATGTACAGCGACGGCGGCGACGGGTCGCCCAGGTGGCGTTCCATCGCATCGAACATGGCGCCGAGCACGGGGCGCTCGCTGCGGAAATTGAAGCCGGTCAGGGTGTCGTTGTAGAAGTAGCGGCCCTGCACCTGCGGCGGCGCGACCAATACCGCGACCGGCGCATCGAGGCGGGCAAACTGGCGCAGGTAGTCGATGGCGGCGCGCGGCGATTCCAGCCCTGCCTGCACCAACGGCCAGTCCTTGGCGACGCCACGCAGCACCAGCGGCATCGTCGAAGTCAGCACATCCTCGGGCAGCGCCTGCGGGTCCAGCCCGTGGCGCTCGCGGATTTCAGTGGCGACCGGCAGCGGCATGGCGGCGTTCGGTACGTTCGATCAGGTCGCGGAAATGCGCGCCCGAGGCGATCACCATGTGGATCGCTTCCAGCGCGCCATTGCGGTTGAGCTGCTCCAGGGTGGCACCGTCGAGGGCGCGCAGGCGTTCCTCGTTGATCTGGTAAAGCCCTTCCAGGCGCAGCGGCGTGCCATCGCGCAGGGTCGCATCGAGGGTGAAAGGTTCGAGCAGGTCCAGCGCCAGCAGGCGCGCACTGAAGCTCGGGTTCTGCTGCAGCCCTTCATGCAAGGCGCGCAGCACCGAGCTGATCCGTTCCAGGTACGGGGTATTACCGCCAAACTCCTTGAATACAGCTTCACCCTGGCCATCGCCGACGATCCGCGGGCTATCCAGGTCCACGTGCACGCTGGGCTCGCCATCGGCCGAGCCGATCAGGAACGGCTTGCGCTCGATCGCCAGCGGCAGGTACGGCACTTCCCAGCCGCCCTCGCCGACAAACACGTTTTCGTTCTCGCGCAGGCCCAGCAAGGCCAGTGGATGGAACGCGCCTTGTGCGTCCTTGTGGAAGACGATCGGGTAATAGGCTTGCAGGAAGCGGAACTCACCGGGAAAGGTGAGCACCGACATCACTTCGTCACCCAGGCCCGAAACCCGGCGGGTATCCACGCGCAGGTGGTGGTGGTCGACATTGTTGAGCAGGACGTGGCGAGTCATCAGTTTCCCGTGGTGCTCAGACACGCGGCAGGCCGCGCGCCCGGATGTGGTCGATCAGTTCGCGGTGGCCCGGCAAGGCGGCGAGCATGCGCGCGGTCAGTTCCGCGGTCTGCCGGAAGCAGCCTTCGGCGCGTTGCACCGCCGCTGCCTGCGCCGTCCCTGCCCTGCCGTGCGGCACGAATCCCATGCCGTAGAGGATGTACTGGTAGCTGGCCCAGGGGAAGACCTCTTCGATGCGGTACAGGTCGTAGCGCGAGGGCGGCTGGTACTGCCACAGGGCCAGCAGTTCGCGCAGGCGCTGCGGCTGGGTTTCCTCGCGCCGATGGTCGCGCCAGTAGTCCGAATCGTCGCGCCGGCTGAGCAGGTAATGCAGCTTGAGGAAGTCCACCACCCGCTCCCAGCGGTAGCGGATGCTGTCGTTGAAGCGCGTGGCCAGGAT
>DATLJF010000244.1:0-30214 GCA_035539015.1 Stenotrophomonas sp. | reverse complement strand
CCTACGACCCGCAGTGGAAGGGCGGCTACTTCTGCCCCTGCCACAAGTCGCGCTTCGACATGTCCGGCCGCGTGTTCCAGGGCGTGCCGGCGCCGATCAACCTGCTGGTGCCGCCCCACCACTACCAGGACGACAACACGATCATCATCGGCGTGGACCCGTCTTCCGGCGGCGGCGCGCCCACCAGCACGGGGGCTGCCTGAGCCATGGCCAATATCCTTGTCCGTACCGCGAATGGCGTGTTCGACTGGGTCAATGCCCGTGCGCCGGGGTTGATGCCGGTCTACCGCAAGCACGTCAGCGAGTACTACGCGCCGAAGAACTTCAACCTCTGGTACTACTTCGGCTCGCTGGCCCTGGTGGTGCTGGTGAACCAGATCGTCACCGGCATCTTCCTGACGATGCACTACAAGACCAGCGCGGCCGAGGCGTTTTCCTCGGTCGAGTACATCATGCGCGACGTCGAGTGGGGCTGGCTGATCCGCTACATGCACAGCACCGGTGCCTCGCTGTTCTTCATCGTCGTCTACCTGCACATGTTCCGCGGGCTGATGTACGGCAGCTACCAGAAGCCGCGCGAACTGGTGTGGATCCTCGGCATGCTGATCTACCTGGTGCTGATGGCCGAAGCGTTCATGGGCTACGTACTGCCCTGGGGCCAGATGTCGTTCTGGGGCGCGAAGGTGATCATTTCGCTGTTCGGCGCGATCCCGGTGATCGGCAACGGCCTGACCGAATGGATCATGGGCGACTACCTGCCCAGCGATGCCACCCTCAACCGGTTCTTCGCCCTGCACGTCATCGCGCTGCCGCTGGTGCTGCTGCTACTGGTGGTGCTGCACCTGGGCGCGCTGCACGAGGTGGGCTCGAACAACCCGGACGGCGTCGAGATCAAGAAGGGGCCCAAGGGCAACCGCTGGTCGCCCAGTGCACCGACCGACGGCATCCCGTTCCACCCGTACTATACGGTCAAGGACATGGTCGGCGTTGGCTTCCTGTTGATCCTGGCAGCCTTCATCATCTTCTTCGCCCCGGGCTTTGGCGGGCTGTTCCTGGAGCACGACAACTTCACCGAGGCCAACCGCCTGGTCACCCCGGAGCACATCAAGCCGGTGTGGTACTACACGCCGTACTACGCGATGTTGCGGGTGGTACCGAACAAGCTCGGCGGCGTACTGGTGATGTTCTCGGCCATCGCGATCCTGTTCCTGGTGCCGTGGCTGGACCGCGCCAAGGTGCGCTCGATCCGCTACCGCGGCTGGATCTCGAAAGTCGCCCTGGGCGTGCTGGCGGTGTGCTTCGTCTGGCTGGGCATCATCGGTTCGGGCCCCGGCACCGACATCCATGAGACCTACATCGGGCGCGTGCTGACGTTCCTGTACTTCGCCTTCTTCATCACCATGCCGCTGTGGACGACCTTGGACAAGACCAAGCCGGTGCCGGATCGGGTGACCACCCATGACTAAGACGCGATGGACCACCCGTCTGGCCCTGGGCCTGCTGTTGGGCGTCGGTGCGGTTGCCGGTGCCGCCAGCGCGGCCGAGGGCGGCCAGTTGCTGCAGGCCGGCAACGACCTGGGCGATCGCGCCTCATTGCAGCGCGGCGCCAAGCTGTTCATGAACTACTGTTCCGGCTGCCACTCGCTGAAGTACCTGCGTTACTCGCGCATGGCCAGCGACCTGGGGTTGAGCGAAGAGGAGGTCATGAACTACCTCAACTTCACCGGCGCAAAGATCGGCGACCACATCGAGGCCTCGATGCCCAAGGACGGCGCCACGCAGTGGTTCGGCAAGGCGCCGCCGGACCTGAGCCTGATCGCCCGGGTGCGCGGCACCGACTGGCTGTACACCTACCAGAAGTCGTTCTACCCGGACCAGAGCCGGCCGTTGGGCTGGAACAACAAGCTGTTCCCCAACGTCTCGATGCCCAACCCGCTGTGGGAGTTGCAGGGGCTGCAGCAGCCGGAATACGGCGAGCCGGAAGCGGCGGGCATGGACAAGCCGGTGGTGGCGCTCAAGCTTGCCTCGCCCGGCAAGCTGAGCCCGGCCGAGTTCGACCAGTCGGTGCGTGACATCACCAACTTCCTGGAGTACGCCGGCGAGCCGGCCATTCTCAAGCGCCAGAGCATGGGCGTGTGGGTGGTGCTGTTCCTGGCGTTCCTGACCTTCCTGGCCTACCTGCTGAAAAAGGAATACTGGAAGGACGTGCATTGAGGCTGGCGGCGGCGGAGGCTGCCGCCAGGCCGCCACGGAGGCGCAGCATCGCTATTGGCTTTTGTGACGGCCGGTTGCACACTCGGAAATCGGGGCGACCACCGGCACTGGGTCGGCGGCGTCGATGCGACCGGCGGATTTCATAAAAAACAACCTGGACCGGTTGTTGGAGAGCCTTGAATGGCGACGAGTGTGCGTATGCGGAATACCTTGACCCTGTTTTCTTCCACCGACGATGTGCTGTGCCATCGTGTCCGGTTGGTCCTCGCGGCCAAGGGCGTCACCTACGATCTGGTGGCGGTCGACCCGCAGAACCCGCCGGAAGACCTGATCGACCTCAATCCGTACCACTCGGTGCCGACGTTGGTCGAACGCGAGCTGGTGCTGTACGCCGCCTCGGTGGTCAGCGAATACCTGGACGAGCGCTACCCGCATCCGCCGCTGATGCCGGTCGATCCGCTGTCGCGGGCGCGCCTGCGCCTGGCCATGCTGCGGATCGAACATGATTGGGTGCCGCAGGTGCAGGCGATCCAGCTCGGCAACAAGACCCAGGCCGAAGCCGGGCGCAAGCGCCTGAAGGAACTGCTGACCGCCTCGGTGCCGCTGTTCAAGGCCAGCAAGTTCTTCCTCAACCCGGAAATGAGCCTGGCCGATTGCGCGATGGCGCCGATCATCTGGCGCCTGCAGGCGCTGGACATCCCGTTGCCGAAGGACGGCAAGGCGATCGAGGACTACGGCAACCGCATCTTCCGCAATCCCGGTTTCATCCGCAGCCTGACCGACCAGGAAAAGAAGCTGCGCGACATGCCGGCCTGATGAGGCCGGGCTGACCGCCCCGCGCCGCCGCTCCTGCCAGGGGGCGCGCGGCTGCGCCGCGGCCAAGTAAACTGTCGCCCATGAGCGAAGACTTTCCCCGTATGACCAGCCACCGTCCGTACCTGTTGCGGGCGTTGGTGGAGTGGATCAACGACAACCAGATGACCCCGCACCTGCTGGTCGACGCGGGCTTGCCGGGCGTGCAGGTGCCCTCCAGCGCCGTCAAGGACGGCCGCGTGGTCCTCAACATCGCCGAGCGTGCCGTGGTGCGCCTGGACATCGACAACGAAGGCATCAGTTTCACCGCGCGCTTTGGCGGCGTCAGCTTCCCGGTGCAGGTACCCATGGCCGCGGTGCTGGCGGTGTATGCGCGCGAGACCGGGCAGGGCATGGCCCTGCCGGACGACTTGCCGGGGACCGGCGGTACCGCCAACGAAGACGGCGACAACGCCGCCAGCAGCGGCCACGACCCTGAAGACACGCCGCCGCCGCCCAGCAAGCGCCCGCACCTGCGCGTGGTCAAGTAGCGGCGAGCGGCATCCGGGAGGCTACGAGACGTCTGCTGGAGAAATGTAGGAGGGGCTTCAGCCCCGAGGAACGAAGCCCGGAACTGTCAGCTCGCGCGATCTTCCGGCTGCGGCCTCAAAGGCGTGACCGTCGCCATCGACGGTCCGACGAACGACACCAGTTCGCCCCCGCGCAGCACCAGGCGGCCGCTCTGGCGGTCGACGCCGTCGTGCGAGTAGTCGAAGCGGAACGTGCGCTCCAGGCCCAGGCGCCCGCTCGGCAGGCGGCATACGCGCACGCCGATGGCATGCACGCTCTGGTCCAGCCATTGCACATCGGCGGCGCGGCAGGCATTGCGGCCCAAGGCCTCGGCGCGCTCGGCGGCGGCGCGGGCGGCATTCCAGTAAGCGAATGCGGCCGCGCCGAAGATCATCAACAGGATCAAGGTCATCGTCGCACTGTGCCAGATTGTGGGAGGCGCTTCAGCCTGGAGTGCATCGTGCTGCGGGCAATATGCCGGCCGACCTTTTCCGGTCGCGGCTGAAGCCGCTCCTACAGGAGGGGCCTCAGCGCCGGCGCGCGCAGGCGCGATCCCACGGATGACTGAACCGGTTCACCGCAACGACGTTGCCGTCCCTCGATCCGGCCCCATTTCGAGGGTTCCCCTCCGGTTTCCTCCGCGCAGCGCTACCCTGGTGCCGCGCGCCCCACGAGGCCTGGCATGCACCCGGTACTGAGCCGCTTCCACCCGACCACCGCCCGCTGGTTCCAGCGGCGTTTCGGTGCGCCCACGCCGGCGCAGGCCCAGGCCTGGCCGCAGATTCTCGACGGCCGCCACACCCTGGTGGCCGCGCCCACCGGCTCGGGCAAGACCCTCACCGCCTTCCTCGCTGCCATCGATGGCCTGTTGCGTGAGGGCCTGGCCAATGGCGGGCAACTGCCGGACGAAACCCGGGTGCTGTACGTCTCGCCGTTGAAGGCGCTGTCCAACGACATCCACCTCAACCTGGAAACGCCCCTGCAGGGCATTGCCGCGGCGCTGGCCGAGGAAGCCTTGCCGGCGGTCGAGATCCGCGCCGCCGTGCGCACCGGCGATACCCCGCAACGTGAGCGCGCGCAGGCACGCAAGCGCCCGCCGCACATCCTGGTGACCACGCCGGAGTCGTTGTACGTGCTACTCGGCTCGGCGTCAGGGCGCGAGGCGCTACGCCACGTGCGCAGCGTCATCGTCGACGAGATCCACGCCGTGGCCGCCGACAAGCGCGGCAGCCACTTGGCCCTGACCCTGGAGCGGCTCCAGGCACTGGCCGCGCAGCCGGTGCAGCGGATCGGCTTGTCGGCCACGCAAAAGCCGATCGATGCGGTTGCCCGTTTCCTGGTCGGCGCCGCGCATGTGCATGGCGACGTGCCGGACTGCGCCATCGTCGATATCGGCTACACCCGCCAGCGCGATCTCGCGCTCGGCCTACCGCCGACGCCGCTGTCGGCGGTGATGTCCAACGACCAGTGGCAGCAGGTGTACGAGGAAGTGGCCACGCTGGCGCGCGCGCATCGCACCACGCTGGTGTTCGTCAACACCCGGCGCATGGCCGAGCGCGCGTCGCGCCACCTGGGCGAGCTGCTCGGCGCCACCCGCGTGGCCGCCCACCACGGCAGCCTCTCGCGCGAGACCCGGCTGTCGGCCGAGCGTCGGCTCAAGGCCGGCGAGCTGACCGTCCTGGTGGCGACCGCCTCGCTGGAACTGGGCCTGGACATCGGCGATGTGGACCTGGTCGTGCAGCTCGGTTCACCGCGCTCGATCGCCACCTTCCTGCAGCGCGCCGGCCGTTCCGGCCATGCCGTCGGCGGTACGCCGAAGGCGCGGCTGTTCCCGGCCTCGCGCGACGAACTGGTCGAGTGCGCCGCCTTGCTCGATGCCGTGCGCCGGGGCGAACTCGATGCGCTGCGGCTGCCAGCCGCGCCGATCGACGTGCTGGCGCAGCAGATCGTCGCCGAGGTCGCCTGCCAGGATTGGGACGAAGACGCGCTGTACGCGCTGGTCACCCGCGCCTGGCCTTATGCGCAGCTGTCGCGCCAGCGTTTCGCCGACGTAGTGCGGATGCTGGTGGAGGGCTTCAGCACGCGGCTTGGCCCGCGCGGCAGCTACGTGCATCGCGATGCGGTCAACCGCCAGCTGCATGCACGCCGCGGCGCGCGCATGACCGCGCTGACGTCGGGCGGCACCATTCCAGAGACCGGCGACTACAGC
This sequence comes from Stenotrophomonas sp., assembly GCA_035539015.1. Lineage (GTDB taxonomy): Bacteria > Pseudomonadota > Gammaproteobacteria > Xanthomonadales > Xanthomonadaceae > Stenotrophomonas_A. The sequence continues at coordinate 24,429 of DATLJF010000244.1, read as the reverse complement.
GTGGTGCTGGAGCTGCAGGCGCAGAACATCGGCACCGTCAACGAAGATTTCGCGGTCGAAAGCCTGGCCGGCGATGTGTTCCAGCTTGGCAATGCCAGCTATCGCATCCTGCGGGTGGAGCCGGGCCGGCTGCGGGTGGAAGACGCCCGCGGGCAGCCGCCGAATATTCCGTTCTGGCTGGGCGAAGCGCCCGGGCGCACCGACGAGCTCTCGCACGCAGTGGCACGCCTGCGTGAAGCAGTCGCCACGCGCCTGCGACGCGACGGCCGCGAGGCGACGCTGGCGTGGCTGGCCGAGGACTGCGCGTTCGGTGCCGAGGCCGCGCGCCAGCTGCTCGACTACCTGGCCCAGGCCGAGGCCGCGCTCGGCGCGCTGCCAACCCAGCAGCGCATCGTCATGGAGCGCTTCTTCGACGACAGCGGCGGCACCCAGCTGGTCATCCATACCCCGTTCGGCAGCCGCATCAACCGCGCCTGGGGCCTGGCCCTGCGCAAGCGCTTCTGCCGCACCTTCAACTTCGAGCTGCAGGCCGCGGCCACCGAAGATGCCATCGTCCTGTCGCTGTCCACCAGCCACAGCTTCGACCTGCTGGATGTCTCGCGCTACCTGCATTCTTCGTCCGCCGAACATGTTTTGGTGCAGGCCTTGCTCGATGCGCCGCTGTTCGGCGTGCGCTGGCGCTGGAACGCCACCAACGCGATGGCGCTGCCGCGTTTCACCGGCGGCCGCAAGGTCGCGCCGCAATTGCAGCGGATGAAGTCCGAGGACTTGCTGGCCACCGTATTTCCCGACCAGGTTGCTTGTGCCGAGAACCTGGTGGGCGAGCGCGAGGTGCCCGAGCACCCGCTGGTCGAGCAGACCCTGCACGACTGCCTGCACGAAGCCATGGACACCGACGGTTGGCTGCAGGTGCTGCGTGGCCTGGAGAGCGGGCAGATCGAAGTGGTGGCGCGCGATCTGGCCGCGCCCTCGCCGCTGGCGGCCGAAGCGCTCAATGCGCGGCCCTATGCCTTCCTCGATGACGCCCCGCTGGAGGAGCGCCGCACCCAGGCGGTGCAGACCCGGCGTTATCGCGACCCGGAAAGCGCCGATGACCTCGGCCGGCTCGATCCCGACGCGATTGCCTCGGTGCGCGAACAGGCCTGGCCACAGCCACGCGACCCGGAAGAGATGCACGAGGCCCTGGCCTCGATGGGGCTGATTCGCGCCGACGAGGCCGCCGCCGAAGCCGGCTGGAATGCCTGGCTCGCGATCCTGGCCGACGCCGGTCGCGCCAGCTGCCTGCACGGCGAGGATGGGCTGGCGATGTGGGTCAGCGTCGAGCGCATCGAGGCGGTGGCGCCGCTGTATCCGCAGGCCACGCCTCAGCCCACGCTGCGCGTACCGGAAGAATGTCGCGTGCACGACTGGCAGCGCGAACCGGCCTTGCGCGAATTGCTGCGCGCCCGCCTTGCTGCACTCGGGCCGACGCCAGCGGCATTGTTGGCGCACACCTTGCAACTGCCCGCGCCAGACATCGCCGCCGCGTTGCAAGGCCTGCGCAGCGAAGGCTATGTCATGGCCGGGCGCTTCACCCCGGGCGCAACCGAAGAAGAGTGGTGCGAGCGTCACCTGCTGGCGCGCATCCATCGCTACACCCTGGGCCGCCTGCGGCGCGAGATCGAACCGGTGGCGCCGCGCGATTACGCGCGCTTCCTGTTGCAGTGGCAGCGGGTGGATGCGGATGCGCGCACCGCCGGCCCCGAAGCGCTGGCCAGCGTGCTGGCACAGCTGGAAGGTTTCGAAGCGCCGGCAGCGGTCTGGGAAAGCGAATTACTGCCAGCCCGGGTGCGCGACTACCAGCCAAACTGGCTGGATGAACTGTGTACCGCCGGCCGCCTGAGCTGGCGTCGGCTGCGCCCGGCGCCCGCTGCGCGCGGCAGCGGCGGCAGCCTGCGCGCCAGCCCGGTGGTGCTGTTGCCGCGGCGCGAGGCGGCGCGGTGGCAATTGCTCGCCGCAGGTGAGGCCGACGATGAAGCCGCGCTCGGCTCGCGTGCGCAGCGCGTGGCCGATTATCTCGACGCGCATGGCGCCAGCTTCTTCGATGAAATCAGTGATGGCGTGCACCTGATGGCCACCGAACTGGAAGAGGCGCTGGCCGAACTGGTCATGCGCGGGCGACTGCATTGCGATAGTTACGCGGGCCTGCGCGCGCTGCTGGTGCCGGCTTCCAAGCGCCCTTCGGCATTGTCGCGGCAGCGGCGGCGGCTGTCCCTGCACGGCATTCGCGATGCCGGTCGCTGGGCGCCGCTGCGGCCGGCGGCCAGCGGCGCCGACCCGCTGCAGGCGGCCGAGCTTCGCGCCGAGGCAGTTGAGCATGTCGTGCGCACGCTGCTGCGTCGCTATGGCGTGCTGTGCTGGCGCCTGCTCGAACGCGAGGCGGCGTGGCTGCCGCCCTGGCGCGAACTGCTGCGTGTGTGCCAGCGCCTGGAGGCACGCGGCGAGCTGCGCGGCGGGCGCTTCATCGAAGGCCTGTCGGGCGAGCAATTCGCCTTGCCCGAGGCCATCGGCCTGCTGCGCCAGGCGCGTCGTGACGGGCCCGCGCAGCAATGGCTGAGCGTATCGGCGTGCGATCCGGCCAACCTGTTGGGCAGCGTGTTGCCGGGCGAGCGGGTGCCCCGGGTGCCGGGCAACCGCGTGCTGTACCTGGATGGCATGCCGGTGGCGGCCTGGGTGGCGGACAAGTTCGTCGCCTTGCCGGCGCTGGCGCCGGAGCAGGAGGCCCAGGCGCGCGCGCACTTGTCTGCGCGGCCAGCCGGCCGGACCGCCCTGAGCGCCTGATCGGGCGGTGCCGGCCCGACCGGCCCAACTGACATCTGTGGTGCGCCGCAAGGTATTACACTGGGTGCGGGGAAATCAGGGCACTGGAAGCCATGACCTTGAACGACGCCAACCCGCCCGGTGAGGGGCAGGCCACGCGCGCATTGTTCGAACAGTTGCTGACGGTGCCCTTGGCCCGCCAGCGCGATCGGCTGCGCGAACTGACCTGCGACGCGCACACCATTGCCCTGGTCGAGGCGATGCTCGACCGCCACACGCGCGCATTGCAAGCCGACGGCGCGACCGCGTCGGCGTTGCCCGAGACCGAGTTGCACGTCGGCGATACGCTCGGGCCCTGGCGCCTGGTCGAACGCCTGGCCAGCGGCGGCATGGGCACGGTGTTCATCGCCGAGCGCGCCGATGATCTCTACCACCAGCGCGTGGCGATCAAGCTGCTGCATGGCCCGGCCGATGCTCATGTCGCCGCGCGCATGGCGGCCGAGCGCCAGCTGCTGGCGCAACTGCAGCATCCGGGCATCGCGCGCTTGTACGACGGCGGCACCACCCCGGATGGCCAGCCCTACCTGGTGATGGAGTACGTCGACGGCCTGCCGCTGGACCGCTTCGCCCAGGCCCAGGCACTCGACCTGCCCGCACGATTGGCGTTGTTCCGGCGCATCTGCCGCGCCGTGGAAGTGGCGCACCGGCACCTGATCGTGCATTGCGACCTCAAGCCAGCCAACGTGCTGGTGCGCGAGGACGGCGAGCCGGTGCTGCTGGATTTCGGCATCGCCCGCGCGCTCGGCAGCGGCGGCGCGCCGGCCGATTTCTGCACCCCGGCCTATGCCAGCCCGGAACTGCTGGAAGGCCGCCCGATCAATGTGGCCAGCGACGTCTACAGCCTGGGCGTGTTGCTGATCGAACTGCTCGCCGAGCGCCGGGTTGCGCGCGACCCGCTGCAGCCACGCGCGTCCTTGCCGCGGCCCAGTACGCTGGCCGACGCAGTGCCCTGGCAACGGCGCTTGCGCGGCGAGCTCGACGCCATCACGGCCAAGGCGTGCGCGCCGGATGCGGCCCAGCGCTATCCCTCGGTGGCCGCGCTGGAAGAAGACATTGGCCGTTATCTTGGCCACCATCACGTGCGGGCCATGCCCGGTGGCCAGGCCTATCGCCTGCGCAAGCTGTTGCGCCGGCGTTGGCGCGAAACCGGTGCGGTGGCGGTATTCGCTTGCGTGGCGGTGGGCTTTGTCTGGCAGCTGCAACAGGAGCGCGACCGCGCCCGTTACGCGGCCACCAGCGCCGAACAGGTGGGCCAGCTGTTGCTGGATTCCTTCAGCTACGCCGACCCGAAGAAGGGCAAGGGGCGCGAGGATGCGACCGCGCGCGACGTGCTCGAAGCCGGCCTGCGGCAGGTACAGGCGCATCCGATCGAAGACCGCGCGGTGCATGCGCGGCTGCTCTCGGTGCTCGGCACGGCATTCCACAATATCGGCCAGCCACAGCGCGCCGAGCCGCTGCTCAAGGCGGCAGTGGATGAATTACTCAGTAGCGGCGTACACCGCCCCGACCTGGCGGCCGAGGCCTTGAGTGATTGGGCGGTAATGCTCAGCAACGAAGATCACAACGACGAGGCCATCGCCCTGGCGCGGCGCGCGCTGGCGCTGCGGCAGTCGATCGAGGCGCCTCCTCTGGACATGGCCGACAGCTACAACACCTTGGGCCTGGTCCTGATCGATACCGACAACAAGGCGGCCGCCGATAATCTGCAGCAGGCACTGGCGCTGCGCCTGCAGCACGCGGGGCGGCTGTCGAGCGCTACCGCGGCGACGGTGCACAATCTCGCCATGCTGGCCGGCCATAACGGTGACTACGTCGACTGCGAGCGACGTTATCGCGACGCCATGGAAATCCGCCATGCCATTGGCCAGGACGTCAACGCGGGCATGCAGCACACCCTGTCTGGCCTGTCGATCTGCGTGCGTGAGCAAGGCCGCCTGGCCGAGGCCGAGGCCTTGCAGCGGCAAGGGCTGGCGCTGGCGCAGCGGCTGTATGGCCACGGCAGCGAGATCGCCACGCTGTGGAGCGAGTTGGCCAATACCCAGCACGACATGGGTGATTGGCCGAAGGCGCGGGCAAGCTACCAGACCGCGATGCGCGAATCGGCCGCCACCGGTGGCGAAAACACCGTCGACTACGCGATCAAGCTCAACAACCTGGCCTCGCTGGAAGAAGACAGCGGGGCGCTGGCGGCGGCCGAGCGCGCTTTCCGCAACTCGCTGGCGATTCGCTCGGCCAACCTGCCCGACAACGACATCTCGATGTTGCGGGCCAAGTTCAACCTCGGCCGGATCCTGCTGCGGCAGGGCCAGGTGGAACTGGCCGGTACGTTCATCGCGCCGGCGATGCAGGGCTGGGCGAAACTCTATCCGCCCGAGCATCCCAACTCGCTGGGCAACCGGCTGCTGCAGGCGGAGTGGTGGCTGGCCAGCGGCCGCGAGGCCGACGCGGTGGTCGAGCTGGGCGAGATCGGCAAGCACCAGGATGCGCTCAACCCTCGCCGGATGGCCTGGTGGTGCGACCTCAATGCCGCGGTTGCGATGGCCGACGGTGCCGACGCCCTGGTGCTGCAATGGCGTCGCCGCGCGCTCGACGCGCTGGCCGCCGACCTCGGTCCGGATCATGTCGAGGCGGCCAAGCGCCGGCTCGCCTATGCCGAAGCGCTCGCCACTGCCGGTCAGTTTGAATTGGCGCATGCGCAATTGCAGCAGGCGGCCAGCGTGTTGAGCACGCGGCTGGCGCCCGAGGCCCCGCTGCGCGCACGTATCGATCAATTGCGCGCACGCTTGTCCGGCAATGCGCCGGTGCTGGCGGTTTCGCGCCGATGAACCGGGTGGCAGGCGATCGCAGCGGCAACGTGCTGCAATTGCAGCTGCTAGGCGAGCGCGCGCTGCGGCGCGGCGAGGACCGGCTCGACGGTGCGGTCCACTACCGCAAGGGCTGGGCGCTGCTGGGCTACCTGGCGCTGGAGCGGCAGGCGCCGCATCCGCGCGAACATCTCTCGCAATTGCTGTGGCCGCAACTGGCGCCCGCTTCGGCGCGCACCAACCTGCGCCAAGTGGTGGCCGACCTGAAGCAGGCGCTGGACGCGCACGGTGCTGGCGATGCCTTGCAGATCGACCGCGACGCCATCGCCCTGGTGCCTACCGCCACGCTCGACATCGACGTGCATGCGCTCGAAGCGGTCGCCGATGGCGCCGACAGCCCCAGCGTGGCCCAGGCCGAGCAGCGCGCCCAGGCGTTGAGCGGTGAATTCCTGCAGGGCCTGCAATGGCCGGACTGCCTGGAATTCGAAGAATGGCTGCAAGCGGCGCGACGGCGGGTGCTTGGCCAGAGCGAAGTCGCGCTGCAGCGGCTGTGTACGCTGCAGGAACTATCCGCGCGCCTGCCGCAGGCGGCCGAGACTGCGCGCCGGCTGCTGGCCCTGGACGAATGGAATGAAGCCTACCTGCGCCTGCTGATGCGGCTGCTGGCGGGCAATGGCGAAGCGGCGCAGGCACTGGCCGCATACGACCACTTCGCCACCCAACTGCGCGCCGATATCGATGCGCAGCCGCAGGCCGAGACCGCGGCGCTGCGCGAGCGCATCGCCCGCGGCGAGGGCGGCGGCAACCGCGAACGCAATGCCAGTGGCGACGCCGCGGCGCGGCGCTGGATCAGCGTGGTGTACTGCGAGGTCCGCAGCCGCACCGACGAGACCCGGCGCATTGACTGGGCGCTGGAAGTGCTGGCGCGGGTGGGCGACCGCTTGCGCCGCGAAGGCGGCTGGGTGCTGCCGGCCAGCGGCCGCACCGTGATGGCGTGTTTCGACGACCGTCCCCTGGCCGGCGACTCCGCGTTCCAGGCCGCGCAAGCTGCCAGCCGCGTGCGCGAAGGCTTCGGCGGTGAAGTAGCGGTGGCCTTGTGCGCCGGGCTGGCGCGGATCGAGGCGCATGCCGGCGCACCGACCGTGCTCGGCAATCCGGCCGAATGGGCACTGCGCCTGTGCCTGCAGGCCCAGCCCGGGCAAGTGGTGGTGTGTGAATCGGTGCAGCGGCAGTTGCGCGGGCGTTTCGCTACCCAGGCGTTGCCCGAGCGCGTGTTGCCCGGGCTCGGGCGCTCGGTGCCGGTGTGGGAGCTGGGCGCGATGCAGGCCGATGCCGGCGCGGCACAGGCGGAGGGCCTGTCGGCGGACGCTGCCGCCGCTCCGCCGACGCGGGCCGATCCGCACGTGACCCAGCGGGTTGCCGTGTCCGATGCCACCGCGCCGCGCAACGCCTGGCTGGAAGTGGTCCAGGGCAGCGGCCGTGGCCGGCGCACGGCCGTGGCCGGCGCCCCCGTGGTGATCGGGCGTTCCACCGATGCCGACCTGCAGGTCCCGCACGGCACGGTCTCGCGCCACCATTGCGCGGTGTGGCGCGATGGCACCCGTTACCGGATCCGCGACATGGGCTCGACCAACCTCACCCGCGTCAATGGCGCGATCGTGCAGGAAGCGGCGCTGGCCAATGGCGACCAGATCCAGCTCGGCGACAGCGTGCTGCGCTTCGGCTACTGATCCATCCGCACGTAGGCGTGCACTTCGGCCACCTGTGCGTCAGGGTCGTTGCTGCCGCCGTTCATGCCAACGTCGTCCTGTAGCGACCAGGGCTGCGCCGCGGCCGCGGTCGAGGCCTGCTGGTCCAGTTCGCGCACGCGGCCATGGCGTGCGTCGATGCGGCCATCGATACGCTGGTCGAGCTGGTTGGCCAATTCCGGGGTGAGCCCGCGCAAGCGCATCACGTTGCGCGGGCGCGCGCTGTAGCTGCCGACGCTGCCGTAGGGCTCGGCCCAGGACACATTGCCGAAACACACCCGTACCTCGTGCGGTTGGCCGCGGCCATCCTGGAACACATAGCGGTCGCCCAAACCCTCGCCGCGTCCGGCGGGTACTTCGATGCCGCGCTGGAGCAACGCATTGAGCAGATCGTTGCCGCACAGGAAGCTGCCGGTACTGGCGTTGACATAGCCGGTGGGGGTGTCGAAGTTGTCGCCGGGCACGCCGCCGGTGGCGGCCACGTAGCGGTCGTAGGCCAGCACCCAGGCCTGCACGTAGTCGTTGCCGAAGCGCTCGGCGGCGGCGCTGCGGTAGACGTCGCGGCCAATGGCCACCGCACCGATCAATAGCGCGACGATGACCAGGACCACCGACATCTCGACGATGGTGAAGCCGCGGGCGCGGGGCGGGGAAGAAAATTGAGAGGACATGGCGGTGCTCAGTACAGGCCGGTCGCGTCGTCGGCCTGGGCCTGCGCGCGTACCAGCGGTTCGAGGGTGTCGGCGTCGGTGATCAGCGGCTGCACGTCTTCATAGGCCTTGTTGGCCTGGTTGCTCGCCTTCACCGCCTGCGCCTGCAAAGCCGCGGCCGTGACGGTGACGGCGACCGCGCCGGCCGTTGCAATCGCCGCCAGGCTCACGCGCCAGCTCATCGCGCCGGTGCTGGCCAGCGATTCGGAAACGGTATCGGCGGTGCCGCCGGCGGAGTCGGCGGTGGCCGCAGTGCCGGCGAGGATCGCCGCCGCGGCACTGGCGACGTTGGCTTCGCCCAGCTTCTTGGAGACGGCCAGTTGCTCCTTGTAGTCGTACAGCGCGGTGCGCAGCATCGACGCGGCCAGCGCGGCGTTGAAATGGGCGTGGCCGCCGGCCGAGAGGTTGTCGCCGCAGCGCATGCGCGCCCACAGTTGTTCGTTGCCCACCGCCACGACCTGGTCGCGGAAGTCCGGCGCGCCGGGCCGTTGCGGCGAGTCGAACACCGGCGCGGCGCTGGCCTGCTGGCCGCCGAAGGCGCCATCGCCCGGCAGCGCCAGCGCATAGGCGACGTTGCGGCCGAGCACGCCCGGCTGGCCGGGCAGGGTGGTGTGCAGGAAACCTGCATCGGGCGTGAGCCGGATCGCGTTGCGCAGCGCCTGGCACAGATCCAGTCCGTTGGGGTTGCCCAGCGCCGTCGGCATGGCGAAGTAGGATTTCTCCAGCGCAACCTGCAAGGGCTTGAAGCGGTCGCGATTGACCGCCAGGTCGGCATCTTGTTCTACATCGGCCTGTGGCCGCCGCAGCACGCCATAGCGCACCCGTCGCGCCGAGAGATCCGGCAGGCCGAGGCTGCGGTAAGGCAGTATCCCGACCTGGCCCAGGCTGCAATCTTCGGCGCCGTTGCCGCCGGCCGCGGCCGGGCAGGGCAGGCGGCTGTTGACCATGGCGAAGGTCAGCAGGGCCTCGTCGGCGCGCTGCAGCAGCTCGCGCTGGGCGCTGCCGCGGTGTTCCTGCGCGGCCTGGCCGAGGAAGCGCAACAGCAGCAGCGACACCAGCCCAAGCACGACCAGCGACACGCTCAGTTCGAGCAGCGAAAAACCGTGCTGTCGCTTCATGGCTGCAGCCCCGCAGCGTCGAGTTGCAAGGCGCGTTGCAGGGTCTGGCCGGAAAGCGTGTGCATGCGGTTCACCGTGGCGATAGCGGCGGTTTCCTGCTCGCGTGCGGTCTGCAGGTCATCCTCGGCCTCCTTGCGTGCCTTCACCGCCTGGTCGAGGTTGTAGATGGCAATGGCCAACTGCGCAGTGGCGGTGACGTGGGCGGCGATGCCGGTGGCAATGCTCAGGCCCTCGGGCGGCCAGCCGGCGGCCTCCTGCAGGACGGCGATCGCTTCCAGCACCACGCCATAGGCGACGTCGAAGCCGGCAAAGACCTCATTCGCCTTGGCCTGCTCCAGGTTCATCTGCGCGACCTGGATGCCGAAGGTGCGGAAGTCCTTGTAGCGGCGCGCCACCCGTTCCATGTCATAGGCCGCACGGGCCGCGCGCGCGGCGCCTTGCACGCGCGCGACGCGGTCCGGGCATTGCAGCCGGCTGGCGAATTCGTTGGGACCCACCGCCAGGACCCGGCGCGTGCCGATGTCGATGCTGCCGGGCAGCACGAAATCCTCTTCGGCGCGTTCGTTGCCGGCCCCGCCACGCGACATCAGCGCGAACGCGGTCGGGATGTTCTGCATGCCGGCCAGGCTGCTCAAGGCTTCGGCCTTGAGCGCCATGCACAGGTCCAGTCCATTAACTTGTGCCGAGGCAGTGGTCGCGCCGCCTTCGCTGGCCGCGGGCAGGGTCGGCTCGAAGCGGTTGTAGGCGGCCTGGGTCAACGCCGGCTGCACCTGGTAGCGCAGTTGCAGGCGCGCCGGCAGGCCGAGTTCCTGTACCGGCAACATCGACAGGCCGCCGATGCTGACCGGATCGGGCAGGCGATGGTGGACCAGGGCGTAGCCCAGCAATGCTTGCTCTGCCTGCGCCAGGTCGCGCGCGGCGGCATCGCCAGCGGCCACCTGCGGCGCCAGCGGCAACAGCCGCCACAGCACCAGCCCGAGCAGGCCGAGGATGGCCAGCACCACGCTCAGCTCCAGCAGCGACCAGCCGCGTTGATGGTGACGGCTCACGGCGTGGGGTCCCCCGACTGCACCTGGCCGACCGCGCCGCGGTCATCGGCCGCGCGCAGGATGCTCTCGGCACCGATCACCAGCCCGGCCTTTTTGCCTTCGGCATCGCCGCCGAGGCTGAGCTTGCGCAGGTCATCGCATTGCGCCTGCATCTTGTCGTAGTCGACCCGACGCTTGTCGCGCTCTGCTTGCGCCAGCTTCACTGCCTCGACCATGCCGAGGTACTTGAAATAGGTCTTGGCATAGGTTTCGCGCTTGTCGTCCTCGTCCTGGTTCGGTACCAGCAGCACGTTGCAGCCGAACAGGAAGCAACCGGAGTTCGCGTCGATGTAGTTCTTCAGCGGCGGCTGCGGCTTGGCCAAGGCTTCGTTCTGGCGCGTCTGCCAGGTCGTGTAGGCGCTCTGGCGCGCCGCGGTGGCGGTAGCCAGGTCCTGGGTCTTCCACGGCACGCATTGCCGCTGGTCGCGCGCGGTGGTGTCGGAAGGATCGAACTCGCACAGCTGGATCGCGCGCAGCGCCGCACGGGCGTTGTCGCAGCGCAGTTGGCCAGCCGGGTCGCTCGGCGGTGTGTCGGTACACGTGGCGACCTGGCTGGCCAGCTGCAGGCTGTTCTGCACCAGGGTGTCGACCTCACGCTGGGCGTCCTGTTCGGCTTTGAGCGACTTCTCGTACTCGAAGCGCGCCGACTCCGAAGCGCGTATGGCTTCAAGCTTGACCTTCAGGCGTGCTTCCAGCGTGCGCTGCCATTCCAGCCAGGCGTTGTAGTTCGCATCGTCGTCGTCATCCTCGCTAGCATCCGGGTCCGGCGGCAGCGGATAGTCGATCAGCGGCGAGGGCGGCGTCGCCTCCATGGCATTGAGCTGGCTGCGGGCGCCGTCGCGCTGGCTGATCGCGTTGTCCAGCTCCTGCTGTGCCTTGGCCACGTCCTGCTTGAGGCCGTCGTGCCAGACCGGCGGATCGAGCACGATCACCTTTCCATCGGCATCCAATCCGCGCGAGGTGTAGCCACCTTCGGCGGTGAGGCAGACGTTCTGCGTCGCTTCGGCCAGGTTGGCCTGGCTGCTGCCCAGCGGCTGCTTGGCCAGGTCGCTGGCCTGGATGGTGAGCGCCAGCGCGGCCGAGGTCGGCGCCAATGCGGCCGCGGCGACGACAGTCGCCGCGATCGACAGGCCCACCGCGACGCCGCCGGCCGTCACCGCAGCGGTGTACACCGGGATCAGTGCACATTGCGCCCACGGTGGCAGCGCGCAAGCGGCAATCGCCGCGGCCAGCTGCGCCGACGCGGTGGCAAGGGTGGAACTGGAGTTGGCGACGTTGGCACCGGCCAGGGCGACGTTGATGCCGGCAAACACCTCCGACAGCGAAGCGAAAATCACCGACAGTTCGGTGTCCTCCTTGTTGCCGTCATGCTGTTCGGTCACCTCGTTGGACATGTCCACGCCCAGCGCGACCAGGTCCAGCGAGGCGGCCATGACGTTGTCCGGATTGCTGGCATCGGCGTAGCCGCAGCCGAGCGTACGTGCCAATGCATCGAAGCCGCGCACGCGCACGCGGTCGTCGTAGTCGGCGCTGGCCGCCAATGCCGGCGATTCCATCTGCGCGCTGCTGTCCTGGTTGCGGCCATCGAAGCGGCCGCCGCCATTGCCGGCGGTCGGCCCCGCCGCCGCCAGTGCGTAGGCGACATTGACGCGCTGGCTGTCGGCATCGAGCACGTTGGCGCGATCGCTCAAGGCGGCGCTGGCAGTTTCCCCCGAGGCACCGGCCAGTGCCGCGCACAGGTCCATGCTGTTGATCGCCTTGAAATCGTAGGCGGTGCCGTCCCACTGGTGCGGATTGAAGCGGTCGCTGGCGCTGGCAAGGTCGTTGCCACCGCCGCGATAGACCACGTAGCGCAATGGCGCCAGGCGGCGGTTGTCGCCGGCCAGTGGCCGCTGCAACCCGGCTTCGATCGCGCGCACCGGCAGCCAGCCCTTGGCGCCATTCGCCACGCAGGTATCGCTGTTCGGCGCGGTGACCGGGCAGGGCAAGCGCGCGAATGCCGCCGCGTAAGCGACCAGGGCCTCGTCGGCCATCTGCAGCGATTGCTCCTGCAACTGCGCCTGGCGCACCGGCGCCGGCGCGCGCAGCAACAGCACGCCGGTGACCAGCGCGCCGCCGATGAGCAGCACCAGCAGCGCCGCTTCCAGCAGGCTGAAACCGCGCGCCAGGCGCGGCGAGGCAAACGAGCGGCGGCGCACGGGCGGCTGCATGCTCAGAACTGCGGCGTCGACATGGCCTGCTTGACCAGGTCGTAGACCGGCAGCAGCAGCGCCACGATGAGGAGGATGAACATGCCGCCGGCCAGCAGCACCACCAGCGGCTTGATGATCTCCGACAGGTTGGTGATCAACCGCTGTAGCCGCAGGCTGTACTCGGCCGACAACCGTGCCAGCTGCTGGTCGAGCGTGCCGGTGTCCTCGCCCACGGACACCATGCGCACCATCATCGGCGGGAAGCCGCCGACTTGGCGCATGGCGGAGGACACGCGGTCGCCGCGCTCCAGGACCTGGCGAATGGCGATGACGCGGTCGCGGTAATACTCATCGCGCACCGCGCGCTCCATCACCTTGAGGCTGCTCACCATGTCCACGCCGGCCTTGATCAGCAGCGACAGGTATTCGGTGATGAAGGCCAGGCCGGCGGAGTTCATCAAGGTCTTGGCAATGGGCAGGCGGTGCAGGGTGTAGTGGGTAGCACGCCGGAAGGCGCGGCTGTAGCGCCAGCTCACCCAGGTGGCGAATGCCACGATCACCAGCCCACCGAGGACCCAGGCGACGTGCCCGGTAAACCACTCGGAGAACGCGATCACCGCCAACGTCAACTTCGGCAGCTTGGCGTTCATTTGCTTGAACAGGCCGGTGAGGTTGGGAATGACGTAGTAGATCCAGAAGCCGGCGGCGGCGAAGATCGCCGAGAACACGAACGCCGGATAGATCAGCGCCTGGCGGGTGTCGGCGGTCATCCGCGCGACGCGTTCGACGTGGTCGGCCGCTTCCTGCAGCATGCGGTCCATGCTGCCGGTCTCATCGCCGATCATCACCAGGTTGCGCACGGTCTCGGGGAACGTGTCCGGATAACGGCCGAAGGCATCACTGAGCGAGGCGCCGGCATCGAGTTCGTCGAGCAGGTTGCGGGCCACGCGTGCGGCGTTGGAGGCGCGGCCGGTGCCCACTTCCTGCGAGACCGCCTTGAGCGCGTCGAGCACAGGGATGCCCGAGCTGGTCATCACCGCCATGTCGCGCAGCATGCCGGCCAGTTCCGGTGGCCGAATGCTGGGGCGGAACAGGTGCGCCAGGCTGCGCTGGGTCTCGGCCAGCCAGCCGGGCAGGCGGTGCAGCATCAGCACGGTGGCGTCGAAGTTCTTCTCCAGCCACACCCGCGCCGAGCTGTCGTGCTCGACCGCCAGCTGGGCAATGCCGGTCTTTACCCGGCCGCTGGAGAGCAGCAGGCGGTAGTAGTAGACGTTCATGCCTGTGGTCCGTCGCCGACCACGCGCAGCACCTCGGTCGGCGAGGTTTGACCCAGCGCAACGCGGCGCTTGGCCAGGTGGACCATGTCGCTGAAGCCGGCCACATGCGCCAGGTGGCGCACGGCCTCGCGGCCGGCGTCATCGGCAATAGCATTGGCGATGGCATCGTCCAGGGTGAGGATCTCGTACACCGGCAGCCGCCCGAAATAGCCGCTGTGGCGGCAGCGTTCGCAGCCCTTGCCGCGGCGGCCATGGGTGACGGTGGAGTGCGCGTCGCCGAGCCAGCGTCGTTCGGCCTCGTCGAACGCAACCGCTTCGCTGCAGAACGGGCAGTTCTGCCGCACCAGGCGCTGGTTGACCACGCACAGCAGGTTGTCGGCGATGACTTGCGCTTCCAGTCCCAGCGGGCGCAGCCGCGGCACCACGCCGAACACGCCGGAGACGTGCAGCGTGGACAACACCAGGTGGCCGGTAGCGGCCGCTTCGACCGCGGCCTGCGCGGTTTCGGCGTCGCGCATTTCGCCGAGCAGGATCACGTCCGGGTCATGCCGCAGGAAGTGCCGCAGCGCCGAGCCGAACTCGTAGCCTGCGCGGCGGTTGACCTCGGTCTGGCAGGCGCCGGGGACACGGTATTCGACCGGGTCTTCGACCGTGAGCACGTTGCGCTCGATCAGCGACTGCATCCGCAGCGCGGCGTGCAGCGAGCTGCTCTTGCCCGAGCCGGTGGGGCCGGTGATCAGCACCAGTCCGGCGGGCTTGGCGAACATGCGCTCCAGCTTGCGTACGTCGTCTTCGAAGAAGCCCAGTTCGCCCAGGCCGGAGAGATCGCTGTGCTCGGGCAGCAGGCGCAGCACCATGCGCTCGCCCATCTCGCTGATCAGGGTGGAGACGCGCACGGTGACGAAGGAGTCCAGCACCACGGCGCGGAAGCTGCCGTCCTGCGGTCGGCGCTGTTCGGAGATGTCCATCTCCGCGGCCAGTTTGATGAAGCCCAGCAGCCGGTGCAGCGAAGGGGCCATCGCCAGCATCGGCCGCAGCACGCCATCGACGCGGAACAGGATGTGGATCGAACCGTCGGCCGGGGCGATGTGGATGTCGGTGGTGCGCTCGCGCACCGCCAGGTGGAGCAGGTAGTCGAGCAGCTTTTCCGGGCTGTGCGCGTGGTCGCCGTCGCCGGCAATTCGCTTGATTTCGCGTTCGAGCAGCGACTGGATCGGGTTCTGCGCGAAGTAGTAGGTATGCCGGATCAGCTGGCTGACCTTGGTGAATTCACCCTGCAGGAACCGGCAACGCAGGCCGCAGCGCTGGAGTACCAGCTGCGCCACCGCGTCGGCATCGGCGTCGCCGAGTAACACTTCCAGTGCATTGTCCACCCGCCGCAACGGCAGGAAGGCGCGCAGCAGGCACAGCTCGCGGTTGAACAGCGCCAGCACCTGCGGATCGGGCTCGGGCAGGGTCTCGACCGGGGCGTAGGTCATGCCCTGCAGTTCGGCCATCACCCGCACGATCGCCGATTCGCTGGCCAGGCCGTGCTTGACCAACAGCCGGCCCAGGCGCAGGCCTTCGACGGCATGCTTCTGCAAGGCGTATTGCAACTGCGCGCCATTGAGCTGGCCGCGTTCGAGCAGGATCTCGCCGAGCCGGTTCAACTGGCCGTTCGGCGTGCCGGCAGCCGCGCCGGCAGCGCGAGGAGTGAGATCAACGGCGGACATGCGCGGCTCCGGAAGCGGGCGCCGAGGCTTCGGCCGGCGGTGCGGCGGAGAGCAACAGCAAGGTCAAAGGATCGGCCTCGCCAGTGGCCGGCAGGCCATGGCGATGTTGAAAGCGGGACAAGGCCGCGCGCGTGTCTGGACCGTAGCGGCCATCGACGAAAGTGGCGTCCAGTTGCGGTTCGCTCGCGGCCAGGGCGCGCTGCAGCTCGCGCGTGCGCGGGATCGGCTCGCTCGGCAAGGGGTCGCGCCAGGCAGCGACCCAGCCCGCTTCGCGACGCTCCAGGCACAGGCCTTCGCGTACACCGAGCAGGGCGGCCTGGGTGGCATCGATGCGTTGCAGGTGCAGGTCGGCACGGGCGAGCGGGGCCGCGCCGAGGCGGTCGATGCAGTGCGCCAGCTTGCCCTCGTTGATCTCGGGTCGGTTTGCGATGGCGGGTGCGAGCGCGGCGGTGTCTGCTGCGGGCGCGCGCGCGGTGCGCCAGGCCACGCCGGTGGCCATCGCCAGGCCGCTGCCGACCAGCAGCAACAGCGCTGCGCTCAAGCGCGCCGATCCCCAGCGCGGCCTGATGCGGGCGGCGCCCTGGCGCGGTCGGAAGCCGGCTTCGGCGACCGCGGCGGCCAGCAGCAGCGGATCGATGATGCCGCCGCCGCGCGCCACGAGCCCGTACAGGCAGCGGTCCATCACCAGGTGGATACGCCTGGGATTGCCGCCGCTATAGCGTTGCAAGGCCAGCAGCGCGCCGGGGCTGATGCCGATGCGGCCGCCGGCGCCGGCCAGGTCGAGGCGGAAGGCGATGTAGCGCGCGCTTTCCTCCGCAGTGAAGGGCAGCAGTTCGATGTGCTTGACGATGCGGCTGGTGAGTTGGCGGATCGCATGTTCGGCCAGGTGGGTGGCCAGTTCCGGCTGGCCCACCAGCACGATCTGCAACAGCTTTTCCTGCCCGCTTTCCAGGCTGCTCAGCAGGCGCAGCAGCTCCAGGCTTTCGAGCGTGAGGTTTTGCGCGTCGTCGATGATGAGCACGCTGGTGCTGCCGGCCTGCCAGCGCCGCAGCAGGAAGGCATCGAGGCGGCTGAGGTCGCTGGCGGTGTCGCCGCCGGGCTCCAGGCCGAAATCACGCAGCACCGCCGCCAACAATTGTGGCCCCTGCAAGAATGTATTGAGCACCAGCGAGACCACCGCGCCTTCGGCTTCGACCGCAGCGATCAACCGCCGTACGAAGGTGCTCTTGCCCATGCCGACTTCACCGGTGAGCAGGACGAAGCCCTTGCGCGCCAAGAGGCAGTGCGCCGCTTCGGCCAGCTCGCGTTGCAGGGCCTGGGTGTGGAAGTAGGCCTGGGCATCGGGTGTGGGCGGAAACGGCGAGCGCTGCAGGCCCAGGGCCTGGAGGTACCCGCTGGCGTGCAGGTTGTCGCTCACGGCGTGGCTCCGACCTCGGCCACGGCACGCGCCAGGGCCTGGCGTTCGTTGTCGCTGGCGCCGTTGTCGTTGCCCTGCAACTGGCGCAGGCGCTGGCGCGCTTCGTCGAGCTGGCCGCTGCCGGCTTCGAGCAGGGCCAGGTTGATCGCCGCGCCGCGGTCGCCGGGCATGCGCTCGACAATCTCGCGGTACAGCGGCAGTGCCTGCTCGACGTTCCCGCGGCGCTGCGCCAGCCAGGCCTGCATGCGCAGCAGGGTGAGGCTGCGGGGTGGCAGCAGGTGTTGCAGTTGTTGCAGTTGGCTCTGGGCCTTGTCGAAATCACCGGACTCGATCGCGCTACCGAGCGCATCGACATGGCGCGCCACGGCGGCAGCGTCGGGTTCGTCGGCATCGCGCGCAGCCGCCGGCGCGGCATCGCGCACGACCAGGCTGCCTGCAGGCAACGGTGCGAAGCCATGGGCTGGCGGTGCGGTGACCGGCGCGACGGCTGCCGGCGTGGGCATGGCGGGCGGCGTGGCTGTGGCGACCGGGTCGGTTGGCGTCGGGGTTGGCGCGGCGGCAACGACCGGCGCAGGGGCCGCTGTTGCAGGGGGAGCTGTCGGCGTGACGGGCGCGGCAGCGGGTGTCGTCGTCACCACCGCGGCCACGGGCGCCATCGTCGGCAACGACGGAGGCGTGGGCGGGGCAGCCAGTGGCGCCGCCGACCAGGCCACGACTGCGCCACCGAGCAATACGCCGGCACCGAGCCACAACCCTGCCGGCCACAGCGCGGCACCCAGGCGGCGCCCTGGTGCCGTGGCGGCGGCCGGGGCCGGCCGCTCGCCGTCGAGCGTGCGCAAGGCGGCGAACATCAGGCTCATATCACCGTCACCCGCAGCACCATCACCAGTTCGCGACTCTTGTGCGTGCGTGCTTCGGCACCGAACAACTTGCCCAGGCCGGGTACGTCCGACAGGCCGGGCACGCCGTTGTCGGTGTTCTGGTCCTGCTGGTCGATCAACCCGCCGATCAGCACGGTGTTGCCGTCGCGCAGGTTCAGCGTGGTGGTCATGCCCTTGAAGCTGATGCGCGGCAGCGTCACCGAGTTGCCATTGCCCACTTCCACCAGCGCCAGGCTGGCCTCATCGACCTCGGTCTGCATCGGATGTACCAGCAGCTCGACATTGCCGTCGTTGCGGATCAGCGGCGCCACGCCGATGACCACGCCGGCGAACAGCGATTCGGTCTGCACGTCGGAGGAGGTGTTGGTGGCGCCGCCACCCGGGTTGCTGAAGCTGGTGGTGGATTTGCTGACGTAGCGGATGTTGCGGCCGACGCTGAGGTAGGCCGGGGTTCCGTTGCGCACGCGCACGCTGGGGTTGGACAGCACCTTGACGTGGCCGAACGAGCGCAGCACGTTCAAGGCGGTGGAGAAAGTGTCGCCGACATAACCAATGCCGGTGCCGCGGCCGAGCGCGGTGCCGATGGTCTGGCGCGGGATAGTGAGCAGGCGCCCGAGCGAGTCGTGGTTGGCGCCCGGCAGCGAGCCGCTGATCGGGTCCAGGCTGATCGGCGCATCGCCGACGATGCCGGCGACCCGGTTCTTCAACAGGTTCCAGTCCACGCCGTACTGGAACTGGTCGTTGAGCGAGACGTCGATCAGCTGCGCCTCGACCAGCACCTGCCGCGCCAGCATCGCCTTGTTGCGCTCGACCAGGTCGGCGACGGCACGTACCTGCGAGGGCCGTGCACGCACGAACAGCGAACCGGTGAGCGGATCCAGGCTGAAGCGCGCCGCTTCGCGCGGCGGGCCTTCGCCCTTGGTGGCCTGGTCTTCGCGCAACACCGCCTCGACCGAAGCGCCGAGTTGCTTGTAGGGATCGTTCTGCTTGCCGACGGTGCCATCCATCACCAGCTTGCCGCGCAGAGAATCACCGCCGCCGGCGCCACTGCTGCCGGCGCCGAAGACATCGCCGCCGGTGCTCATGTCCAGGGACGAGGTAGTGTTGAGCATCTCGACGTTGAACACGCGCTCTTCCATCGGGCTGACCACCAGCGCGCCGCCGCGGGTTTCGCCGTACAGGTCGAAGGCGGTGAGGATGTGGTTGTAGACCTCGCGCGCGGTGACGTTCTTCAGGAACAGGCTGGCGCGCTGGTCGCGGGCGAGCACGTCGGGGTCGACGATCAGGTTCATGCCCAGCTGCTCGGCCAGGGCCCACAACAGGCCGCCGACGCTGGCGTCGTTCATGTTGAGGGTGACGATGCGGTTTTCGAGCGGGTCGTACTTCGGTGCCACCACCGGCACCGGCGCCATGCGCGGGGCGTTGCGCTCAATCTCCTGGCGCAGGCGCGCATTCTCCTCGGCCAGCTTGCCCGACTCTTCGCCGACGCGGCTGCCGATCTCCTGCAGGGCCTTGTACTCGGTGGGCGGCAGCGACTTCACGCTGCGCGGGGTGCCGGTGCAGCCCCCCAGCAGCAGGGTCAACGCCAATGCGAGCGGGGCGACCAACGGGGTGTGGCCGGGACGGGTCAATGGGAATGCACGGAAGCGGGTCATGGCGGGGCCTGGTTCGTCATCGGGTCTGCGTGGCCAGCCAGCCGAGCAGCGCATCGGCGCTCTCGCTGGCAACCACGTCGTCGTAGCGGGCGTCCATCGGCCGGCCGGGGGCGGCGATGCACAGGGCGTTGCTGCTGGCCATGGCCTGGTTGAGGCCATCGAAGCGCGCCGGATCATCGGCGCGACCATTGCCATTGCCGTCGCGATCGTCGAGCGCGGCGACCACGGCGAAAGCGGGATTGCTGAGCACGCGGCCGCAGCTTTCGCGATCAGGATTGGGATCGCTGAGATAGGGCAGGTCGCTGCCCGGCGCACGCGCGGCCAGCGTGGTCAGGCTGGCGCGCAGGCGCGCGCTGGCGTCGAAATTGCGATCTTCGCTGGCGCTGCCGCTGGGTTGCACCAGGTCGGCACCGGCCGGGCGGGCGACGGCATAGCGCAGGCGTTGGCCACGATCGGGTCGTGGCAAGCCCAACGCTTCATAAGGCAGCCAGCCCACTTGCGCGCCACCCGGGCAGCTGCCGCCCTGGCCTTCGCGCGCGCCGTCGCCGTAACTGCTGCGGTCCGGGCAGGGCAGGCGCTGGTTGCGCAGGGCAAAGGCGCGCAGCGCCTGCCGCGCGACTTCCTGCTGGGCCTCGGCCTGGCTGCGCGCGCGCCACTGGGCGTAATCGCGATAGCTGGTGCCGGCGAGCAGCGCCAGCGCACCGACCACGCCGACACTCACCGCCATTTCCAGCACGGTGAAGCCGGCCTGGCGCGCGGCGTGGCGGCGGTGCGCGATCCCCATCATGGCACCGTGGCCGCGGGCGTTGCGCGCACATCGCTGCGCAGCTGGCCCTGCAGTTGCCGCATCTGCGCCATCAGCGCTTCCTGGCGCTGCTGGCGCTGCTCGCCCGGCGGCTGGCTCAGGATCTGCTGCAGCTGGGTGCTGATCTGCTGCATGCGGATGCTGATTTCCAGGTTCTGACGCACCGCCTCGAGATTGACCTGCGAGGTGATGGCCGGATCGTTCATCTGTTCCAGCGTCGCCAGTGCCTGGCGCAAATAGGTTTCCGAAGCGACCGAGCGCTGCCGGGCAACCCCGACCAGGCCCTGCACGGATTGCTGCAGGGCGGCCATCTGGCGTGCGCGTTCGGGATCTTCGGTCGTGGTCGTCGCAGCGGGAGCGCTCGGCGTCGGCGCGGCAGTATCGCCACGCAGCCACGGCGGTGGCTGGTCGGTCGGGTTGGCGGGTGCTGCCGGTTCGATGGCGGCGGCAACCGTCGGTGTGGCGATCGGGGCATCCGCTTCCAGCGGTGCATCGACGCGCGGCGAAGTGCCGCGCAGCACCAGCACCAACGCGATGCCTACCGCGATCGCCGCGCCACCGCCGAGCCACCACAGGCGCGGATTCACGGACGTCCCCCGGCCTTCGCCGGCAGCGCGGTGGCTTGCGCGGAGAACGGCGGCGGCATCATGACGGTGACGGTTTCGCCCGAAGCGGCGTCGAGCAGCACGCGATCGCGGCCGATCGCGCGCACGCGACTGCCATCGGCCAAGAGCGCGCCAGGCGCGACCCACTGGCCATCGATCAAGGCACGGCGCTTGCCGTCGGTACTCAGCAGCAGCGTGAGTTGGCGCGGCGCCGGACCGGTGAAGCTGCCTTCGCCGATGTCCTGGCCGGCGGCGGGCAGCGGTTCAACCGCCAACAATGCCGCGCCGGTGTTCGCCGGCGGATTCTCCAGTTGCTCCAGCACGCCCAGCATCTGCCGGTTGCGCTGGACATTGGCCTGCAGCTGCGCCAACTGCGCCGAGGCATCTTCATCGTCGAAGCGCGACTGTACGCGCGGCTTGGCCAGGATCATCGCGCCCACCCATACCGCCACGCCCAGCCACAGGGCCAACGCCAGCAGCGCCGAATGCTTGAGCTTCACGAGGCCTTCCCCGCGGCCTGCGGTGGCACGCGCTTGAGTTGATAGGAGAACGAACCGCCCGGCGCCTGCGCGCGGGTGTTGCCGCTTTGCGGGTCCAGGGCCACCGGCACATAGCCGGCGCTGCGCAGACGTTCGACGAAGCGCGCAACCTGGCGGCCCTGCGCGCTTGCCTCGACATCGCGATTGACCACGCCGTCTACCCGCAACACGGGTTCGCTGCCTTCTTCCAGGCGCAGGCGCAGGATGCGTACGTCGTGGCCCGCGGCGTCGCGCACGCTGGCCAGCGCGGCATGCGGGTCGAGCGCCGCTTGCAGCTTGCCGGCGCGTTCGATGAACTGCAGCAGGCTGGCGTACTGCGCCGGCAGCGCCTGGCGCGGCTGCAGCGCGGCGATCTGCGCATCGATCTCTTCGGCTTGCGCCTGCAGCGTGTCGGCGCGGCTGTTGGCGTCGTGCGCCAGCAGCGTCCAGCGCCCGCCGAGCGCGGCCAGGGCCACCGCCATTACCAGCGAGGCGGCACTGGCCCAGGGCAGCAGGCGTTCGGCCACGTACATCAGGCGGCTGGCGGTGGGATTGACCGCAACCAGCGCGTTGGCATGTTGGGCGAGGTGGGCCACGCCGCTGCGGAAGCGGGCGCCGGTTTCGTCCTGCACTTCGAGGTGTGGACCCAGGCGGGTGCTGGCGCCGCTGTGCACCGAGAAGATTTCCAGCAACGCCTCGTCCAGCCACGGCGAGGCGGCATGCACCGGCAGCCGCAGCGTGTCCGGTTCCTGCGCGAGGTTTTCCGGCTCGCTACCTTCGACCGGGTCGAACTGGCCGTCGAAGGTCATGGCGTCGTCGTCGAGCGCGGCGGGCGCGTCGTCTTCCAGCGCCGGTTCAACCCGCAGCGGCCATTCGCGCTCGAGCGTAGCGGTTGCTGCCTGCGCACCACGCGGCCAATCGCTATCGCCGGGACGCGCAAGCGGCGCACGCGGCGCCAGCGGGCGGTCGTTGGCCGGGCGTGCGGTGAGCACGCCCAGCCATTCCACGTCCAGGGTCTGCAGCGCATCGGCATCGCCTTCGCCGAGCTCGCGGCCAACACGTTCGCCGAGCGAGGCCACCGTCAGTTCCAGGTCCTCGCGGGCATCGCTGAAGGCCAGCGCTGAGGCATGCAGGATGCGATCGCGCAGCGAGGCCAGGAACACCACCTGGCGCCCGCCGTGCAGCACGATGCCGCGGCCGGGCTTGAGCATGCGCCACAGCAGCGCGGTGGTCGGCACCAGCAGGCAATGGTCCGGCTGTGCCTCGGCCCAGGCGAACATCTGCTGCCAGCGGTCCAGCGGCACCGCCGTGAACAGCGCCTGGTAGCCATTGCCGACGGTGCGGGTCTGGTGGATCAGGATCTTGCTTTCGTTGTCGATCAGGCCATCGGCGCGCAGGCGTTTTTCGATCAGCGCCACCGCATGCGCCGGGCTGCCCTCAAGCGAGGTGACCTGGCTGACGGCGCCGTCGAAATCGCTGAGGGCAATACTGGCGCGGTCGACACTCGGGCGGCTCTCCAGGCGGCGCACGCGCGCGCCGTCGAACGCCAGCCATTTGCCGTCCTGGTGCAGCAGGGTCTGGATACTCATGGCGTTTCCTGCAGCTGCGTGCGGAACAGCAACGGGCCGCGCAAGGTCACCAACAACGGCGGGCTGCGCGGCGGCGGTACATCGAAC
This sequence comes from Stenotrophomonas sp., assembly GCA_035539015.1. Lineage (GTDB taxonomy): Bacteria > Pseudomonadota > Gammaproteobacteria > Xanthomonadales > Xanthomonadaceae > Stenotrophomonas_A. The sequence continues at coordinate 1,364 of DATLJF010000244.1, read as the reverse complement.
AAGCCGTCTTCGGCGCGAGTGACCGAGACCTCGAAGGCCTCGGCGCCGAACAGCCGCGCCGGGTCGCGGCCGACGCCATCGAGCAGGGCATTGCCTTCGCTGCGGCTGATCGGCGCCTGGTTGAGGTTGATCAGGCGCTCGCCCCAGCCTTCGGCGAGATAGCCGCCGTTGCTGGCGCGCGCCACCAGTTGCCGCGCGCCATCGGCCAGCTGCACGCGCAGGCGTGCTTCCTGCAGGCGTTGCTGGGCGCTGCGCAGCGCCTGTTCGCGCTGGCCGACGCTGGCATAGCCGGTGGCCAGGCTGCCGCGCGCGAGGGTGAACCACGCCGCCGCCACCACCAGCGCGCCGAGCGTGCAGGCGAACAGCAGCAGCGAGGCGCGGCGCGATTGCACCAGGCGCAGGAGCAGGGCGGGGCGGACCGGGCTCATGGTCTGGCGCCTTATTGATTCATCTTGAGGTTGGCGACCAGGGTGATCACCTGCTCATCGCCGGTGGTGTCCTCCACGTCGCTCGCGCTGCCGGTACCGCTGATGTTCTGGGTGTTGTTGCCGGCCCATTCGATGCCCGGGCTGTTGGCATCGTTGCCGCTACGGCGCTGCACGCCCTGCTGGCGGAAGGCGCCGTTCTGCGCATCGGGCTTGCCGTCGATCATCTGGTCGAGCGCGCGCGCAAGGTCCGGTGTCAGGCCGGCGATCACCATGACGTTGCCCGAGCCGGCATCGGTGCCCGGCTTGTTCCACTGGAAGCAGACCTGGATTTCCTGCGGGTTACCGTTGGTGTCCAGATAGACGTAACGATCTTCCATGCCTTCGCCGCGGCCTGGCGGCAGGGTGACGCCGGCCTTGCGCATCAGATCGCGCAGGCTGTAGTCGTCGCCGCTCTGCGCCGAGCGCGTCATCTTCGAAGGCTTCGCGCCCCGGCAGATCGCGTCCGGCTCCTGCGCCTGCGACATGTCGCCGCCGGACAGCGTATCGCCATTGCCGTTGAAGTTGGCGCCGTTGACCATCAGGCGCGGCGCGCTCTGGTTGTCGCCGACCGGTGCGCCCAGGCGCTGCTGGTAGGTGTTGTAGGCCACCACCCACTGGTCGAGGAACTTCTGCTTGATACGGGTGTATTCGGCGTTGCGCTGGACGTCGCGGCCGATCATGACCGCGCCCAGGATCACCCCGATGATGACCAGCACCACCGCCATTTCAACCAATGTGAAACCGCCCTGGCCGGCTTTGCGCCGGGCCATCCCGTGTCGTGCGTACATGCGTTGTCCCCTGGTTCGATGAGCGTTTGCATCGCCGGGCGAATCCACGGCGTGTGCTGCGGGCGCGAAGTTAGGGGCGGGGTGTAAGAGCCGCGTAAGAGCGGCGTGA
>DATLJF010000243.1:0-17200 GCA_035539015.1 Stenotrophomonas sp. | reverse complement strand
GCTGGCGCCGGCCCGCCATGCCACAATGCCGCCCCCTGGGTGCCGTCACTTTGTCATGTCCGCCGCCGATTCTGATCCACCCGCGCTCGCTCGCCTCGACCAAATCGCCGACGGTGGTTTCCTGGAGGTGGAGGCCAGCGTGGATGGCGATGCCGAGTCGTTGGTGCTGTACCGCGAAGGCGAGCAGGTGCGCGCCTGGTTGAACATCTGCCCGCATGCCGGCAGACGCCTGGACTGGGCGCCCGGCCAGTTCCTCAAGAGCGCGCAGGGGCACCTGGTGTGCGCCGCGCACGGCGCTTCGTTCGAACTGCAGCAGGGCGATTGTGTTGCCGGTCCCTGCCGCGGCGACCGCCTGCGGGCGGTGGCCGTGAGCGTGGCCGCCGGCGAAATACGCCTGGCCTGAGGCCTACAGCGCGCCCGACCAGGTCATCAGGTGGATGACCCCGACCATCACCAAGACATAGATCAGCGACAACGGCGCGCCCACCCGCCAGAGCTCGCGCGGGGTGTAGTTGGCCGGACCGGCGACCATCGAGATCACCGGGTTGGAGGCCGTCATCAGGTTGTTGGAGGCCGACAGCGCCACGATCAGCGCGAACGCGGTCGGATTGCCGCCGGCGGCCAATGCCAGGTTCACCGCAATCGGCACCATGACGATGGTCGCGCCAACATGGCTGATCACCAGCGAAAACGCGGTGGTCAGCAGCGCCAGCGCCAACTCCAGCGCCCACACCGGCACGCCCTCGGGCAGGCGCTCGATGGTGTGGCCGGCGACCCAGGCCGCGGTACCGCTGCTGTCCATCGCCCAACCCAGCGGGATCAGACCGGCCATCAGGAACACGGTCTTCCAGTTGATCGAGGCATAGGCCTCGTCCATGCGCAGCACGCCGGTGATCAGCATGCCGGCCACGCCGGTCATCAGGGTGAGCGAGACCGGCAGCTTGGAGGTCAGGGCGATGAGGATGGTGAGGGCAAAGATCGCCATGGCGATCTTGAACTTGTGCGGCCGCTGCTCGCCCTTGGGGTAGTCGGTGACCACGACGAAGTCACGCGTTTCCGCTGCCTGCGCCAGGTCCTGCCAGATGCTGTGGAACACCAGCATGTCGCCGGCTCGCAGTTTTTCCTGGCGCACGTCGTCGCGGATCACCTGCTTGTCGCGGTTGATCGCCAGCAGGCTGATGCCGCTTTGCTTGCGCAGCCGCAGCTCGCCGGCGCTCTTGCCGATGAAGCGCGAGTTGGGCGGGATCAGCGCCTCGGAAATGCCGGCGCGGCTGGGATTGAACAGGTCGCCGAGATGGCGCAGGCGCGAGGACATGCGCAGGAACTGGTTTTGCGCAAAGTCGGCCACGTGCTGCCGCGCGCCCATCACTCCGAGCACGCTGCCAACCCAGATGCGCATGTCGGCCGGCGGTGCCAGGCGGGTGTCGTTGCCAGTCTTCAGTGCCAGCATCAGCGGCGCGTCGTGCACGGCTTCGGCTTCGCCCAGGGTCATGCCGACCAGCGGGCTCTCGGCGCTCACCACCAGTTCGAACACGTCGCCATCGATGCCATAGGTCTTGGCGAAGTAGCTCTCCGTGCGCGAGGGCGTGACGCCGTCATTGGCCAGCGTTTCTTCCTCGACCAGCTTGCGGTCGCCGTAGTAGCGGAAATACAGCAGTACCGCCACCAGCAGGCCGACGCCGATCGGCAGCGGCGCGAACATGCGCAACGGCTCGATGGTGGCCATGCCCGAAGGCAGGTTGTTGTTGGCCGACATCAACAAGTCGTTGAGCAGGATCAACGGTGAGTTGCCGACCATGGTCAGCGCCCCGCCGGTCACGATGGCCGCCGCGATCGGCAGCAGCAGCCGCTGCAGGGTCAGCCCGGTGCGCGCGGCCAGGCGCGAGGCCACCGGCAGGTACAACGCCATCACCGACGGGTTCTGCATGAAAGACGAATTGAGCCCGGAGATGGCCAGGGTCATCGTCATCAAGCGTTTCTCGCTGCCGTGCGAGCGCCGCAGCAGCCAGGAGGCCAGCCGGTTCAGGGCGCCGGTGCGTTCAAGCCCGGCGCCGAGGATGGTGGTGGCGATGATGCTGATGACCGCGTTACCGGAAAAGCCGCCGAAGATCTCTTCTGGGGCGATCAAGCCGGTGACGCCGAGCACCACCAGCACGATCAGCGCGACCACGTCGGCGCGGATGCGTTCGAACAGGAACATCGCCATCGTGAAGCCGACCAACGCCAGCACGAGCTTCATGTCGTTGGTCAGCGTCAGCGCGGTTTCCATGTCGCGGCGGTTGTCCTGTGCTCGCTCGAATCAGGTTCGATCGTAGAGCAGATCCCAGACGCCGTGGCCAAGCTTCTGGCCGCGGGTCTCGAAATGGGTCTGCGGGCGCCATTGTGGACGCGGTACATGGCCGCGCGGGCCGGCGCGATTGACCAGGCCCTCGGTGGCGTCGAGCACGTCCCACATCTGCTCGGCGTAGTCCTGCCAGTCGGTGGCCGCGTGCAGGCGGCCACCCGGCCGCAGCTTGCGCACCAGCAGCGCCGCGAACGCCGGTTGGACCAGGCGGCGCTTGCTGTGGCGCTTCTTGTGCCAGGGGTCCGGAAAGTAGATCCGCACCTCGTCGAGGCTGGCGTCGGCCACTTCCTTTTCCAGCACCTCGACCGCGTCGTGATGATAGAGCCGGACGTTGTCGCTGCCATCCTCGGCCAGCGCATTGAGCAGGCGGCCCACGCCCGGGGCGTGGACCTCCAGGCCAATGTAGTCGCGCGTGGGGTCCTGCTGCGCGGCAAAGCGCAGCGCAGCGCCGTTGCCGAAGCCGATCTCCAGCACCTTGGGCGCGTTGCGGCCGAAGACCGCGTCGAAATCGCGCGGCTCACCGGTGAAATTCAGGCCAAAACGCGGCCAGGCGTCGTCGAACGCGCGCTGCTGGGCCGGGGTGAAACGCCCCTGGCGCAGCACGAAGCTGCGGACCTCGCGACGGCCCTCGGTCACGGTGAAGGGTTTCGGCGGCGCCTTGGCGCCGCTGCTGGCAAACGGGTCGGTCATGGGGCGCGCATCAGCCGATCAGGCCATCGACCGGCGAGGATGCGCTGGCGTAGCGCTTGCGCGGGATGCGCCCGGCCAGGAACGCCTCGCGCCCGGCTTCGACCGCCTTGCGCATCGCGCTGGCCATCAACACGGGATTGCGCGCACCGGCGATGGCGGTGTTCATCAGCACGCCATCGCAGCCCAGTTCCATCGCGATGGCCGCGTCCGAGGCGGTGCCGACGCCGGCATCGACAATGATCGGCACTTTCGCGTCTTCGATGATCTGCAGCAGGTTGTACTTGTTCTGGATGCCCAGGCCCGAGCCGATCGGCGCGGCCAGCGGCATCACGGCCACGCAGCCGATCTCTTCCAGCCGCTTGGCCAGGATCGGGTCGTCGCTGGTATAGACCATCACCTCGAAGCCGTCGGCCACCAGCAGCTCGGCGGCCTTGAGGGTCTGCACCACGTCCGGGTACAGGGTCTTCTGGTCGCCCAGGACCTCGAGCTTGGTGAGGTTGTGGCCGTCCAGCAATTCGCGCGCCAGGCGGCAGGTGCGCACCGCGTCTTCGGCGGTGTAGCAGCCGGCGGTGTTGGGCAGGATGGTGTAGCGGTCCGGGGGCAAGGCGTCGAGCAGGTTGGGCTCGCCGGCGATCTGGCCGATGTTCACCCGGCGGATCGCCAGGGTCACGATCTCCGCGCCCGCGGCCTCGGTGGCCACGCGCGTCTCCTCGAGATCCTTGAACTTGCCCGTGCCGGTCAGCAGGCGGGAACGGTAGGTCTTGCCGGCAATCACCAGCGAATCAGGGGGGGTAAGGGTGCTCATCGCGCAATTATCACCCATCCCATCGTGGCCAGGCACTGCGGGGCGCTCGCGTGCGCGCCTCAGCCGCCGCCGAGGGCGTGCACGATCTCCACCTGGTCACCTTCGCGCAGGCGATGTTCGGCATGGCGGCCGCGCGGCACGATCTCGCCATTGATCTCGACCGCCACTCGGCGCTCGGCCAAACCTTCGGCGCCGAGCAGCGCGGCCAGCGTGGTGTCGGCGGCGAGCCGACGCGGTTGCCCATTGAGTTGAATGTCCATGTCATCATTGTCGCATCGCGCGCCAAACCGGCGCGCGCTTTCGTTTCATGCCGCAGTGCAGCGTGAGCACATGCGGACGCAGTGGAAAGATGCACCATTCGCCTGCGTACGCTAGAGCGGGCACTGGCCGCGTCGATCCGCAAGATCCATTCACAGGGAGTTCCCGATGTCTTCGTCGTTCCGTCCTATCCGCTCCATCATGGCCGTGGCCATTGCCCTGGCGTCGGCGCCGGCCTTTGCCGATGCCGCCTTCGACCAGACCGTCTTCTTCGGCGACAGCCTCACCGACAGCGGCTACTACCAGCCGCTGCTGCCGGCCAGCGTGCGTCCGGTGACCGGCAAGTTCACCACCAACCCGGGCTGGGTCTGGTCCGAGTACGTGGCCGACTACTACGGCACCAACGCCGTCCCCAACGGCAACGGCCAGACCGGCGACAACTACGCCGCTGGCGGCGCCCGCGTCGCTGCGACCAATCCGCCGTCGGCGCTGGGCGTTGCGCCCTCGATGACCACTCAGGTCAACCGCTATCTCACAGCCAACGGCGGCAAGGCCAACCCGAACGCCCTGTACACCGTGTGGGGTGGCGCCAATGACTTGTTCGCGATCCAGGCCGGCGCGCCGGTGCAGGCGACGATCGGCAGCGCGGTCACCGCGCAGGTCGGTATCGTGGCCACGCTGGAAAATGCCGGCGCCCGCTACGTGATGGTCCCGACCATCCCGGACATTGGCCTGACCCCGAGCGCACGTGCCGGTGGCGCCGTGGGCATGGCGCAGGGCACCGCGCTGGCCACCGCCTACAACAACGCCCTGTTCGCCGGCCTGCAATCCGCCGGCCTGCGCGTGATCCCGGTCGACACCTTCCACATCCTGCAGGAAATCGTCGCCGACCCGGGCACCTATGGCTTCACCAACGTCACTGGCATGGCCTGCACCGCGGCCCTGCCGACCTGCAACCCGACCAGCCTGGCCGCGCCCAACGCGCAGAACACCTGGCTGTTCGCCGACGGCGTCCACCCGACCACGGCTACCCACCAGATCCTCGGCGAGTACGCGCTGTCGATCCTCGAAGCCCCGCGCCTGCAGCAGGTGCTGAGCCACTCCGCGATCGTCACCGGCCGCGCCCGCGCCGACCAGGTTGCCTGGCACCTGGACGGCAAGCCCGAGGCCGACGGCACCCGTTGGTGGGGCAGCGTGCGCGGCGACTACCAGCGCTACGACCATGCCGATCTCTACGACGGCCTGGCCCCGGCCGGCCTGTTCGGCGTCGATTGGGTTCGCGGTGACCTGGTATTCGGCGGCTTCGCCGGCTACGGCCGCATGGACGCCGACTTCGGCAACAGCCGTGGCGACTTCACCCAGGACGCCACCACCCTGGGCGGCTTCTTCGGCTGGTACACCGGCCCGGTCTGGGTCAATGCCCAGGTCAGCTACAGCTGGCTGAGCAACGACATCAACCGCAAGGTCCAGCTCGGCCCGGCCACCCGCGAGCACAAGGGCTCGGCCGACGGCAGCAACTTCACCGCCGCCCTCAACGCCGGCTATGAACTCGGCGAAGGCAGCTTCAAGCACGGCCCGGTGGTCGGCCTGACCTGGCAGCAGGTCAAGATCGACGGCTACGAAGAAGGCAACGTCAGCGCCACCGCGCTTGGCTATGGCGACCAGGACATCGACTCCCTGGTTGGCCGCGTCGGCTGGCAGCTGCGCCTCGACGGCCCGGCGATCAAGCCGTACCTGCAGGTGACCTACGACCATGAGTTCGAGGACAACAAGGAAGCCAGCGCATGGCTGCAGAGCATGCCGGGCGTGGGCACGTACTACGTGCCGGGCATCGACTTCGACCGCAACTACGCTACTGCCGTGATTGGCGCGCGTACCGGGATGTGGGGCCTGCAGAGCAATTTCGGCGTGACCGCGACTACGGCGCAGAAGGATGCTTCTGACATGACGTTCTTCTTGAGCTTCAGTGGGGCGTTCTGACCGGTTGGTTTTTCTTTGTGTTTTGAATGGAGGGCCGGCTTATGTCGGCCCTTCTTTTTTTGTTCTTCGATTTGTTTGTGGTGTTGTTTGGTTGGGTTGACTTGCGGAGGGGGTATATGGGGGGCGCGCAGGTATGGCGGCTTGGGCGGCGGCTTGCGGTGCGGGCACCGCTCCGGCGGGTGGGGCCGTCTCGGTTCCGGCGTACGTCCTTGTACTCAGTCACCGACCGTGGGCCATCCATGGCCCACTGACGGCCCCACCCGCCGAATCGGCGCCAGGCGCATCAAGTTTCACGCTTCGATTGAGGCACGCCTGGAGAGGGAAGGGAAGAGCGCCTTGTCCCTGTTGCCGGGTCGATGCGTGTGGCGATGGCGCTGATGAGCTCACACTTCGAAGGCGCACAGATGGGGACATCAACGCGCCTTGCGCCGTCCCCTCGGGGGTAGGCGTGAGTAGGCCATGGATGGCCTACGTTCGGTGACTGAGTACAAGGACGTACGCCGGAACCGACACGCCTGCCCCCGAGGGGACGGGGCCCGCACCGTTAGTCAAGCAACCAACCGCAACGCGCGCGCCTCATTGCGCTGATCAACCCCGCCCCCTAGACTTACGTCAACGCCGCGCGGGCGTAGCTCAATGGTAGAGCTGTAGCTTCCCAAGCTACTGACGTGGGTTCGATTCCCATCGCCCGCTCCATCTTCCAGGCCGCGTCGCGCGCCTGAGGCACATGCCCACCGGGCCGGGCAAGATGCGTCCGGGCCGCTCCGCGACCGGCCGCGATGAAGCTCGCCATCCTCTCCCGCAACAGCAAGCTCTATTCCACCCGGCGCCTGGTGGAGGCTGCGCGCGCGCGCGGGCACACGGTACGGGTGCTGGATCCGCTGCGCTGCTACATGCGCATCGCCGCCGGCAAGTTCTCCATGCATTACAAAGGCCGCGCGATTACCGGTTTCGATGCGGTGATCCCGCGCATCGGCGCTTCGGTCACGCGCTATGGCACTGCGGTGCTGCGCCAGTTCGAGATGATGGGCACCTTCACCCCGAATCCGTCCGATGCCATCTTGCGCAGCCGCGACAAGCTGCGCGCGCACCAGCTGCTGGCCGCCGAACGCATCGACATGCCAGTGACCGTGTTCGGCGACAACCCTGACGACACCCAGGACCTGCTTTCCATGCTCGGCCCGCCGCCGCATGTGGTGAAGCTGAATGAGGGTGCACAGGGCGCCGGGGTCATCCTGACCGAGAAGGCCAGCGCCTCGCGCGGGGTGGTCGAGGCGCTGCGTGGGCTGTACGCGAATTTCCTGGTGCAGGAGTTCATCGGCGAGGCCGAGGGCGCTGACCTGCGCTGCTTCGTGGTCGGCGACCAAGTGGTGGCGGCCATGCGCCGGCAGGCCGCCGAGGGGGATTTCCGCTCCAACCTGCATTTGGGCGGCACCGCTCAGGCGGCCGTGGCGACCGAGGAGGAGCGTGAGGTCGCCGTGCGGTCGGCCCGTGCGCTCGGCCTCCAGGTGGCCGGGGTGGACCTGATCCGCGCCGGCCGCGGGCCGCTGGTGCTGGAGGTGAACTCCACCCCGGGCCTGGAAGGGGTGGAGGGGGTCTGCGGGGTAGACGTGGCCGGGGCCATCGTCGCCCGCATCGAAGCGGCCGTGGCCGCGGCCCGGGTCGCGGCAACTTCTTAGTAAAAATTTAACGACGGTTTAATTCGCCGGCCGCTAGCCTCTACCAGACCGCAGCTCTGCCCTCGCAGGAAAACGGTAAATCGGGATGTTTCGGCCCAGGCGCTGGCCGCGCCTGGGCCTTTTTCTGTCCGCTGGGCCTCCCGGCTCGATTTACCGCGCCTGGTTCATGGCTTACAGTCAGGTTCGTCTTCTACCAGGATGGTGGCCAATGAAATTGTTTGTCCGTGCGCTTGTTTTGACTTCTTTCGCCCTTGCTGGAAACGCTTGGGCAGCTGCGACCCAGCCGGTGCTCGACCTGCACAATCCGGCCGACGTGGTGGCCAAGCAGTTGCAGACGATCAACGCTCAAATGAATGACGGTAAGACATATTCGGAGATCTCTCCGGAAGACCGCGGCCGGGTACGCGAGGCGCTGGGTCGAATCACCGGCGCGTTGGAAGTGGCCGGCGGCAGGCCGCTGACTGCGGAGGCCGAAAGCCAGGCTTTCAACGATCAGGAAGTAGTGAACACGATCCTGACCAGCGCCAAGGAAGACAGTCGCCTGGTGTGCCAGCGCGAGCGCCAAGTTGGCTCCAATCGCATCACCTCGCAATGCATGACCGTCGCTGAGCGGCGCCGGCTGCGCGAACAGGGCCAGCGGGCTACCCGCGACATGTCGCAACGCCAGCTGCAATTCGACCCGCGCACGAACTGACCCCTGGGAGCACCGGGCGCACGGTTGCCGCGCCCGGTGGATAAGGAAAGCTTGTCCCCAGTGCGGGCGGATGTACGTGTGGCAGGGTAGTAGTCGTTCGACTTCGCGGCGAGCAGTTGGCAGTGGCGGCGAGTTCGTGGGGGCACCGTTCACTGCCGGCGTGCAACTTTACGTCGCCGAACGTGTCTCAGCCTTGGAGAGCCCGTGTCTCGTGAACGGTATCTTGACGAAGACGGAGGATCATAGCTGCCTTGTCCGCGTCCAGAGACCGGTCGGCTCGAATGCTCTTCTCCTACTGCATCACAGTGGCGCCATCGCCGCGTTGAGGCGACAGGCAGGGATGCCGGGCGAGTTCCAGCTGTGATGCACCCGAAAGAACTGTAAAGGAAACAACCAAGTGCGAATTCTGGTAATCGAAGACAACAGCGACATCGCCGCCAACCTGGGCGACTATCTCGAAGATCGCGGCCACACCGTGGACTTCGCCGCCGATGGCGTCACCGGGCTGCACCTGGCGGTGGTCCACGACTTCGACGCCATCGTGCTCGATCTCAACCTGCCCGGCATGGACGGCATCGAAGTCTGCCGCAAGCTGCGCAACGAGGCGCGCAAGCAGACACCGGTGCTGATGCTCACCGCGCGCGACTCGCTCGACAACAAGCTGGCCGGCTTCGACTCCGGCGCCGACGACTATCTGATCAAGCCGTTCGCGTTGCAGGAAGTGGAGGTGCGCCTGAATGCCCTGTCGCGCCGCGGCAAGGGCGTGCACACCCGGGTGCTGGAAACCGGCGACCTGGAATACAACCTCGACACACTGGAAGTGCGCCGCCGCGGCAAGCTGCTGCAGCTCAACCCGACCGCGCTGAAGATCCTGCAGGCGCTGATGGAAGCCTCGCCGGCGGTGGTTACCCGGCAGGAGCTCGAAACCCGCGTCTGGGGCGAAGAACTCCCGGATTCGGATTCGCTGCGCGTGCACATCCACGGCCTACGCGCGGTCGTCGACAAGCCGTTCGACGTGCCGCTGATCCAGACCCGCCACGGTATCGGCTACCGGATCGCCTCACCCGATGCCTGAGCCTGCTGGCGCCGCCGCCCGGCCCGCCGACAAGCGCGGGCGGTACCGCCGGCGGCTGCGGAGTCGAATCATCCTCTCCTTCGTGCTGTTGGGCTTCTGCCTGACCAGCCTGTTCGCGTTCGCCACCAAGTGGACCCGCGCGCGCGTGGAAAACCAGCTCGTCGAAGACGTGATGGAGCGCAACATCGACGAGTACGTGCGCCGGTTCTATGCCGACCCGAGCCACAACCCGCCGGTGCCGATCGACCAGATCCGCGGCTGGGTCTATTCGCGCGACAAGTTCGACCGCGTCTACGAAGAACACCCCGAGTGGGTCGATCTCAAGCCCGGCGTGTACCGCATCATCAGCGGCCTGGACGAAGAGGGCCGCCCGTTCGCCTATCGCCTGGCGGTGCGCAAGACCGACGAGGCCTGGTTCTTTCTCGCCTACGACATGACCCAGTCGCAGCGCGGCGAGGTCCAGCTCAACCGCACCCTGCTGACCTCGGTGCTGGTCTTCAGCCTGTTGTCCCTGGTGCTGGGTTGGTGGTCAGCCTCCAAGGTGATGCGGCCGGTGTCCGACCTGGCGGCGCGGCTGCGTGCCTACCGCGGCGGCACCAGCGAGCCCAAGCCGCTGGCCCCGCACTTCACCGACGACGAAGTCGGCCAGCTGGCCGAGGCGCTGGACGACTATTCCAACCGCCTGACCGAAGTGGTCGAGCGCGATCGCGAATTCAACGCCGACGTCAGCCACGAACTGCGCACCCCGTTGGCGGTGATCCGCGGTGCCACCGAGCTGCTGCTGGCGCGGCCGCACCTGGACGAGAAAGTGCTGCAGCGCCTGCAGCGCATCCAGCGCGCCGAGCAACAGTGCAGCGACCTGATTGGGGCCTTGCTGCTGCTGTCGCGCAACGAGCGCGGGCAGGGCAGCAGCAACGTCGCCAAGGTCGCCGAGCAACTGCTCGAAGCCCACCGCGCCCAACTTGGCGGCAAGCCCCTGGCGTTGCTGCTGGAAGGCGCACGCGACCGGGTCATCGACGCGCCCGAATCGGCGCTATCGGTGGCCCTGGGAAACTTGATCGGCAACGCCGTCAAGTACACCCAGGAAGGCCAGGTGCGCGTGCACGTGTACGAAGACCGGGTGGAAGTCGAAGACACCGGCCCGGGCCTGAGCGAGGAAGATGCCGCCAAGCTATTCCAGCGCGGCTACCGCGGCACCCATGCCGGGCATTCGCAGGGCGGCGGCATCGGCCTGTCCATCGTCAGCCGCCTGTGCGACCTCTATGGCTGGCGTGTGAGCGTGCGGCCGGGCAAGGCACGTGGGGTGGTGGCAACTTTGTATTTTGCGCCCGAGGGGCTACCGAGCGCGTAGGGGCGTCTTTTGCCGCCGCTCCGCTCGTCGGGGCTGAAGCCCCTCCTACAGGGCAGACGGCGCCGATAAAGGCAATCGGTGAGCGTGTAGGAGGGGCTTCAGCCCCGACCGGAAATTGACACCGCCAGCGCACCCGCCGCAGCAGGCCCTACGAACTGAGCTCGACGTACTTGGCCGCCAACTCGCGCGCCCGCGCTTCCAGATGCATCGCATCGCCATCATTCACCACCACATCGTCGGCGAGTGCCAAGCGCTGCTCGCGGCTGGCCTGCGCGGCGATCATCCGCTCGGCCAGCGCCGCATCGATGCCATCGCGCGCCATCAGCCGCGCGCGCTGCAGCGCCACCGGCGCATCGACCACCAGCACCCGGTCCAGCCACGGGTAAGTGGCGCGGCCACCGGCCTCGGTCAGTAGCGGGATCGCCGCGATGGCAAAAGGACCGCTGGCCGCCCGGCATTGCGTGTGCAGGCGCTCGCGGATAGCCGGGTGAGTGATGGCCTCCAGGGCCAGCCGCAGCTCCTCGTCGGCAAAGACCAACTCGCGCAGGGCGCGGCGGTCGAGCGTGCCGTCGGATTGCAGGACATGGGTGCCGAAGCGTTCGGCAATTCGCGATAAAACCGGACCGGGCGCCACCACCTCGCGGGCGACCGCATCGGCGTCCACCACGGTGACCCCCAGCGCCTCGAAGTGCTTACCCAGCGCGCTCTTGCCCGAAGCGATGCCCCCGGTGAGGCCAATGACGAAATCACTCATCGCCGCGAACCCGGTCGCGAGCCGGCGTCAGGCCAGCCCGGACAACCGCATATAGCCGCCGACGATCTGGTCACCCCAGAAGAAGGTGATCCAGCCGGCGATGGCCAGGTACGGGCCGAACGGGATCGGCGTGGCGCGGTCGCGGCCCTTGGCCGCCAACCAGATCGACCCGATGATCGCGCCGACCAGCGAAGAGATCAGGATGATCGGCAGGATGCCCTTGAGCCCACACCAGGCGCCGAGCGCCGCCAGCAGCTTGAAGTCGCCGTGGCCCATGCCCTCCTTGCCGGTGAGCTGCTTGAACAGCCACCACACCGCCCACAGCGAGAAATAGCCCACCGCCGCGCCCAGCAGGGCGGGCTTGGCGTGCATGTAGAGATTGTCCATCGAGCCGATCAGGCCCAGCCACATCAGCGGCAGGGTCAACTGGTCCGGCAACAGCCGGGTGCGCAAGTCGATACCCGACAGCGCCACCAGGAAGCAGCTCAGCACGATCGCGCCAAAGCCCTGCCAGCCGAAGCCGAAGCGCCACACGCTGGCGACCACCAGCAGCGACGTCAGCAGCTCGACCAGCGGATACTGGATGGAGATCGGCGTATGGCAATGCCGGCACTTGCCGCGCAGCGCCAGCCAGCTGAAGACCGGGATGTTCTCGAACCAGGACAGCTTGTGCTTGCAGTGCGGGCAGTGCGACGGCTCGACCACGATCCCCGGTGGCGGCGGCTCGTAGATATCCGGCTCATCGAGGATCTCGCGCGCATCGCGCTTCCACTGCCACTCCATGCGCTTGGGCAGGCGCAGGATCACCACATTGAGGAAACTGCCCAGCAGCAGTCCCAGTCCGGCCGCGGCGGGAAAGCCGAGGCCGGGGTGCTGGTCGAGAAATGCCATTAATGATTATCCGACGACGGCGCCAAGCTTGAAGATGGGCAGGTACATGCCGATGACCATGCCGCCGACGATCGTACCCAGGAACACCATGATCAACGGTTCGAGCAGGCTGCTCAAGGCATCGACGGCGTTGTTCACTTCCTGCTCGTAGTACTCGGCCACCTTGAACAGCATGGCGTCCAGCGCACCCGCCTCTTCGCCGATGGCGGTCATCTGCACCACCATGTGCGGGAACAGGTTTATCTGCTTCATAGCCATGTTCACGGGGTAACCAACCGAGACGTCGTCGCGCATGCGAAGCACGCCTTCCTCGTAAACTTTGTTGCCCGTAGCGCCGGCGACGATACCCAAGGCTTCCACCAGCGGCACGCCGGCCTTGAAGGTGACGGCTGTGGTGCGGGCAAAACGAGCGATGGCGCTGTTGTGCATGATCTGGCCGATCACAGGCACTTTGAGTATTAACCGATCCATGCCGTGCTGCATGCGGGGCGATCGCTTGTAGGCAAAGATGAAACCGAAAATCGCACCGCAGGCAATGATCAGGAGCAGCCACCAATACCCGACCATAAAGCGGGACGCCCCCACGATCAGTAGGGTAAAGGCCGGAAGCTCAGCACCGAAGCTCTTGAAAACTTCCTCGAACTGCGGGACGACAAAGATAAGAAGAATTGCGCTCACAATGATGGCAACAGCTACCACCATCGCAGGGTAGAAAAGCGCCTTCTTGATCTTGCCTTTCAGAGCTTCGAGGTTTTCTTTGTACGTCGCAACGGTGTCGAGAACCGTCTCGAGGACGCCGGCGCCTTCGCCGGCCCGCACAAGGTTGCGATAAAGTTCGTCGAACTGAACGGGATGTTTGCTAATCGCTTCATACAGAGACGAGCCGCCTTCGATATCAGTGCGAACTTCGTTAACCATCTTTTTCATGCGCGGGTTCTTGTGCCCGCTACCGATGATCTCCAGGGCGCTCACAATAGGAACGCCAGATTTCATCATCGTCGCCATTTGACGGCTGAAGAAGGCGATGTCTTTGGCGCTGATAGCCTTGCCCGCCGCACCGAACATCGGCTTGGGCTTCGGCTTGACGGCGGTAGGTGAGATGCCCTGTTTGCGCAACTCTGCACGCAAGAAATTGGCGTTCTTTGCCGCTTGTTCGCCTTTCATTTTGACGCCGCGCTTGTCCGTCCCCTCCCAGACAAACGGCACCAACAGATTTGTGTTGCGGTCGACCGGAGCTTTCTTGATTGCGCTGCGCGCTACAGACATGTCGTTTCCCCTACCGACCATCCCCAGGCCGGAGTATCGCCGCATGGTAGCCGGTTCCGCGCAAGCTGGCACGCGGGTCTGGGGCAAACGCGGCAGCCGTCACGTTCCGGCTCTGGCCGACGTCATTGCCGCCAGAGGGGAGGGCGCCTCAAGGACTTGCCCCCTGAGGGAGTCCAGGGGAGGCGGAAGGTCACCCTGGTGGGTCGCAATGTGACCATCTGCGTCACATCGCCGGTCCGGTCTCAATTGCGGGTTTCGGGTCTTCCAATCCTTACGACACCTGCGATGATGGCGCCGGGGAGTCATCGGGGTAGCGTCAGAGACTTGGCATGCATATTGCGACGAGAACTGGGCAGGACCTTCCTGCCACGTGCTCGGCCAAGGTCGGCGCGGCCCGGAAGGACACCTTCCACCAACCAATCTCTAGGGGATGTACGCATGAAGAAGCAACAGGGCTTTACCCTCATCGAACTGATGATCGTGGTCGCGATCATCGCCATCCTGGCCGCCATCGCGCTGCCGGCCTACCAAGACTACACGACGCGTGCCAAGGTGTCGGAGCTGGTCGTCGCAGCGGACGCATGCAAAACTTCGGTCGCCGAGTACTACCAGGCACAGGGTGAGCTGCCGTCCAATCTGGCAGAATCCGGCTGCAGCAGCAATGCGACCCAGTACATCACTTCGTTGGGCGTCACCGACGGCGAGATCACCGTGACCGCTAATGCCAGCGGCGCAGGCCACCTTCCGGCCGCGGCTGCGGGTACCTTCGTGTTGACCCCCACCGAAGGTGCGACCACGGACCTGCCGCTTTCTTGGTCCTGCACCGACTCGACCATCGTCGAGAAGTATCTGCCGGCTAACTGCCGCTGATACGCAGCTGCTCAAAGAAGCCCCGCCTCGTGCGGGGCTTTTTTGCTTTGTAGTGTTTGACTCACATACCCTGAGCGCGAGTCCTTTTGGGAGTAGCTCATGAACGCCGTAGCCACCGCCAATTTAGTCGGTATCACTGGCATCGCTCGCCGTCTCGTCCTCGACGGGGCCATGGAGGAGGCTGCTGCGCGCGCCGCCATGGATCAGGCAGCTTTGGCAAAGGTGCCGCTGCCGCAATGGTTTGCCGAAAAGAAGGTCGTGAACGCAGCTCAGCTCGCAGCCGCCAACGCGGTCGAGTTCGGCATGCCGCTACTCGATGTGTCGGCGTTCGATTCCAGCCAGAACGCAGTAAAGCTGGTCAGCGAGGAACTCCTCCAAAAGCACCAGGTTCTACCCCTGTTCAAGCGCGGCAACCGCCTGTTCGTCGGCGTCAGCAATCCGACGCAGACGCGCGCGCTGGACGACATCAAGTTCCACACCAACATGGTGGTGGAGCCGATCCTGGTCGATGAAGACCAGATCCGCCGCACTCTCGAGCAGTGGCAGGCCAACCACAATAATATCGGCGACGCGCTTGGCGGCGCGGATGACGAAGGCATCGACAATCTCGATGTCTCCGGCGGCGACGAGGACATGGGCGGCTCCGAAGCCGGCGTCGACGCCAAGGGCGACGACACCCCGGTGGTCAAGTTCGTCAACAAGGTCTTGGTCGATGCGATCCGCAAGGGCGCGTCGGACATCCACTTCGAGCCCTACGAAGACGATTACCGCGTCCGCTTCCGTATCGACGGCCTGCTCAAGAATGTGGCCAAGGCGCCGGTGAAGCTCAACCAGCGCATCGCGGCGCGCCTGAAGGTGATGTCGCAGTTGGATATCGCCGAGAAGCGCGTGCCGCAGGACGGACGCATCAAGCTCAATCTGTCCAAGAGCAAGCAGATCGACTTCCGCGTCAGCACGCTGCCGACGCTGTTCGGCGAGAAGATCGTGCTGCGTATCCTCGATGCCAGCGCGGCCAAGCTCGGTATCGACAAGCTCGGCTACGATCCGGTGCAGCAGAAGCTGTTCCTGGACGCGATCCACAAGCCCTACGGCATGGTCCTGGTTACCGGCCCGACCGGTTCGGGCAAGACGGTGTCGCTGTACACCGCGCTGGGCATCCTCAACGACGAGACCCGCAACATCTCCACGGCCGAGGATCCGGTTGAAATCCGCTTGCCCGGCGTCAACCAGGTGCAGCAGAACGTCAAGCGCGGGATGACCTTCGCCGCGGCGCTGCGCTCGTTCCTGCGTCAGGATCCGGACATCATCATGGTCGGCGAAATCCGCGACTTGGAGACGGCGGAAATCGCGATCAAGGCGGCGCAGACCGGCCACATGGTGCTGTCCACGCTGCATACCAACGATGCGCCGCAGACCATCGCGCGCTTGATGAACATGGGTATCGCGCCGTACAACATCACCAGCTCGGTGACCCTGGTGATCGCCCAGCGCTTGGCGCGGCGCCTGTGTTCGAGCTGCAAGCGCCCGGTGTCCCTGCCAGAAAACGCGCTGCTGGCCGAGGGCTTTACCCCTGCACAGCTGGCCGCCGGCATCGAGCTGTACGAGCCGGTGGGTTGCGATGACTGCACCGAGGGCTACAAGGGCCGTACCGGTATCTACCAGGTCATGCCGATGACCGACGAGATCTCCACGATCATCCTGGCCGGCGGCAATGCCTTGCAGATCGCCGAGGCGGCGCAGTCGATCGGCGTGAACGACCTGCGGCAGTCGGCGTTGATCAAGGCGGCGCAGGGCACCACCAGCCTGGCCGAGATCAACCGCGTGACCAAGGACTGAAAGGCGCCAGCGCATGGTCGCCGCAAACAAAAGGCCGCCATAAGGCGGCCTTTTTTTGTTGTCGGGCAAGTCTCGCGTACTACTCCATCCCCAGCTTCTTCAACTTGTAGCGCAATGCCCGGAACGTGATGCCCAGCTGCGCCGCGGTGCGGGTCTTGTTCCAGCGGTTCTCTTCCAGCGCCTTCTGGATCGCCGCGCGCTCCAGTTGCTCGATATAGGAGGGCAGGGCGGCCGAGCCGGGTTCGATATCGACCACCGCTTCCTGCTGCGGCTCGGCCTGGGCCGCGCCGGACGTGCGCACGCCGTTGTGGGCGGGCAGGCGCAGGTCGGTGGCGCTGATCTGGTCGTCCTCGGCCAGGGCCAGGGCGCGCTCCAGGATGTTCTCCAGTTCGCGCACATTGCCGGGGAAGCGATAGCGGTCCAGCGCTTCAAGTGCGGACGGGGACAGCAGTGGGATCGGCCGGGCGTGGCTGCGCGCCAGCCGCGCCAGGATGGCCGCTGCCAGCTGCGGCAGGTCGCCACCACGCTCGCGCAACGGTGGCACCCGCAGTTCGATCACGTTGATGCGGTAGTAGAGGTCGTGGCGGAAACGGCCTTCGGCGACCAGGTCGGCCAGGTCCTTGTGGGTGGCCGAGAGGATGCGCACGTCCACCGGCACTTCGGCCGAGGCGCCGACCGGGCGCACGCACTTCTCCTGGATCGCGCGT
>DATLJF010000242.1:0-3130 GCA_035539015.1 Stenotrophomonas sp. | reverse complement strand
TGACATCGCCGTCGGCCTTGCCGCCGCGGCGCACATGGTCGCCGCCAATGGCATGGATGGCGCGGCGATAGTCTTCCAGGTAGCGCAGCGCGTCCTTCATCGTCAGCGCGCCTTCGCCGAGCATGTCGAACGAGTAGCGGTAATGGACGTTGTCGCCCTTGTGCGAGCGCGCTAGCGCCTCGTCGATCGTGCGGCCCATCACGAACTGATGGCCCATGATCTTCATCGCCTGGCGCACTGCCAGGCGGATCACCGGCTCGCCGACGCGGCCGATCAGGCGCTTGAAGGCGCCCGGTGCATCGGCGCGGGTGAGGTCGTTGATCTGCACGATGCGGCCGGTGAGCATCAGGCCCCAGGTCGAGGCATTGACCAGCACCGAATCGCTGCCGCCGAGGTGCTTTTCCCAATCGGCATCGCCGAGCTTGTCGCGGATCAGCTTGTCTGCGGTGTCCTGGTCGGGGATGCGCAGTAGCGCCTCGGCCACGCACATCAACAACACGCCTTCCTCGCTGCCGAGGTCGTACTGGCGCATGAAGGCCTCGATCGCGCCCTGGTCCTGGGCACGCGCACGCACGCGGGTGACCAGGTCGGCGGCCAGCGCCTGCACCTTGGCCTGCTCGGCGGCGGGCAGGCGGGCCTGCTCCAGCAGCTCGCGCACGTGCTCGGTTTCGTCCTTGAGCCAGGCGGCAGTAACGGCGGCGCGCAAGGCGCCCGGTGGCGGCGGCAGGTCCGGCGCGAGCAGCGGCGGGGCCGAACCGCCGGCAGTGGAATCGGGAACGGTGCTCATGGCATCGAAGGAAGAAAGAGAGAGTGGCGGCCATTCTAGGTCCGGCCCCCGGGCCGGCACTTGACCGGAAACGGCACCGCGGCCGCCGTTTTCTGCAGGTCGCCTGCACCCTGCCGCCGAGGCTGCTTTTGCGAAATGCTTGATTTGGCAATGCTTTCTGGTTGCAGTGCAACATTATCCAGGCGTGATGAATGCTTGCCGGGCTTGCGCGCGCAGGGCTACCATCGAGGCGTTCTCCGCGGCTTGGAGTACGGTCGCGACATGATCGAAATGTTGCCGTCCAGCCCCCACGGTCCGGCCACGCAGCTCACGCTGCGGCCGCCGCGGGCAATGACGGCCCGGCAATTCGTGATGTTGTTTGCCGCGCTCGCGGGGCTGATGTGGCTGGCGGCGGGTCTGGGGTGGTGGGCGGGCAATGTCTTCGCGCCGCTCTTTGCCTTGCTGCACAGCGGGCTGGTGGCAGTGGCGCTGCGCTGTTTGTGGCGCAGTGGCGAACGCGAAGAAGCGATCCGGGTGGGGCCGGCCGTCGTCCAGGTCTTTCCTCGAACGGATTGCCCGCCAGCGTTCCAGGCGCATCCGCATTGGGTGCGGCTGCAAGTGGGGTTAGATGACAGGGTATGGCTGGCCAGCAGTGGCAGGCAGGTCGAGGTGGGAAGTTTCCTCGGCCCGGCCGAACGACTGCAGCTGGCGGAAAAACTGCAAGGCTTGCTCGCGGCCGCCAATGGCCGCAACCGATGACGCCCAACCGATGACGCAAGGGTCTAGGCAATGAAGCAACGCAACAGTGGACGCAGTAGGGCGTGGTACCGGGGAATGATGGCGGCGGCGGCCTGGTTGGCCTCACCGCTGGCGTGGGCGCAATCAGCCGATCCGAAACCGTGGCAGCTCAACATGGGACGCGGCGTTACCCATACCGCGCGCATGGCCTATGAGGCGCACATGGTGGCGCTGTGGGTATGCGCGGTGATCGGCGTGATCGTGTTCGGCGCGATGGGCTATGCGATCTTCAAGTTCCGCAAGTCCAAGGGCGCGGTGGCTTCGCAGTTCAGCCACAACACCAAGGCCGAGATCGTCTGGACCGTGATCCCGGTACTGATCCTCATCGTCATGGCCTGGCCGGCCACCGCCAAGCTGATCGCCATGTACGACATGCGCGACTCGGAAATGACGGTGAAGGTCACCGGCTACCAGTGGATGTGGAAGTACGAGTATCTCGGCGAGGGCGTGGCGTTCACCAGCCGCCTGGACCGTGGCTCGGACAGCGTGCGCCAGAGCCACCAGGTGCCTACCGTGGCCAGCAATCCGCACTACCTGCTCGACGTGGACAACCGCCTGGTGCTGCCGGTCGATACCAAGATCCGCTTCGTGATCACCTCCGATGACGTCATCCACGCCTGGTGGGTACCGGCGCTGGGCTGGAAGCAGGACGCGGTGCCGGGTTTCATCAACGAGGCCTGGACCAATATCGAGACGCCCGGCGTCTACCGCGGCCAGTGCGCCGAACTGTGCGGCAAGGACCATGGCTTCATGCCGATCGTGGTCGAGGCGCTGCCCAAGGAGGAGTTCAAGCGCTGGCTGGCCACGCGCAAGCCCAAGCCCGCCGAAGCCGCACCCGCGGCCCCGGCGGCGCCGGCCAGTGACGCTGCGCCTGCCACAGAAGCGCCAGCCGCCACCCCGGCTGCCGCCCCCGCCACGCCGCCGCAGCCCACCGCCGGCTGATCCGCACACCAGCTCCGATTCGCAGAGGTAGTCCATCGTCATGGCGCATACCGCAGTCGATTCCCACGGGTACCACCAGCAGAGCTTCGTCGAGCGCTGGTTCTTCTCGACCAATCACAAGGACATCGGCACCCTGTACCTGGGGTTCTCGTTCCTGATGTTCTTGGTCGGCGCCGGGATGAGCGTGATCATCCGCGCCGAGCTGATGGAACCGGGCCTGCAATTCGTCAAGCCCGAGTTCTTCAACCAGATGACCACCGTGCATGCGCTGGTGATGATCTTCGGCGGCATCATGCCGGCCTTCGTCGGCCTGGCGAACTGGATGATCCCGCTGCAGATCGGCGCGCCGGACATGGCGCTGCCGCGCATGAACAACTGGTCGTTCTGGTTGCTGCCGGTGGCCTTCAGCCTGCTGCTGGTGACCTTGTTCCTGCCCGGCGGTGCGCCGGCCGGCGGCTGGACCATGTACCCGCCGCTGATGTTGCAGGGCGGCTACAACGTCGCCTTCTCGGTGTTCGCCATCCACGTGGCCGGCATCAGCTCGATCATGGGCGCGATCAACATCATCGCCACCGTGCTCAACATGCGCGCGCCAGGCATCGACCTGCTGAAGATGCCGATCTT
>DATLJF010000241.1:0-8452 GCA_035539015.1 Stenotrophomonas sp. | reverse complement strand
GCGCCGCCGAAGGCCTTGCAGTTCTGGTATTCGCCGTCGACGGTTTCCATCATCAGCTTCTTCAGGACGCCGTTGGTGTCCTTGGCCAGCAGGGCGTCCCAGTAGCCGCCCCACAGCAGCTTGATCACGTTCCAGCCGCCGCCACGGAACACGCCTTCCAGTTCCTGGATGATCTTGCCGTTGCCACGCACCGGGCCGTCGAGGCGCTGCAGGTTGCAGTTGACCACGAAGATCAGGTTGTCCAGGCCTTCGCGGCCGGCCAGGGCAATGGCGCCGAGGGTTTCCGGCTCGTCGCTCTCGCCGTCGCCGATGAAGCACCACACCTTGCGGTCGGACTTCTCGATCAGGCCGCGGTTCTCCAGGTATTTCATGAACTGCGCCTGGTAGATGGCGCCAAGCGGGCCCAGGCCCATGGAGACGGTCGGGGTCTGCCAGAACTCGGGCATCAGCCACGGGTGCGGGTAGGAAGAGATGCCCTGGCCGTCCACTTCCATGCGGAAGTTGTCCAGCTGGGCTTCGCTGATGCGGCCTTCGAGGAAGGCGCGGGCGTAGATGCCCGGGGCGCTGTGGCCCTGGATGTAGAGCAGGTCGCCGGGGTGGTTGTCGGACGGGGCGCGCCAGAAGTGGTTGAAGCCGACGTCGTACAAGGTGGCCGAGGAGGCGAACGAGGCAATGTGGCCGCCGAGGTCGCCGGGCTTGCGGTTGGCGCGCACGACGGTGGCCATGGCGTTCCAGCGGATGATGGAGCGGATCTTCCACTCCAGCGCCGCATCGCCCGGGCTCTTGGCCTCGTTGGCGGGGGAAATGGTGTTGACGTACTCGGTGGTGGGCGAGAACGGCAGGTAGGCGCCTGCGCGGCGGGTCTGTTCGACCATGCCTTCGAGCAGCTGGTGCGCGCGGTCCGGGCCTTCGTTATCGATGACCGCCTTGAGCGATTCGAGCCACTCCTGGGTCTCTAGTGGGTTCGGATCGTTCTGCAGTACTTCGTTCAACCAGTTCATAACGCTCCCGGATCCGGCGCGTGAGGTACGCCGTGCAGTGTTTTCGTGAACTGCGAAGTGTAACCCAGCGTGATTGCGCCATTCCTCGCTACGGGTGCGTATGGATGCTGGAAAAGCAGCGTTCCAGCGGTGTCTTGGGTTGTCCGGGGGGACAGGGTTGCGCGTTGGGAATAGGGCTGGGCGGCCGGTGGAATAGCGGGCGTGGGTGCGGCGCTTGTAGGAGGGGCTTCAGCCCCGACAAGCGGAGTCGCCAGACCACAGATGACGGTCGGGGCTGAAGCCCCTCCTACAGGTGGGTTCGTGCGGTGGGTCACGGTTGGCGCTTGGCCGGCGGCGGCCCCATGATCCGGGCTTGGCCGGCACTGGAAGCCACCGTCAATGGGCAGCCCCCCTGTTACCCCGAAGCCACAGGTGCGCTGGCGCCATAGCCTGCGCACGCGAATGCTGGTGGGCGCTGTCTGGAGCTTGGTGGCGCTGCTCGGGCTGCTCGGCACTTTCTTCTACCTGGGCGCGCGCGCGGAGTTGGTGGCGGCGGCCGGCAAGGAGGTGGACGGCCTCACTCAGCAAAGTGCGCGCAGCCTGGCGGCGACGTTGGAATCGGCGCAGGTGAGCGGGCGCACGCTGGCGGCCAGTGCGGGCGCGGTGGGGGCGCAGCCGTTCAATCTGCGGGCGCTGCTGCAGGCCACGCTGGCCGGGGACAACGACACCGCCGGGGCGATGATCGTGCTGCATCCGCGCAGCGGCAAGCAGGTCGATGACCCGGGGTTCGTCTGGTATCTGCGCCGCTCCGGCAATCAGTTGATCGAGCAGTCGGCCCAGGACCTGGGCTACGACTATCGGGCGATGCCCTGGTACCAGCGCACGATGACCTCGCGCCAGGCGTGGTGGTCCGAGCCGTATGCGAATGCGGCCACGGGAGGTGAATTGTTCACCACCTACAACCTGCCGGTGACGCGCCCCGGCGATGGCCCGGATGCGGAACCCATCGGCATGGTCAGCGTGGATGTGCCGGTGCGGCGGCTGCGCGACATCGTGCAGGAGCTGCCGGACAACTTCGGCGTGCAGGCGACGCTGCTGTCGCCGGAAGGCCTGTTCGTGCTCAATCCGGACCCGGCCTTGAACCTGCGGCGCACGTTGCCGCAGCAGGTGGAGAAATCCCGCCCGGACCTGGCGCCGCTGGTGGCGGCGATGGCGGCCGGTAAGCCGGCGTCGTTCGAGCATCGGGCGCCGGATGGGCAGGTGTACCTCACCCGCAGCGCCGCGGTCGGGCGCAGTGGTTGGACCTTCGTGCTGTCGGCTTCGCGCCAATATGTGCTGGCCGGGTTGAACCGGCTGGCGCTGTGGGTGGCGTTGGGGGCGTTGGCCGGCTTGGGCTTGTGGTGGCTGTTGATGCGGCGCTTCGCGTCGAAGCTGACGCGGCCGATCGAGGATCTGACCGATGCGGCGGCGCACTTTCGCCGCGGCGACTTCGATTATCCGTTGCCGCACGTGCAGCGCTTCGACGAGGTCGGGGTGATGGCGCGGGCGTTCGACAGTGCGCGCGGCTCGATCCGCCAGCAGCTGGAAGAGATCGGGCTGATGACCGCCGCGCGCGAGCGCATGCAGAGCGAGCTGCAGATTGCGCGCGATATCCAGCTGGCGATGCTGCCTTCAGGCCGCACTTTCGACCACGCCGGCTCGCACCTGGAAACGTGCGCGCGGCTGGAGCCGGCGAAGATGGTGGGCGGGGATTTCTATCATTACTCCGAGGTCGCGCCGGGGTTGCTGTGGTTCGTGATCGGCGATGTGTCGGACAAAGGCGTGCCGGCGGCGTTGTTCATGGCGCGCGCGGTGAGCGTGCTGGAGGTGGCGGCGCGCCGGCATACGCGGCCTGACGGCATCTTGATCGCAGCGTCCACGCGGCTGGCAGAGAACAACGAGACCTGCATGTTCGCCACGGTGCTGTGCGGGTTGATCAACGTGGACAGTGGCGACTATTGGCTGGCCAGTGCCGGCCACGAGCCGCCGCTGCTGCTGGACGTGCAAACCGGGGTGACGACGCTGGCGCTGGAATCTGGCCCGCCGCTGGGGATAGAGCCGCAGCACCACTACCCCACCCTGCATGGCCGGCTGGCGCCGGGGCAGACGTTGTTCGGGTACACGGACGGGGTCACCGATGCGCTGGACGAGCACGAGCACGCCTACGGACTGGCGCGGCTGCACGCGGCGCTGCGCCCGGGGCGCAGTGCGGCCGAGCAATGCGACGCGGTGGTGCAGGACCTGCACCGCTTCACGGGGACGGCCGAGCCGTTCGACGACATCACCTTGCTGGCGATACGCTTGCGGCGGGAGCCTGGGGAGGCCTGAGGTAATGAGAATGAACCTGGACATGCTGCCGTCGCTGGAGGCGCTGGCGGGGTTGAGCGATGAGCTGGAGGATTCGCTGCAGCAGCGCGGGGTGGTGGCCGAGCGCATCGGCCAGGTTCGCTTGATCGTGGAGGAGCTGGCCTGCAACGCTATCCACCACGGCCAGTGCGCGGCGCGCGGGCTGCCCTTGCGCTTGCAGGTATGGGTGGACCGGGAGGCCCTGGTGCTGGAGCTGCGCGAACACGGCGCTGCGTTCGACCCAGGGTTGCAGGCATCACCTGCACTGGAGGCGTCGGTGGAGGCGCGGCCGGTGGGTGGCCTGGGGTTGTTCCTGGTGCAGCAGATGGCCGATGCGCTGGATTACCGGCGTGAAGGCGATACCAACGTAGTGCGTGTCACTTTGCTGCGTCCGTTCTCTTCCGACATGGAGGCGTTGTCTTGAGCACGTTGAGCATCCAGATCGATCCGCCGCAGGACAACCGCCAGCGCGTGAGCCTGAGCGGCCGCCTCGATACGCACACCTACCAGACCCTGGACGAAGCGCTGTCGCCGTTGCTGGCCACCACGGTGCAGACGCTGGTGCTGGACCTGGACGGCCTGGAATACATTTCCAGCGCAGGCATCCGTTCGATCTTCAAGGCGCGCAAGGCGCTGTCCTCGCGCAACGGCAAGGTGCTGGTCACCCACCCGCAGCCGCAGATCCGCAAGGTCTTCGACATGGTGAAGGCGGTGCCGCTGGGCGAGATATTCACCTCGACCCAGGAGCTGGATGCGTACCTGGAGGCGATGCAGCGCAAGGTGATCGAGGGTGAGGCCGGGGTGGGTAATGGGGATTGAAGCCCGGTAAGGAAGCAGCGATAGTCGCACCCACCATCAATCAAGGACGATGACGATGAACGACCCCTACAACTCCGTGGGCTCACGGATGCCGCCACCGGTGGATGCGGCCGCTGCCACAGTCCGGCCAGCCAGGCCGGTGCGCGACCCGATCGCGGCACTGAATGTATCGGAGACCTGGAAGAAACGCTTTCGAGCGATCGAGAAGGCGGGCGGCCCCAGCATGCCTCGGCAGCGCGAGCTGCTGCCGGCAGAGCGGCGGAGCGTTGGCTTCAATGGGTGGGCGTTCCTGTTCGGGGCACTGTATTACCTCGCCAAGGGCTTGTGGCGGCAGGCACTGGCCTACTCCATCTTGATCGTCGCCATTTGCCTGGCGGTGACCGCGATGGGCTTCGGCGGAAGCACGAGTTTTATAGGCACTTTCTTCGCGGTGATCTTTGCCATGCGCGCCAATGTCAGCTACTACCAGGCCAAGGTGCTGGGTGAGGCGCCCTGGTTCTGAGGGCCAGTCGCGCGGGTCGCCGGTGTAACGCGCCAGCCCTACCGCCATCCCGCCACCCGCGGGTCCAGGCCCAGCGCGGCATACAACGGATCACTCATTTCCTCCTGCGCCCACTGCGGATTGAGCCGCTGCAGGGTGTCCAGCCGCGCCATCGCCAACGGCCGGTCCCCCTGCTGCATGGCCAGGCGCGCGGCACGCCGCCAGATCCGGTCCCAATCGTGGCTCAGCGCCAACGCTTTGCGCGCTTCGGCACTGGCAGCTTCACTGTCGCCGGTGCGCTGCAAACGTTCGGCGCGCAGCATCGCCTCATGCGCCTGGCGCCGGTCGAGCAGCGCCCGCAGGTCTTGTACGGGGTGGGCGGAGGCGTCGACACGCAAGTCGACATCGGCCCAACCGCCGGCGGGGGTACGCACGATCAACGCGGCGGACATCGCGCCAATGCGCTGGCCGCCGGCGGCCTGGCCGGCTTCAAGCGCGGTCATCAAGCGCTCGGCCAGCGAGCCGTGCGCACGCAGGAATTGATCGCGCATGTCGTCGAGCACGCGTGGGCCGGTGAGGCCGTTGCCCTGCACGCTGAAGCCTTCGCCATGGCGGGCGCCGGCCCAGTCGGCGGCCAGGGCGTGGCTGCCGGTGTAGGTGGCGCTTTGTCCGTTGGCCGCCACCAGGCCGAGTTGGCGGTCGCGGGCGTCGCCGTCTTCGCCATCGTCGGCGGCAATGAGCGCGTCGAGCGTGGCCACCGGGGTCTTGCCGCGGCCAAGCAATGCCAGCGCCTGCGGTCCGTGCGCGGGGCGGGTTTCGAACTGGCTGGCGATGGCGCCGACGCGCGCCTGTGCGTAGGGCACCGAGGCGCCGACGGCGAGGTTGTGGGTGGACACGGCAACGCCGCAGCTGCCGTCCGGGTCGCAAGCAACGATCGACCAGGTGGCCGAGGCGGTGAGCGGGCAACCGGCGGCCAGCAGGGACAAGAGCAGGCTCAACTGGCGGGGAGGCACGGCCATGGCATCGATCCTTCGTGGCGAGGGTGCTGGCGGCCCCGCCCCCCTCCTGCAACAGGGCCTGCCAGCATGGAAGGTTCGATGCGCGAGACGGCCAAAGGGTTGCAATGGGCTGGGGACTTGCGGTTCGTGTCTATTTCGATATATCGTTCCGCCGTCCAAAACGATATATCTAAAAACCATGCATACGCCCTTTCATCGCTTTGCCCGCCACGCGGGTGAGTTCTTCGGCCCGCGCGACCTGCGGGAACATTTCCACGACTGCGCCGGCCCCGAAGGTCGCGGCCCGGGCGGCTTTTTCGGCGGGCCGCGCGGCGGCGGCCGCGGCGGTCGCGGCGGCGAGTTCGATGGCCTGCGCGGTGGTCGCGGCCGCGGCGGCCCGCGTCCGCTCGGCCATGGCGACCTGCGCCACTTGATGCTGCACCTGATCGCCGAGCAGCCGCGCCACGGGTACGAACTGATCCGCTTGATCGAAGAGCTGTTCCACGGCGCCTACAGCCCGAGCCCGGGCGCGATCTACCCCACCCTTTCGCAATTGGAAGACATGGGGCTGATCGCGGCCACGGCCGAGGAAGGCCGCAAGCGCTATGCGATCACCGAGGAAGGCCGCGCGCACATGGCGCAGGCGCATGAGCAGATCGAGGCGGCGCGGATGCGCACTCATGCCAGCGCGCGCGACATGGCCAAGGCGCAGATTCCACCGGCGGTGCGCGAGGCGTTCAGCCGGATCAAGCACGCGGTGATTGCACGCCACGGCCGCTGGACCGAGGCGGAGATCGCCCGGGTCGCGGCGCTACTGAACCAGGCGGCCGATGGCCTGGAGGATGCGCATGACTGAGCACGCCCACCAGCGTTTGCGCCACCTCGCGCAACTACGTGAGCTGACGGTAGTGCGCTGCGAGGGAATCACCCCGCACATGCGCCGCATCGTGCTCGGTGGCGCGGCCTTGGAAGGATTCCACAGCGCTTCGCCCGACGACCACGTAAAGCTGTTCTTCCCCAATGCCGAAGGCGCCTTCATCACGCCGACGATGACGCCGGAAGGGCCGCGTTGGCCGGAAGGCGCGCTGCCCTCGCCCACGCGCGACTACACCCCGCGCTGGCATGACGCCGAGGCCGGTGAGTTGGCGATCGACTTCGTGCTGCATGGCGACGGTGCGGCATCGAGCTGGGCGCAGCAGGCCAAGACCGGCGATGCCTTGGTCGTGGGCGGGCCGCGCGGTTCGTTCGTGGTGGCCGGTGACTACGACCAGTACGTGTTGTTCGGCGATGAAACGGCGCTGCCGGCCATTGGCCGCTGGCTGGAGGAAATGCCGGAAGATCGCGTGGCCGAGGTGTTCATCGAGATTGCCGATGAAAGCGAGCGCCAGGTGCTGGAGAGCGAAGCCGAGGTGCGCGTGCACTGGCTGGAGCGTAATGGCGTGGATGCGGCCAGCAGCCGCTTGCTGGAAGAGACGCTACGGGATTTCGAGTTGCCGGATGGCGAGACGTTCTTCTGGATTGCCACAGAGTCCAAGCGTGCGCGGATGATGCGCAAGTTCATCGAAGGGCAGCTGGGCGTGCCGAGTGATTCGATTCGGGCTACCGGGTATTGGCAGGCGGGGGCGGACGCGGAGTGAGCGTCCTTGTAGGAGGGGCTTTAGCCCCGACTCTGTCGGCTCGCGCATTTTTTCCTGGAGCCGTTGATCTCCGGTCGCGGCTGAAGCCGCTCCTACAGTGAAATTCCAGCTTCTTGTAGGAGGGGCTTCAGCCCCGACGCTCTCGGCGCCGATCAGCCCGGCCGATAGATCTGCGCCATCGCCCCGCCGGGAAACGCCTTTGATCCGACTCGCTTCAACGGCCGCGGTGCGGGTAGGTCGGAGAAGATCGCCCGGCCCTGGCCCAGGGCAATCGGGTGGACTAGCAGGGCGTAGACGTCCACCAGGTTGTGCGCGATCAGGCTGCGCGCGAAGCGGGCGCCGCCGTGGGCGATGATCGGCTTGCCGCCGCTGGCTTTGAGCCGGTGGATTTCATCGACGATCCCGCCCCCGGCGATATAGGGCTGCGCCCAGCTTTGGGCGCCGGCTTGCAGCGGTTGGCCCGAGCCGGTGCGTGCCGCCAGCCCGTCGAGCACGGCGGCACCACGTTTTGAAAACACGGCCTTGGGAATCTGGTTCATCGGCGCGGCGAAGGCCATTGTCGAGGTCGGCCAGAACGCGGCCATGTCGCGGAAGGTGCGGCTGCCCATGATGTGCAGGCTGGCGTTGCGCACGGTCTGCAGTTTCCAGGCCTTGGCTTCCTGGTCGTCACTGAAGATCCAGTCGACCTCGCCGGCAGGGCCACTGACAAAGCCGTCGAGCGACATCGACATGGACAGGATCAGTTCGCGCATGGTGTGGGCCCCGGGGCTGACCCGCTTACTATGACCCCGAAAAAAAGGCCCGCCAATGGCGGGCCTTTCAGTGCCGGACGGCCAGCCTTACTTGGCCGCCGCGTCCTTCTGCACTTCGGCTTCGGTGGTGATGCGGATCTTGACTTCGTCACTCACCGCCGGGGCGTAGGCGCCGACGCCGAAGTCGCTGCGCTTGACGGTGGTGGTGGCGTCGAAGCCGATCGCCGGGACCTTCATCATCGGGTGGTCGCCGGCACCGTTGAGGGTGACGTCGAGCACGACCGGCTTGGTCTGGTCCTTGATGGTCAGGTCGCCGGTAACGGTGAACTTGTTGGTGCCGGCCGCTTCGACCTTGGTGCTCTTGAAGGTGGCGGTCGGGAACTTCGCGGCGTCGAAGAAG
>DATLJF010000240.1:0-14578 GCA_035539015.1 Stenotrophomonas sp. | reverse complement strand
ATCGTGCCGGGGAAGCCGATGAACGTCCGAATCCACTCTCTCTTTGCGTGCCTGTTCGCATGCCTGGCGCTGGCCGCTTGCCAGCGCGAACCGGCACCGGTCACGCCGGTTGCGCCGGCGCAGGACGCCGCCGCCGCCCAGGCGGATGCCGCCGTGCCGCCGAACAACGACCAGCCCGCTGCCGATGTGCCACCAGCTACCGCGCCGCCTGGCACCTTGCCGCCGCGGCTGCAACAGGGCGGCCAGGCGCTGGCGCGCTGGGACGGATATGGCGATGTGCGCTTCGGCATGGACGCCGGGCAAGTGCGCCAGGGCTGGGGCGGCCAGTTGGAAGGCGCACCGCCGGCCGAGCTGACGGGTTGCTACTACTTGCGGCCGAAGTGGGCAGTGGATGACCGCAGCTTCGGCTTCATGCTGGAGGCCGGCAAGCTGGTGCGCTACGACAGCAACAACCCCAAGGAATTGGCGCCCGGCGGCGGCCGCGTTGGCATGCCGGCGGCTGATATCACCACGCTCTACGCCGGCCACGTGCAGGCGCAGACGCACAAGTACGAGCAAGGGGCGGAGTATTTGCGCGTGACCCAGGAAGGGCAGGCGGCGGTCCTGGTGTTCGAAACCGATGCGGCCGGCAAGGTGGCCCGCTGGCGCGTGGGCCTGCCGCCGCAGGTGGACTACGTAGAAGGTTGCTCGTGAGCCCGCCGCCGCTGGTGCGGCGAACGCGGCAGCGCCACAATCGCGGCGACCATTGAGAGGGACCGGCCCCATGCAAAGCGCCATGTTCGCGGCGACAGGAAGTTTTCTGCTGGGGGTGCTGCTGCTGGCACTCGGCGGCGATTCGATCGTCAAGGCGGCCTCCGGGCTGGCCCAGCGCTTCGGTGCCTCGCCGTTCCTGGCCGGCCTGCTGCTGGTCGCCTTCGGCACTTCGTTGCCTGAGTTGGCAGTCAACGCACGCGCATTTGCCGGCGGCATGGCGGAGCTGGCGTTGGGTAATGCCGTGGGCAGCAATATCGCCAACATCGGCTTGACCCTGGGCGTCGCGGCGCTGGCGGCGCCGTTGGCGGTGCGCATGCGCTTGCTGGGGCCGCTGCTGGTGGTGCTGTTGTTGGCGACGCTGGCGTTGATCGGGTTCGGCTTGGACGGGGTGATCGGCCGGGTCGAGGGCGCGGTGTTGTTGCTGGTGTTCTGCGTGCTGCTGGCGTTGTTGCCGTCGCGGGTGCGGCATGAGCCGGCGGTGGTCCGCGAGACGGTGGAAGGGTTCGCGGCGACGCGCACGGAGCTGCCGCTCAATCTCTTGCGCTTGGTCGTGGCGCTGTTGCTGCTTTATTTCGGTGCCGGCCTGGTGGTGCGGCCGGCGCCGTTGCTGGGCGAGGCGATGGGCTTGTCGCCGCTGTTGGTCGGTCTGCTGCCGGTTGCGATCGTGACGGCGCTGCCGGAGATGGTGGCGGCGGTTGCGGCGGCTCGGCGCGGGCAGGGCGACATGGTAGTGGGCCATGTGCTCGGGTCGAGCCTGTTCAATCTGCTGGCGATCGTGGGCGGGATGGCGTTGTGGCGGCCGCTGGCATTGCCGGCCTCGTTCGTGCGCCTGGAGTTGCCGGCGGCGATGGCGTTTGCGCTGGTGTTGTACCCGATGCTGCGCGGGGATCTGCGGGTCAGTCGGGTCGAGGGTGGGATCTTGTTTGCGGCGTTCTTGGGCTGGGTGGTGCTGGAGTTGGCGCTGCTGCGGTAGAGCGCAATGCCTCCTGGCCCGGACGCTAGTCGACCTTCGGCTTGTTCGCCGCATCCGGCGGCAGCAGGTCGTCCGGGGTTGGCGTGGGGTCGGCTGCTTCGCTCGGATCGGCCGGCATCGATGGGCGTTCGGCCAGCATCAACGACAACGCGGTCTTGGCCATCATGTAGGCGCTGATTGGCGCGGTGATGAAGAGGAAGGCGGTGATCAGCAGTTCGCGCGGTTGTGGGTCTTCGCCCAGGAACAGGTGGTAGCCGACCGAGCCCAGCAGTACGCAGCCTACGCCCAGTGTGCTGGCCTTGGTCGGGGCGTGCAGGCGCTTGAAGAAGTCGGAGAGCTTCACCAGGCCGAAGGCGCCGATCAGGATGAAGAAGGTGCCGATGATCAGCAAAGCACTCAGCAGGTATTCGGTCACGGCGATCATTCGACGATATCCCGCCGCAGTACGTACTTGCTCAGGACCACGGTGCTGCCGAAGCCGAGCATGGCGATGACCAGTGCGGCTTCGAAGTAGATGGGGGAGTCCAGGTGCATGCCGAACAACATCAGCTCGGCAATAGCGGTGACGGACAAGGTGTCCAGCGCCAGGATGCGGTCGGGCAGGGTTGGCCCGCGCAGCAGCCGCCACAGCGCCAGCATCATCGCCAGCCCAACGACGTGCATGCACACCACGATGGTGGTCTCGATGAACATGTGGCCGGTCACGGGAAGATCTCCATCAGCGGTTTTTCGTAGCGCTGCTTGATCTCGGCGATCAGGGTCTCCGGGTCGTCGAGATGCAGGACGTGCACCAGTAGGTAGCGGCGGTCGTCGGAGAGTTCGGCCGAGACGGTGCCGGGGGTCAGCGTGATCATGCTGGTGAGGGCGGCGATGCCGTGGATGTTGGCGATGTCCAGCGGCACCCAGATGAAACCGGGGTGGATGCGCGACTCCGGGCCGAGTACCTGGATCGCTACGCGCACGTTCGAACGCACGATGTCCCACAGCGCGATGGCCAGCATCCTGGGCACTGCGCGCAGCGAGCCGATGCGTGCGAATTCGCGGTCCAGGCGGGCGGCGAAGGGCGGCACGACGGTGGCCATCAGCAGGCCCATGATGACGGCGCCGAAGCCCAGGCTGTCGGTGAGCAGCAGCCAGAACACGAAGATGGTGACGCTGATCGGCCAGGACGGGTACAGCCGGCGCCAGCGCGGGCGAGAGCGCGGAGGGGTCATGGCTGCCTCATCGCCGGATGGGTCTGGCGCAACAGTTCGCGGTAGTCGCCGGCCTGGCGCAGCTGCCGCGCCATGGCGTCGGTGTATTGCATCAACGGGCCGGCGGCGAGCGTCATGCCCAGGATATAGGCAAGCAACAGCAGGGTCGCCGCGGTTTCGGCCGGACGCAGGCGCGCGCGTCGCGCCGGGGGCGTGGGCGCGGTTTCAGGAACGCGCCAGAACAGGCGCACGCCGGCGCGGCTCAGGCCGATGACCACCAGCAAGCTGCCGCCCAGCACCGCGCTCCATACCGGGGCAAGTTGCGCGTCCGGCACGTGGGCCAGCAGCGCGACCTTGGCCAGGAACCCGGACAACGGCGGCAGGCCGGCGATGGCGATGGCGGCGATGAAATACAACGTGCCGGGCACGCCGCGGCCCGGGAGCGGCGCGATCACCGCCTTGCGGTCGCTGGCATCGCCACGACGGCGGCGCACCAGATCGGCGATCAGGAACAACGCCGCCGCAGCGAAGGTGCTGTGCGGCAGGTAGTAGAGGCCGGCGGCGATCGCGCCCTGGTCGTCGAGGGTGAAGGCAACGAACAGCGTGCCGGCCGAGAACACCACCAGGTACGCCACCAGCACCCGCAAGCGATTGGCCGCCATCACGCCGAAACCGGCCAGCACCAGCGTCAGCAACCCGGTCCACAGCAACGCCTGGCGGCCAAATCCCTGCAACGCGCCGGCGTCGGGGCCGAACCACAGCAGGCCGACGCGCAGGAGTGCGTAGAGCCCGACCTTGGTCATCACCACGAACAGGGCGGCCACCGCTGCCGGTGCGCGCGAGTAGGCTTCCGGCAACCACAGGTACAACGGCAGCAGTGCTGCCTTGCTGCAGAACACCAGCAGCAACAGGCCGAGCGCGGCGCGCGCCAAGGGCAACTCGGCGGCTGGCAGCTCGGCGATGCGTTGCGACAGTTCGGCCATGTTGAGCGAGCCGAGCAGGGCGTACAGCAGGCCCAGCGCAATCAGGAACAAGGTCGATGCAGTGACGTTGAACACCACGTAGTGCAGGCCCACGCGCATGCGCAGGCCACGGCCGCCGCTGACCAGCAGGCCGTAGGAGGCGATCAACATCACCTCGAAAAACACGAACAGGTTGAAGATGTCCCCGGTCAGGAAGGCGCCGTTCAAGCCCATGAGCTGGAACTGGAACAGGGCATGGAAGTGCGGCGCGCGCCGGTCCCAGCCAGCGCAGGCGTGCAGCAGGCTGGCTACCGACAGGCACAGGGTGGTCAGCAGCATCCACGCGGCCAGGCGGTCGGCGACCAGCGCGATGCCCAGCCGCGAAGGCCAGTCGCCGAGCAGATAGACCTGGATCTGCCCACTCGCCGTGGCCTTGAACAAGACCACGACCGCGGCGGCTAGCAGCCCGAGGCTGGCCCAGGCCACGCCGCGCTGCACGCGCACGCCGAAACGGCGGTGTTCGACGAACAGCGAGGCGATGGCGCCGAGCAGCGGGATCAGGATCGGCAGGATGGGCCAGTGGTTCAACGCCTGTCCTCCTGCTTCGACGTCGTTGCTTCATCGCTCGGCGACGGGTCTTCGTGGCCGTCGACATGGTCGCTGCCGTTGTCGGCGCGGCTGCGGATCGCCAGCACCAGGCTGACGGCGGTCATCGCGAAGGAAATGACAATGGCGGTCAGCACCAGGGCCTGCGGCAACGGGTCGGTGTGCTGGGCCAGGGTGGGCACGACGCCGTCGCGCACTACCGGTGCCTGGCCCTCGCGCAGGCGCCCGCCGGCGAAGATCAGCAGGTTGGTGGCGTAGGACAGGAAGGTGAGCCCGAGGATCACGTCGAAGCTGCGCGCCCGCAACAGCAGGTAGATGCCGCAGGCGACGAGCACGCCGATCGCGCTGGCCAATGCAAGTTCCATCAGTGCCGCACCCCCGTGCGTGGCGAGCGCTGCGCCGGGTCGATGACCCCGTGGCGCGAGTGCCGGGTGAGCGAGGGCTTGACCGTGCCCATCATCGAAAGCATCAGCATCACCGCGCCGAATACCACCAGGTAGACGCCAGCGTCGAAGCCCATGGCGCTGGCCAGTTCCAGCGTGCCGATCAGCGGCAGGTGCCATTCGGCATGTGCACTGGTGAGGAACGGCACGCCGAACAGCATCGAAGCCGCGCCGCTGACCAGGGCGATGGCCAGGCCAACGCCAATACAGCGCACGTAGTCGAAGCCGAAGCGCGATTCGACCGAGGCATGGCCCTGGATGACGTACTGCATGAGCAGCGGCACCGCCAGCACCAGGCCGGCGATGAAGCCGCCGCCTGGCGCGTTGTGGCCGCGCAGGAACAGGAACACCGACACGGTGAGGATCAGCGGGAACATGATCTGGGTCAGGTCCGCCGGCACCGGCAGCTTGATCGGCGGACCCGGCATGACCTTTTCCGGCGCCATGCGCGCGCGCCGCAGCAGCGCATGCACGACCAGCCCGGCGATCGCGAAAACGGTGATTTCACCAAACGTGTCGAAGCCGCGGAAGTCGACCAGGATGACGTTGACCACGTTGTGGCCGTAGGCCTCGGGCAGCGAGCGCGCGAGCATTTCGCCGGCCATCGTGCGGCTGGGCCGGGTCATCAGCGCATAAGCCAGCGCGGCCAGGCCGAGGCCGCAGGCGATGGCGATGCCGGCGTCGCGCAGGCGCACCAGGGGCGCGCGTTCCGGCGGCGAGGTGCTGGGCAGGTAATTCAACGCCAGCAGCATCAGCGCCAGGGTCACCATCTCCACCATCAGCTGGGTCAGCGCCAGGTCCGGCGCCGACAGGAACACGAATACCAGGCTGACCGCCAGCCCGGTGCCCCCCAGTACCAGCACCGCCAGCAGGCGCTGGCGATGCAGGAACACGCCGCCGAGCGCGCAGGCCACCAGCAGCAGCCACAGTGCCCAGCCCAGCAGCGGTATCGGCTGCGCCGGTTGCCACGGCGGCAGGTCCGCTGCGCCGAGGAAAGGCGCCAGCCCAACTGCCAGCGCCGCCAGGACCAACAGCAACAGCATGCGCTGCAGGCGGCCGTCGACGATCCAGTTGGTGAAACGGGAGGCCACGGCGGACAAGGCTTCAAGCTGCCAGTGGAACAGGCGCCGGCCCTGCGAGCGCGTGACCACGGCATACAGATCGAGCAAGCGCCGCAATCCGAAATACAGCGCAACGCCGCCCACCGTACCGGCCATGCTCATCGCCAGCGGCCAGCTCCAGCCGTGCCAGATGGCCAGGCTATAGGCGGGCAGGCTGGGGCCGAGGATCGCCCCGGCGGCGACCCGCAGGACCGGTGCGACGGTCAGGGCCGGGGCCACGCCCACCGCCACGCAGGCCGCCACCAGCACCGCCACCGGGATGCGCATCCAGCGCGGCGGCTCGTGCGGCGTGCGCTGGATATCGCGCGGGCCATCGCCAAAGAAGGTGTCGTGCACGAAGCGCAGGCTGTAGGCCACGCCGAGCACGCCGGCCAGCAGTGCCGCGATCGAAGTGGCGATACGCATGGGCGCAGGTGCTTCGGTCTCCAGCGCGACGGCGAAGAACATTTCCTTGGACAGGAACCCGTTGAGCAGCGGGATGCCGGCCATCGCCAGCGAGGCGACGATCGCCAGCGCGCTGGTATAGGGCAGGTAGCGCCGCAGGTTGCCGAGCCGGCGCATGTCGCGGGTGCCGGTCTCGTGGTCGATGATGCCGGCGGCCATGAACAGCGAGGCCTTGAAGACTGCATGGTTGAGAATGTGGAACACGCCGGCCACCACCGCCATTGGCGTCGATAGCCCGAACAGCATGGTGATCAGGCCCAGGTGCGAGATCGTCGAATAGGCGAGCAAGCCCTTGAGGTCGTGCTGGAAGATCGCGTTCCAGGCGCCGAGCACCAGGGTCAGCGCGCCGATCCCGCTGACGGTGTAGAAGAACAGGTCGCTGCCGGCCAGCGCCGGGTGCAGCCGTGCCAGCAGGAACACGCCGGCCTTTACCATGGTCGCCGAGTGCAGGTAGGCCGACACCGGCGTGGGTGCGGCCATCGCCTGCGGCAACCAGAACTGGAACGGGAACTGCGCGCTCTTGGTGAAGATGCCGGCCAGCACCAGGAACAAGGCAGCCGGGTACAACGGGCTGGCACGCAGGGCCTGGCCGGAGGCCAGCACCACGTCGAGGTCGTAGCTGCCGACGATGCGCCCGATCAACAGCACGCCGCCAAGCAGCGCCAGGCCACCGCCGCCGGTAATCACCAGCGCCATGCGCGCGCCTTCGCGCGCGTCGGGGCGGTGGCTCCAGAACCCGATCAACAGGAACGAGCTGAGGCTGGTCAACTCCCAGAACACCATCAGCAGCAGCAGGTTGCCGGCCAGCACCAGGCCGAGCATCGCGCCCATGAACAACAGCAGGAAGGCATAGAAGCGCGCTGCACTGTCGCTGCGGTCGAGGTAGTAGTGCGCATACATCACCACCAGCGCGCCGATCCCCAGCACCAGGGCGGCGAACATCCACGCCAGGCCATCGAGCCGCAGCGCGAAGCTCAGGCCCACCTGTGGCAACCAGGCGTGTTCGCCACGCACCACGTGGCCGGCGAACACTGCCGGCGCCAGCCACACCAGCAGCAACAGCCCCGCCAGAGCTGCACCACCGGCCAGCCACGCCAGCAGGCCGCGCCGCTGGGCGCGCAGCGAGGCGATCGCCGCGGCGGCCAGGAACGGCAACGCCAGCAGGATTTCGAGAAATGGGATCATGCAGGGATCGGGCCTTGTAGCGGGCGATTCGCGAGCAGTACCCGGAGTCTAACAGGGCCTCGCCGTGGTACTGCGCGGGAATGAACGAGCGGTTCGGTTTCGCCGCGATGTGGGGTGCCAGCGATGCCGCGCTCCGGGCTAGCCAGCATCGCCGCGATCGCGCACGAACAAGGTATCGGTCTGCACGCTGTGCAGGATCCGCCCGGCCACATCGCCCAGCAGCAGACCCGACAGCGCACTGCGGCCATGGCCGCCGAGGACGGCCAGTTCGATGTCGTGGTCGCGCACATAGTCGCGCAGCAGGCGCGAGGGCTCGCCCTCGGCCACGGTCGCTTCGAGGCGGCCACGCACGTCGGTGGGCAGGGCCAGGGCATCGATCGCGCGTCCCAGCGCCGCCTGGGCACGCTGGCGCGCCTGGGCGAGGGCGGCGGCCGCATGCGCGTCACGCTGCCCCAGGCGCGCGACGTGGAAGGCATGCAGCGCACCCAGCGACACCGGCGTGCCGAACAGCGCCAGCGCCAGCTGCAGCGCACGCGCGGCGGTATCGGACAGATCGCTGGCCCACGCCATGCTGCGGTACGGCCCCTGCGCGCGGCGATGCACCACCAGCAGCGGCAGCGTGGTGTGGCGCGACAACCAGGTCACCGACGAGCCCAGGTTCGGCTGGGTGAACAAGGCGTTGCGGGCAATGCCGGTGACGATCAGGCCACAGCCGTGCGCGTGCGCCACGCGCAGCAGCGCCGGGCCGACGGCACCGCTTTCCACCTGCACCTGCAGTTCGACATCGTCCACCGCAAACTCGCGGCGCAGGCGCTTTTCCACTACCTGCGACAACAGCGCCGGTCGCTGCCAGGGCGGTGCGCCGAAGATCGGATCGTGGAAATCGAGTTCCTGTGTCGATGGCAGCACCGTCGCCACCACCAGGCGGGCCCGCCATTGCCGCGCCAACTGCACGGCGCGCTCGAAGGCGCGATCGCCGCGCGCGCTCAGGTCGGTGGCCAACAGCAGCGAAGCGGGGGCAACGATGGCGTCGGACATCGCATCTCTCCGGGGAGGTCGCCGCGGCAGTGTACGCGCGCCGGTGTGAGGCCCCGGTATCATGCCGACATGTCTACGCTTCCTGCGGATTTCCCTGCTTCCTCGTCGCTGCGCCACGCCTGGGTATTTGGCGGCAGCGGACAGATCGGCGAGCGCGTGGTGCAGCGGCTGCTCGCGCAGGGTTGCCAGGTCACCGCATGGTCGCGGCAGGCGCGCGCCACGCAGCCGGGGCTGGCGTGGCGGCAGGGCGACCTCGGCAGTGCCGGCGCAGTGCCGGAGGATGTCGATGCGATCTTCAGCTGCGGGCCGCTGGATCACTTCGCGCGCTGGTTCCAGGGCCAGCCGGGTGCGCCGGCGCGGATCGTGGCATTCGGCTCGACCAGCGTCGAGGTCAAGGCCGATTCGGCCGATGCCGGCGAGCGCGATGTCGCCCGGCGCCTGGCTGCGGCCGAAGCCACCCTGTTCGCCAGCGCCGCCGCCCGTGCCAGTGCGGCCACGGTGTTGCGTCCCACCTTGGTGTATGGCGCCGGGCGCGATGCGACCTTGAGCGTGATCGCGGCGATGGCGCGGCAGCATGGCTTCTTTGTGCTGCCCCGCTGCGCCAACGGCCGGCGCCAGCCGGTGCATGTCGACGACCTTGCTGCGGCCGCATTGGCCGCCTACGCGACGCCGGCGACCTTCCAGCGCGCCTACGCAGTGGGCGGCGGCGAGGTGCTGGGCTATGCCGAGATGGTGGCGCGGGTGCTGCATGCGCTGTCGCCGCCCGTGCGCCTGCATCGGGTGCCGACGCCGGTGTTCGCCGCGGCGCTGCGATTGGCACATGCCGCCGGGCGCCTGCGCGGAATGAGTGGAGAAGCCTTGCAGCGGATGCGCGCCGACCTGGTGTTCGACCTGTCGCCGGCGCAGCGCGATTTCGGCTATGCGCCGCGCGCGTTCGCGCCGGATGCCGGCGAGCTGGGCCTGGCGCCGGCCTGAGGCGTCAGTAGCGCCAGCCCATCCTCCGGTAGAACTTGGACAGCACCCAGGCCGGGCCGATCAGCAGGTAGACCAGGTCGGTGAGAAAGCTCGGCTTGCGGCCTTCGAACTTGTGGCCGATGAACTGCGCGATCCAGGCCATGACGAACACGCCGAGCGCCAACCACAGCAGATTGTGCAGGCCGATGCGCATCTCCAGCAGCCGGCACAGGCAGGCGCAGAAGAAGAACACTGCCAGCATGCCCAGGCCCAGGCGCCGCGACAGGCGGTTGTAGAACATCCACGCGGCGAACATCGCCAGCGCCGCCCAGATGCCACTGCGCAGCAAGGTGCCCCCCACCGGCACGCACCACAGCAGCGCCACCACCGACCACAGGATCGCCGGCACCGCCAGCACGTGGATCTGCTGGTTCAGCGGGTTGCGGTGGTCATCGGAATAGCTGGCGAAGAAGCGGTCGATCGGTCGCGTCGCGCTGGTATCCATGTTCCCTCCCAGGTATTGGTCCAGCGTCGATCAATCGATCGAGATCCCCGCCAGGCGTTGCAGCGCTTCGGCGTACTTGGCGCGGGTGCGGTCGATGACCTCGGCCGGCAAGGTCGGCCCCGGCGCGGTCTTGCCCCAATCCAGCGTCTCCAGATAATCGCGCACGAACTGCTTGTCGTAGCTCGGCGGGCTGGTGCCGATTTCATATTCGTCGGCCGGCCAGTAACGCGAGGAGTCCGGCGTCAGCATCTCGTCCATGATGTACAGGCGGCCATCGGCATCGGTGCCGAACTCGAACTTGGTGTCGGCCAGCAGGATGCCGCGTTCGGCGGCGAAGTCGGCGGCGAAGCGATAGATGCGCAGGGTGGCGTCGCGCACGCGCTCGGCCAGTTCGGCGCCCACGGTCTTGACCATGGCGTCGAAATCGATGTTCTCGTCGTGGTCGCCCACCGCCGCCTTGGTCGACGGGGTGAAGATCGGCTCTTCCAGCTTCTGCGCCTGGCGCAGGCCGTCCGGCAGTTCGATGCCGCTGACCTTGCCGGTGCGCTGGTAGTCCTTCCAGCCGCTGCCGATCAGGTAACCGCGGGCGATTGCCTCCACCGGTACCGGCTTGAGCTTGCGTGTCACCACCGCGCGCTTGGCGTACAGCGCCGCGTCCACGCCCTCGGGCAACACACTGGCCACATCGATGCCGGTGAGGTGGTTGGGCATCAGGTGTTCGGTCTTCTTGAACCAGAAGTTGGAGACCTGGCACAGCATCTCGCCCTTGCCGGGGATCGGGTCGGGCAGCACCACGTCGAAGGCCGAGAGACGATCGGTAGCGACCATCAGCAGGTAGTCGCCGGCGGGCGTACCAGGCGGCAGGCGTTCGCGCGGGATATCGAACACATCGCGGACCTTGCCGCGGTGACGCAAGGGCAGGCCGGGGAGATCGGATTGCAACAGCGTGGTCGACACAGGCACTCCTAGGACTTCGCATGGCGCTGTCCCCGGGACCCTTCGGGCCCGCGGACGGCAGCGGGCCGCGTAGTGTACGGCGCTTCCGGCCCGGATGCGTGCCGGTCGGCGGGCACCGGTGGCGACCCCGCGGCGGTACGGCGCGCGGCCCGCCGGCGGCGCGCCCTGGCGTAGAATTGCCGGCCCTGTCCTGCCCCCTTGCCCGACATGCGCTGGTACGGAAAATTGCTGGGTTTCATCGCCGGCGCGCTGCTGTTCCGGCCCAACCCGCTGTTCGGTGCGC
Organism: Stenotrophomonas sp.; assembly: GCA_035539015.1. Taxonomy (GTDB): domain Bacteria; phylum Pseudomonadota; class Gammaproteobacteria; order Xanthomonadales; family Xanthomonadaceae; genus Stenotrophomonas_A. The sequence continues at coordinate 3,161 of DATLJF010000240.1, read as the reverse complement.
TGGTCGGCCTGTTGCTTGGCCACGCGGTGGACCGGGGCTGGTTCAAATCCGAGCGCGACGACCCGTACCGGGAGCTCGGCGTGCCCGCCGACGCCACTGCCGCCGAGATCGACCTGGCCTATCGCCGCCTGATGTCCCAGTACCACCCCGACAAGGTGGCCAGCGCGGCACCGGAGCTGCGGCGCCAGGCCGAGCGCCGCGCCAGCCAGATCAACGCCGCCTACGACCGCATCCAGCGCCGCCGCCAGCGCTGATTCCAACGGAGACCGACATGTCCGACTGCATCATCGCCCCGTCCATCCTTTCGGCCGATTTCGCGCGCCTGGGCGAGGAGGTCGACAACGTGCTGGCCGCCGGCGCCGACTGGGTGCATTTCGATGTGATGGACAACCACTACGTGCCCAACCTGACCATCGGCCCGATGGTCTGCCAGGCACTGCGCAAGCACGGCGTGAGTGCGCCGATCGACGTGCACCTGATGGTCGAACCGGTGGACCGCATCGTGCCCGATTTCGCCGAGGCCGGGGCCACGTACATCAGCTTCCACCCCGAAGCCAGCCGCCACGTCCACCGCACCATCCAGCTGATCAAGTCGCACGGCTGCAAGGCCGGCGTGGTGCTCAACCCGGCCACCCCGGTCGACTTCCTCGACTGGGTGCTGGAAGACCTCGACCTGGTGCTGCTGATGTCGGTGAACCCCGGCTTTGGCGGCCAGGCCTTCATTCCTTCGGCCCTGGACAAGCTGCGTGCAGTGCGCAAGAAGATCGATGCGCTCGGCAAGCCGATCCGGCTGGAGATCGACGGCGGGGTCAAGGCCGACAACATTGCCCAGATCGCCGCCGCCGGCGCCGATACCTTCGTCGCCGGTTCGGCGATCTTCAATGCCCCCGATTACGCCAGCGTCATCGCCAACATGCGCGCGGCGGTGAAGGCGGCACGATGAACCGCACCGCGAAGCGCGGCGCCGCCCTGGCGATTCGTGCGGCCACGCCGGAAGACGCGGTGCTGCTGCATGAGCTGGTCACTGCGCTGGCGGTCTACGAGCGCGAACCCGATGCGGTCAAGGCCAGCGTCGAAGACTTGCGCAGCAGCCTGTTCGGGCCCGGCGCCACCGCGCATGCGCTGATCTGCGAGCAGGGCGGCCAGGCGCTGGGTTTTGCCGTGTATTTCTTCAATTACTCGACCTGGCTCGGCCGCAATGGCCTGTACCTGGAAGACCTGTTCGTGCGTCCCGAGCACCGCGGCCAGGGCGCCGGCCTGGCGCTGCTGCGGCATCTGGCCGGGGTAGCCGTGGCGCGTGACTGTGGCCGCTTCGAATGGGCGGTGCTGGACTGGAACCAGCCGGCGATCGACTTCTACCGCGCCGCCGGTGCCAAGCCCATGGACGAGTGGACGGTGTACCGGATGGAAGGGCAGGCCCTGCGCGACTTCGCCGCCGGCGGCTGAGCCGCGCTGGCCGCGTCGATCGGAGTTGCCGGGGGAGGGGCCGACGGCCCCCGATCGACGCGGACGCTTGCCGCTTTCGAAGTGCGCCGCGGGAGAGAGTTCGCGGCGCCTTGAACGAGGCCGGCCCCTTGGCCGCCCTCCTGCTGCTGCGGGACCGGCACGCGGCCCATCCCGTCGAATATTGGAGGCTGATCCTGCCTCCGCCCGTCGTCCCTGCTATGGCCTTCTACGTTAGGCCGCTTCGATTACATCGACGTGACACCGCAGGCGTAGTCCACGCCGGTGATTGAATGCATTCACGGAGGCCGGGTGGCGCGCTTGCTAGCGTGCAGGCAACCCCCCACACCCGGACCTTGCATGCAGCCCAGGCGCTGGCGACTCATCCTCAACGGTAAAGCCGCAGGCGACGATGGCGTGCGCAGTGCGGTGGCCGCCTGGCGCGAACAGGGCATCGATCTCGACGTGCGGGTGACCTGGGAAAGTGGCGATGCCGAGCGCTACGTCGCGGAGGCCATCGCCGATGGCGTGGATACGGTGATCGCCGGTGGCGGCGACGGTACCCTCAGCGAGGTCGCCACGACCCTGGCCCATCGCGACGAGCCGGCCGCGGCGCTGCCTTCGCTGGGCCTGCTGCCGCTGGGCACCGCCAATGACTTCGCCAGCGCGGCCGGGATTCCGGTTACGCCGGATGATGCCCTCGGCCTGATCGCTGCGCGCCCGGCCGAGCCTTTCGACCTGCTGCGGATCGAGACCGGCGACGAGGTGCAGTGGTGCGCCAACGTGGCCAGTGGCGGCTTCGGCACACAGGTGACGGTCGAGACCCACGATGGCTTGAAGGACCTCCTCGGCGGCCTGGCCTACCTCATCACCGGGTTGTCGCGACTGGGCCGTATCGACCCGGTGCAGGCGCGCCTGCATGGCCCGGACTTCGCCTGGCAAGGCGGCTTCGTCGCCCTGGGCGTGGGCAATGGCCGCCAGGCCGGCGGTGGCCAGGCGCTGTGCCCGGACGCCCGGATCGATGACGGCCTGCTCGATGTCACGATCATCCCCGAACTCGATGGCGAGATCGCCGCTACGCTCGGGGCCCTGGTCACCGGCGGCAAGCGTGCGGCGCTCGAACACGTGGCGGTGCGCCAACGGCTGCCATGGCTGGAGATCGAGAGCGATGCCGCCATCACCTTGAACCTGGACGGTGAGCCGGTGCAGGCCGCGCGCTTCCGCATCGATTGCGTGCGCCACCGCCTGCGCCTGCACCTGCCGGCCGAGTGCCCGCTGCGCGAAGGCGCGGCGGCGGACTGACGCGTTCGACCGGTCGGTTTCGTTGGAAACGGCGCCGACAGCGGCCGGGGTTTGGGTTAAAGTGTGGCCGTGTCCACTCAGACGACCCCGCGTTCCTTCTCTTCCGCTCGCCGCTGGTGGCGATGGTGGCCCGTAGCCGTCGTCCGTCCCGCCACCACGTCCTCCCGGAAGGAAAGTCGTCTTGATCACTGCCGAGCAGTTCCAGCAGCAGGCCGCTGAAGGCCACACTCGAATCCCTGTCGTCCGTGAAGTGCTGTCGGATCTCGACACGCCGCTTTCGGTCTACCTGAAGCTCGCCGACGGCCCCTACACCTATCTGTTCGAATCGGTCGAGGGCGGCGAGCGCTTCGGCCGCTATTCCATCATCGGCCTGCCGGCGCGCCGGGTGTACAGCTTCCGCGGCCACACCCTGGAAG
>DATLJF010000239.1:0-2303 GCA_035539015.1 Stenotrophomonas sp. | reverse complement strand
GCGCAATCCACCTTGTAAATGCGGGCTCCACCTGGGGTGGGCCAAAGATACTGTTCGATCTCTCGCAAGTGAAAAGCGGACCGCCGGCGCTTATCTACACGGCAGGCTGAAAGGCCAAAGGCTCATTGCGGCGTCCGGCAGCCCGTCTACCGAAGAGCGACTTCGGCGGACGGATTCACCATACAAGGCCAATCGGCGACATCCATGTCGCCGATTGTCCCGGAAAGGGTCAGCCCCCGAACGCCCGATAGATCAGCGCGGGTTGTGGGGAAGAGAAAAAGCACCCTCATCCGCCGCTGCCGCGGCACCTTCTCCCAGCGGGAGAAGGGGGCAAGCATGTCGCAAACTGCAATTGATCGCCGACAGCCTCTGCTGTCCTTCTCCCGTTGCGGGAGAAGGTGGCCCGACAGGGCCGGATGAGGGCGCTCTTTCTCCCCCACAAGACCAAGCTAATGGGCGTCCGGGGGTAGCCCCCTTTCGGGACAATCGGCGACATGGATGTCGCCGATTAGCCTACAAGGATGTATTCACGGCGTGTCCCGAAAGGGGGCTACCCCCGGGCGCCGCCGATAAAAACCGAACGATAAGCTTCGGCTTCGGCTTCCGCTCTAGCGCCGGCTCACCAAAACACCCCATACAACACCACCAGGATCACGATCACGATCCCTGCGCCAATGTTGAAAGAAGCCGGCGTCGCAAAACGCACATCATCCGTTCGGATCAAATCGCGCGCCGGATGCGCCGGCGTCAACAACGACACCACCACCGCCGCCACCAACGCCGCCAGAAACACGATCCCGACCCGGTCCATGAACGGCAACGACGGCCAGCCCAGCTTCAACGCGAAAGACAGGATCACCGAACCGATCGCCGCGGTCAGCGCGCCGGCTTCGTTGGCGCGCTTCCAGAACAGCCCGAGCATGAAGATCACCACCACGCCCGGAGTAAAGAAGCCGGTGAATTCCTGGATGAACTGGAAGCCCTGGTCGAAACTACCCAGCAGCGGGCGAGCGGTGAGGATACCGATGATCACCGCCAACACCGCCACGATCCGGCCCACGCGCACCAGTTGCTTCTGCTCGGCCTGCGGGCGGAACTTGGCGTAGAAATCCAGGGTGAAGATCGTCGCCACCGAATTGATCTTCGAAGCCAGCGAGGCCACGATCGCGGCCACCAGGGCCGCAAACACCAGGCCAAGGATGCCGGTGGGCAGCAACTGCATCATCGTCGGATAAGCCTGGTCGGGCTTGGGCAGGTCCGGCGCCAACACCACTGCGGCGATGCCCGGTACCACGATCACCACCGGCATCAGCAGCTTGAGGAAGCCGGCGAATACCATGCCCTTCTGCGCCTCGCCAATGTTCTTGGCCGCCAGTGCGCGCTGGATGATGTACTGGTTGAAGCCCCAGTAGCTGATGTTCATGATCCACAGGCCGCCCAGCAGCACGCTCAGGCCCGGCAGATCCTTGTAGAACGGGTTGTCCTTGGACAGGATCATGTGGAAGTGCTCGGGATGCGCATTCCACAGTTGCTTGAAGCCGGCCAGCACGCCGGCGCCGTCACCGATGCGCGACAGGGTCAGCCCTGCTACCAGCAGGCCACCCAGCACCAGCAACGTGACCTGCACGATGTCGGTCAACGCGACCGCCTTGAGGCCGCCGTAGAGCTGGTACACCAGGGCGAACACGCCAATCAGCGACAGCGCCAGCATCTGGTCCATGCCGGTGACCTGGCTGACGGCAATCGAGCCCAGCCACAGGATCGAGGTCAGGTTGACGAACACGTACAGCAGCAGCCAGAACACCGCCATCAGCGTGCGGATCCACTTGCCGTAACGCTGCTCCAGGAACTGCGGCATGGTGTAGATGCCGTTGCGCAGGAAGATTGGCAGGAAGAACTTGCCGACGATCAGCAGCGTCAGCGCCGCCATCCACTCATAGGAGGCGATCGCCAGGCCGATGGCATAGCCGGAACCGGCCATGCCGATGATCTGCTCGGCCGAGATATTCGCGGCGATCAGCGAGGCGCCGATCGCCCACCACGGCAAAGACTTGCTGGCCAGGAAGTAATCCTCGGCACTCTTGGCATGCCCGGCCTTTTCGCGCGAGACCCACTGCGCCAGCACGAAGATGCCGGCCAGGTACGCCAGCACGATCACGATATCCAATGTCGCCAGACCCACTGCACTTCTCCCGGCCGTACGCGCGCGGCGTCGGCTGCATGCGCCGCTATGCGGCACGTTCTATGGTGTTCAAGGAATGCGCGCGGCCGCCTCCCCGGCCGCCGCGCGCGTCATTGCCGCA
>DATLJF010000238.1:0-7570 GCA_035539015.1 Stenotrophomonas sp. | reverse complement strand
CGCGACGATGACCACCGAGCAACTGCGCGACGCGTTCTTTCCGTCAGCGAAGCCAAAGACGATGGCCAACAAGCACACCGCCGGGCTGCTACCACCGCGCGTCGGTGATGTGTACGACACCCGCGACGTGGCCACCTGGTGGGATAGCCAGCGACGCGCCCAAGCATCATGAGCCACAAAAAGGGCCGCCCTCGGGCGGCCCTTCTTCTTGCGTCGCGGTGCGGACACTGTGCCCCTCGCGTACCAATACCGCCGAAAGCCTTGTCCGTCCTACGTGTCGCTCCAGTCCATCATCGGCGCGACGGACAGGCGCAGGGAGGCGGCGTAGCGCTGATTATCAGCACTATTTGCCTGCTCTGCGGGGATTCTCTGGGCTTCCATTGTCGGCAATTCTAGCGCGCTTTTGCAGCCCGCCTTGGAACGGCGCCACCTCGTGCCGATGTTACCGGCCATGCTGAATATCTAGAGTTAGACGCTCATCAGCGCGTCAAACCAGGGCGCCCTCCATTCAAACCAGTAGCGCTTCTTCAGCGCACAAGAGAATTGCGCACCCCCTACAGATACATCTTGCGGTGCAATCAATGTCCCATCCAGCCTGTAGTCCTGATACGCGAGCTTCATAGGCTCGCTTAAGTACGCAAGTGATTCTGCATTGGATTCCGGCGTTGAAACCCTACTCAATTTCGATTCCGGAAGGATCACTGAGCGGCCGGATGCCGTTGATGTAAGCCGCAGGCCTGAAAGCAAAACTCCATCTTCGGCCTCGGAGTCGTGAGCAGACGTAGTGATCCGAAGGCGATAGGGCGACCCCCTTTCGTTTGGATATCGCGGACTGAATTCACCGATCAACTCAACCTGCAGGCGTGATTTTTCGGCGACGCAATACGCCTCGCTGAAATCTCGGTACTTATGAAGGTCGAACAACCAAATGAAGATCACCACTGCCGCACTAACGGTAGCCACCAGGATCCATCCAACACTTCCCTTCCTTTTCATATCCACCTCTAACCGCGATGATGACGGTCTCACTTCTTATCTTTCGCGGGCCCGGCTGCCGACTCCGGCCCTTCGTTGGAAGGCGAAGAATCAGAAGGACGACTTGCCAATAGAGGTCCAGTCCAGGGCGACGGACAGGCCCAGCGAGGCGGCGTAGCGAGCCTCGCTACTATGGCTCAGCGCGATTTTTGCGTTTCCAGGCAGTGACATTGTCGCCAGTTCGATAGGGGCGGTTCGCCCTCGGAGTGGGCGTTTGGTGCTACGCCAAGCGGTTGTGCACCGATGGGAACGATCACCAGCCGGGGCAGGCAGGACGGCGCACAGGATACACCGCCCGGCACGCGGCCCCTCGAACGCGCCTTATCCGGCCAGAGACATCGCCATGATCTGGTCGTCATAGTCCCGCCCGCCGACACGGAACTTTCGCTCGCCGATCTTCCTGAAGCCCGCACGCTCGTAGAAGCCGATCGCGGGAGCATTGCCCGCATATACACCCAGCAGCAGCCGGTTGGCTCCCGCCGCGATGGCGTGCGCGGCAGCGGCCGCGATGAGCCGTTTGCCGACGCCACCGCCCTGGAATTTGCTCAGCAAGTAGATCCGCTTCAGCTCAAGGTCGCCCTCCGTGTCCGGCACCGGCAGTTGCGGCGGCGACACCACCATGAAGCCGACCGGTGCGCTCCCCGATGTGGTCTCCACCAGCCACAGTGCGTGCGCCTTATCGTTCAACCACCCGTCGTAGACCGCCGCGGCGTGGGCCTGGCCGCAGTGGGCGACGATGGCGGCGCCGTCGAGAATGCCGGCGAAGGTTTCCAGAAAGGTCGCCCGGCCGACCAGGGCGAGGGCCTCCGCATCGTCTGGTCCGCAAGCTCTCACGTTGGCTTCGGTTGCCATGAATCTCCTCAATGGTTCTGTGGTCTGCCAGTCGACCGTGACGGGGTGAACGCGTACTGCCTACCGGTCTGCTCAACGCAGGCACGCCCCCCGGCGAGGGCTATCACGCCATATTTGCGGGAGGGTCCACTGTAGATGAGCCTGCGGGTGCAGCCAGATCCACTGTCACCTTCAGAGTGGCCCACCAGAACAACAGCGCCAACAAACTGACCGCAGCACCCAGCCAGCACACGCCGTCCCAGCCGGCGTACGCGTAGATCACAGTTGTGCTGATCGCGCCCAAACCACTGCCCGCGGCGTAGAACAACATATAGATGCCCACCAGGCGGCTGTGTACCTCCGGCCCGCGGCGAAAGATGATGCTTTGGTTGGTGACGTGTAGTGCCTGGCCGCCCAGGTCGAGCAGCACGATGCCAAGCACCAGTGCACCCAGCGACCGGTCGAGCCATGCCAGTGGCCACCAGGCAACCAGCAACAGCATCAGTGCCGCTGCGCTTGTGCGCTGGCCATGGCCCCGATCGGCCCATCGACCTGCACGCGCGGCGGCCAGAGCGCCAACCACGCCTACCAACCCAAGTGCGCCGATCATCGTGTGCGAGAACCCAAAGGGCGGCGCGCTCAAGGGCAACACCAATCCGCTCCAGAAGATGTTGAACACTGCGAACATCAACAGCGCGAGCACGCCGCGTACTTGAAGCACCTTGTCCTGGCCGAGCAGCGTCAGCATCGAGCCGACCAGGCGCGGATAGGTCATCGCGTTCGAGACGGCGGGCAAGTCCGGCAGGCGCCGCCATAGCGGCAGCGCTATAGCCAGCATCAATGCGGCCGCAGCAAGATAGACGCCACGCCAGCCGAGCAAATCACTGATTCCGCCGGCAAACACGCGCGCGAGCAACAAGCCAATGAACACGCCGCTCTGCGCCGCGCCAACGACCCGCCCTTGCTCATGAGGGTTTGCGGCGCTGGCTGCGTAGGCGATCAGCCCCTGAGTCATTGCGGTGCCCAGCAGGCCAACGGCGAGCATGCCGCCCAACAGCGCAAGCGTGCTCTGCGCCATGGCGACCGCAACCAGCGCGGTCACCAGGGCCAGCAACTGCAGGGTCATCAGGCGACGACGATTGAACCGGTCGCCCAGCGGCACCAGCAACAACAACGCCAGCGCACAGCCGACCTGCGTGGCCGTGACCACGCCACCGATCGCGGCCTGGCCAATATGGAAGTCGCGCCCCAAGGTATCGAGCAGCGGCTGCGCGTAATAGACATTGGCCACACTCAGGCCGCTGGCAATGGCGAACAGCCACAGCACGGCGCGTGGCATCGTGCCGAGGGGGTCCACCGACCGTGATCCACGCGCTGCCTGCATGTCCCTCCACCTGGTTGCGTTATGCAACTAGTTGAAGGTTATTGTTTCTGGTTTTAAAATGCAACCATGTGGCCGCGCCAATCGTGAGACGAGAAATGCAGCGTTCCGGGATCTCCCATGACGAGCCCTGCCCCGTAGCACGCTGTGTCGACGTGATCGGCGATCGCTGGTCACTGCTGATCGTCCGCGACTGCTTCGATGGGCTCCGCCGCTTCGGCGATCTGCAACGCAGCCTGGGCGTAGCCCGCAACATCCTCAGTGATCGCCTGCGCAAGCTCGTGGACGCGGGGATTTTGCAATTGCAGGCGGCGTCCGACGGCACGGCCTACCAGGAGTATGTGCTGACCGCCAAAGGCGAGGCACTCTTTCCCATCGTGGTGGGACTGCGGCAATGGGGCGAACAACATTTGTTCGCCCGTGGCGAACCCCGTTCGCTCCTGGTCGAGAAGCGGACGGGCAAGCAGATTCCGCTCATGGCGCCGACGACGAAGGACGGCACGGTGTTGACGGCATCGGCGACCGAGGTACGCAAGGCAAAGTAGGCGCCGATCAGGGCCCGCTTCCACTCAGGCCGTGCCCGCCCCGTCATAAGCCGCCCGCGCCTCGCGAATCCGCGGATGCGCCTGCTTGGCCCACTCAATCAACGCCCCCAGCGCCGGCAGCATCGAGTCGCCCAGCGAGGAAAGGCGGTATTCCACGCTCGGCGGCTTGGTCGGGAACACCTGGCGCGTCACCAGGCCGTCCCGCTCCAGGTCGCGCAGGCTCTGGGTCAGCATGCGCTTGGAGATGTCCGGCAGCGCGCGCCGCAGTTCGCCGAAGCGCAATGGGCGGTCGGCCAGGGTGGCCAGGATCAAGGTCGTCCATTTGGCCGCGACGTGGTCGAGCACGTCGCGCACCGGGCACTCGGACTGAAGATCCAGGCCTTCCAGCATCTCGGGCGGCGGCAACAACATCGCAGTAGGTTCCTTCGCAGTAACCAGGGGCGGAAAAACTGCCTTCTTGCACGAAGGAAGTCGGTCTCTATTCTAGACCACGTCACCCATGTGCACCCATTGGAGCCACCATGTCCTCTCCTCGCATCCTGATTACCGGCGCCACCGGCCAACTCGGCCGCCTGGTCATTGCTGAATTGCTGCAGCGCCTGCCCGACAGCCAACTGGCCGTCGCCGTCCGCGACCCGCTGCGTGCCTCCGACCTGGCCGCCCAGGGCCTCGACGTGCGCACCGCCAACTACGACGACCCCGAAGCCCTGGAACGGGCGATGGCGGGCATCGAGCGGGTGCTGCTGATCGCTTCCAACGAACTCGGCCAGCGCAGCCGCCAGCACCGCAACGTGATCGGCGCGGCGAGTCGTGCCGGCGTCAGGTTCGTCGCGTTCACCAGCCTGCTGCATGCCGATGGCACCCCGATCGGCCTGGGCGTGGAGTACCGCGATACCGAGGCGGCCTTGCGTGAGTCCGGCCTGGCGTTCGCGGTGCTGCGCAACGGCTGGTACACCGAGAACATCACCGCGACTGCGCCGCTGGAGGTTGTGCAAGGTGTGCGCGCAGGCGCCGCCGGCCAGGGCCGCTTCAGCACCGCCGCGCGCGCCGATTACGCCGCCGCGGCGGCCGTCGTGCTGACCACCGATGTTCCCTCCGGGCACATCTACGAACTGGCCGGCGACGACAGTTTCGACCTGGCCGAGTACGCCGCCACCCTCTCGCGCGTGGCCGGCAAGCCAGTGCACTACGAGAACATGCGCCCTGAGGACTACCGCAACCACCTATTGGCCGCAGGGCTGCCGCAGCCGTTGACCGAGCTGCTTGCCGATTGGGACGCTGGCGCGGCGCAAAACGCCCTGTTTGACCAGAGCCGCACCCTCAGCCAGCTCATCGGCCGGCCGACCACGCCCCTGGAAACCAGTTTGCGCGCAGCCCTGGCAGGCTGAGGCCGCGCCCTCGGTGCCGATCGCGACGGCGCCGATGGCTCAGCCGATCACCCGGCGGAACGGCGGCAGCGCATCGATGATGCGCTTGCCGTAACGCCGCGTAAGCAGGCGCGAATCGAGGATGATCACCCGGCCGTGGTCGCTGGAGGTGCGGATCAAACGTCCGGCGAACTGGGTCAGCGTGCGCAGCGCGTGCGGGATCGCGATCAGGTTGAAGGCATTGTGCCCGCGGCTCTCCAGCCATTCGCCCAGGGTCGCGGTCTGCGGGTCGGTCGGCACTGCGAACGGCACCTGGGTGATGACCACCGTGGTGCAGGCCTCGCCCGGCAGGTCCAGGCCTTCGCCGAAGGAGTTCAGCCCGAACAACACCGAGCCCTCGCCTGCGGCAATGCGGCGCAAGTGTTCGGCGATCAACTGCGACTTGTTGCCTTCGCCCTGCACCAGCACGCGGTTGCGCTGCGTGATCGGCATCAAGTCGGCCACTTTTTCCATCTTCCAGCGCGAGGTGAACAGCACCATGCTGCCTTTGTTCCAGTCCAGCTCGCGCACCAGGTAGCGGGCCACTTCCTTGGGATGACCCTCGCGGTCGTCGGGCGTCACCGGGAAATTCGGCACGATCAATTCGGCCTGGTTGGGCAGGTCGAACGGCGACTCCAGCGACACCATCTCGGCGTGGTCCGGCAGGCCGGTATCGATAGCGAAGGCCTGGAAATCGCCGCCACCGGTCAGCGTGGCCGAGGTCATCACCACCGAATCCACTTCGTTCCATAGCAGCGAGCGCAACACGTGGGCGGCCGACACCGGCGAACAATGGCAGACCAGGTCGCCATCGCGCGACAAGGTCACCCAGCGCGCCATCGGCGGCTGCCCGTCCTTGTCCTCGCGCCGCCATCCACTCCATAGCGAATGCTGTTGCTCCACCATCTCCAGCGCCAGGCCGAAGCTGCGTTGCAGGCGCTCGCGCGCGGCGTCTTCCGGCTTGCCCTTGGCGACCAGGCCGTGGGCGGCGTGCACCCAGTTGAACAGCGCACGCGTCTGTTCCCCGAGTTCTTCGATATCCGCGCCCCACGCCGCCGGCAACTGGCCGTTGGGCGCGCGCCACATGGGCTCGCGATCGCCCGGGTCCGGCTTCCAGCTGCGCTCGACCACGCCGTGGAAAGCCTTCAGCCGCTTGGCGACGTCGGCGGCCAGTTCCACTGCCTCGTTCGGCAGCAGCATGCCGATGCGTTCCTTGTCCACCGCCCGGTACGCCGCTGCGATCAGGATCTGCAAGCGGCCGGTGCGCTTGGCCATGTCATCCAGCGGCAGGTTGGCCGCGCCCTGGTCGATGGCAACGCCGGCGACATGGTGTCCTTCGTCCAGCACCAGCAGCATGTCCGAGGGCGCCGCGATCAACGGCTGGCCGTTCTCGGCATCGCCCAGCTGCAGGGTCGACAGCAGCAACGCATGGTTGGTGACCACGATCTGCGCTTCGCGCACATCGCTGCGCGCGCGCAGCACCGGGCATTGCGCGGCGTAGCTGCAACGGCGTCCGGCACAGCCCGAGGCCGGCGTGGTGATGCGTAGCCGCAGTGCGACGGAAACCTCTTCCGGCGCCTGGTCCAGGTCGCCGTTCCAGGCCTGGCCCGCGTAGGCCTTCGCCAGCCGGTGCGCCACCTGGGTATCGGCGGGGCTCAGCGGCCGGTCGTACAGGGCCTGCGCATCCTCGAACAATGCATCCTGGCTGGTTTCACCCTGCAACTCGGCGGCATTGCGCGTGCACAGGTAACGGGTGCGGCCCTTGGCCAGGGCGACGCTGGCCTGCAGCCCGGTGGCCTTGAGGAATGCCGGGATGTCGCGCTCCACCAGCTGTGACTGCAACGCCACGGTGCCGGTGCTGATCACCAGCTTCTTCTTCGACGCCAGAGCAATCGGCACGCCGGCGGTGAGATAACCCAGGCTCTTGCCGACGCCGGTGGGGGCCTCGGCCACGGCAATGCCGCCGGAGGTCGCCAGCGCGCGCGAGACCACGCCAATCATCCGGCTCTGCGCACGCCGGGTGCTGAAGCCGGGGGTGTTTGCCTGCAGCTTGGCGTAAGCATCGCGGATGCTCGCCTTCTGCGCGTCATCGAGCTGGCGCGGACCGGCAGCCTTGGCCGCCGCGTCCGCAGGCGCTGCGGCCACTTCTTCGTTCATGCGGCCATTTTCTCATGCCGCGGTCGCAGCGCGTGGGATGGCGCGCCGAATCCTCGCAACGCTTCAGTCCAGCGTCGGCGCGGCCGGCGGGGTGCGCGCCAGGGCCCAGGACAACACCAGCAAGCCGCCCGCCAGCAGCACATGCGTGACCAGGCCGGCCCCGCGCATGATCGGTGCCAGCTTGGACAGCGACATCGCTCCGCCCTGCGACAGCA
>DATLJF010000237.1:0-5637 GCA_035539015.1 Stenotrophomonas sp. | reverse complement strand
GGGCTTACGCCGCGGCCTGCCGGAATTCTGGGGTGCGCGACAGCAGGGACAGGGAAAAAACGCCCCAGTCCTGGTCTTCGGCGCGGAAGGCACGATCGACGAAATGGCCATAACGGCCCTGCGCCAGTTCGCCTGGCTCGGTGGCCTGGGTCTGTTCGAAGCTGCGCTGGCCGTAGAGTTCGTCGATGGTCAGGGCCACGTCGCCGCCGGCCTGGCGCATGATCAGCACGCGCTGGCCTTCATGGAAGACGGTGCGGCGGCCCTCCATGAACTGCTTGAGGTCCACCACCGGGAACAGGTTGCCGCGCAGGTTGCCCACGCCCAGCAACCACGGCTGCGCGCCAGGCACCGGGGTGACCGGCGGCATCGGCACGATTTCCACCACCTCGCGAAAATCCGACACCAGCCGGCGCTGGCCGACCCGGAAGCCGACCCCACGCCAGATGTCGACCGAGAACTGGCGCTCGGGCAGCTGCACCGCGTGGGCGAGGCTGCGCCGTTCGTAGACTTCGAGGATGTCGAACGGCGAACGCATCAGCGCACCAGTTCGGCGATGCGCGCGAGCAGGTCTTCCTCGCGCGGCGGCTTGACGATGTAGTCGGCCGCGCCCTGGCGCAAGCCCCAGGCCTTGTCGGTTTCCATGCCCTTGGTGCTGACGATCAGCACCGGGATGTGCTTGGTGGCTTCGTCGCGCGACATCGCGCGGGTGGCCTGGAAACCGCTCATGCCCGGCAGCACCACGTCCATCAACACCAGGTCCGGTGCCTGGCCCTTGGCCAGGGCCAGCCCTTCTTCGGCGTTGTCGGTGGCGACGACTTCGTGGCCGGCTTTCTCCAGCCACTGGCTGAAGACCGCCCGGTCGGTCGGTGAGTCTTCGATCAGCAGAATTTTTGCCATGTGCCCTTCCCCCTGGTCAGGCGTTGACGTATGTGCGGATGGCGCTCAGCAGTTCTTCACGGGTGAAGGGCTTGGTCAGGTACTGCTCCGAGCCCACGATACGGCCGCGCGCCTTGTCGAACAGGCCGTCCTTGGAGGACAGCATGATCACCGGCGTCGACTTGAAAAGCTGGTTGCCCTTGATCAACGCGCAGGTCTGGTAGCCATCCAGGCGCGGCATCATGATGTCCACGAAGATGATCTGCGGCTGCTGGTCGGCGATCTTGGCCAGGGCTTCGAAGCCGTCGGTCGCGGTGACGACTTCACAGCCCTCGCGCTTGAGCAAGGTTTCGGCGGTTCGGCGAATGGTCTTCGAGTCATCGATGACCATCACCCTCAAACCTGCGAGCTCCCCGCCCGCGGCAATGTTTTCAGTCATTCCAATTTCCCCGGGACGCGCGCCGCTTCATCCACTCCGGCGGCACTGCGAAACGTCATGTATATCCCAGTACCCGCCGATACTGTCAAGCGCGGCGATGCGGGCCCAGCAATGTCGCACGGGAATGAGCGCGTATCGATGGAACTGGATCGCAGTTTTGCGCAAATCCCGGGCGTTGTCCGCCGACATGCGAAAGTTGTGCCAATCCGTCCCGCCGCCGTGCTCCGCGCCGGGGCGGCAAACCGTTAACATCGTCGGCCAGTTCCCGCCGTCGCGCCCCCGGGTTTTGCCATGCCGTTAGACGTCATCGTGGTGATGGACCCCATCGACCACATCAAGATCGCCAAGGACACCACGTTCGCGATGCTGCTGGAAGCCCAGCGCCGCGGCCACCGCCTGCACTACGTGCGCCCCGGCGGCCTGGCCCTGCGTGGCGGCGTGGCGGTGGCCACGGTCGCGCCGCTGCAGGTGCGCGAGGACAAGGCCAGCTGGTTCACCCTGGGCGAGTTCGCCGAAGCAGCCTTTGGCCCCGGCCAGGTGGTGCTGATGCGCAAGGATCCGCCGGTGGATCCTGAATACATTTACGACACCCATATCCTAGGCATCGCCCAGCAAGCCGGCGCGCTGATCGTCAACGACCCGCAGGGCCTGCGCGACTTCAACGAGAAGCTGGCCGCGCAACTGTTCCCGCAATGCTGCCCGCCGACCCTGGTCAGCCGCGATGCGAAGTTGCTCAAGGCCTTTGCTGCCGAGCACGGCCAGGTCGTGCTCAAGCCGCTGGACGGCATGGGGGGGCGCTCGATCTTCCGCAGCGGCCAGGGCGACCCGAACCTCAACGTGATCCTGGAAACCCTGACCGATGGCGACCGCAAGCTGGCCATGGCGCAGCGCTTCATTCCCGACATCAGCGCAGGCGACAAGCGCATCCTGCTGATCGACGGCGTGCCGGTGGACTACTGCCTGGCGCGCATCCCGCAGGGCGACGAGTTCCGCGGCAACCTGGCCGCCGGCGGCCGTGGCGAAGGCCGGCCGCTGAGCGAGCGCGACCGCTGGATCGCCGCCCAGGTCGGGCCGGAAATGAAGCGCCGCGGCATGCGCTTTGTCGGCCTGGACGTGATCGGCGACTACCTGACCGAGGTCAACGTCACCAGCCCGACCTGCGCGCGCGAGCTCGATGCGCAGTACGGCCTGAACATTTGCGGCCAGCTGTTCGACGCGCTCGAGGCCGGACTGGCCGCAGCGGCGCCCGTCACCGCCCGATGAGCGCGACGATGAGCGCCGGCCGCCCGCCCGGCGGCCCGGCCGGGCGCGAGGCCGAGAACCAGCGGCTGACCGCGACCCTGGTGCTGTCGCTGATCGTGCACGGGCTGTTGATCCTGGGCGTGGGCTTCGCGGTCAGCGACGAAGCGCCGCTGGTGCCGACCCTGGACGTGATCTTCAGCCAGACCAGTACGCCGCTGACGCCCAAGCAGGCCGACTTCCTCGCCCAGGCCAACCAGCAGGGCGGCGGCGACCACGACAAGGCCGCGCGTCCGCGCGACAGCCAACCCGGCCTGGTGCCGCAGCCGCGCACTGGTCTGGCGCCGGTGCCGGTACAGGCCCGACATGCCGCCGCCACGCCGCCGCCCGAAACCCGCGTGGTCGCCAGCCGCCGTGGCGAGGAACCGCTGCCGCCGCAGCAGCCCAATCCGGAGGTACAGCGACCGCAAAGCGCCGCCGATGCCGCGCGCGAACAACGCGATGCCGAGATGGCGCGCCTGGCGGCCGAGGTCCACCTGCGCTCGGAGCAATACGCCAAACGCCCGAACCGCAAGTTTGTTTCGGCCAGCACCCGCGAATACGCGTATGCCAACTACCTGCGGGCATGGGTGGACCGCGCCGAGCGCGTCGGCAACCTCAACTATCCGGACGAAGCGCGGCAGCGCCGGTTGTCGGGCCGGGTGGTGGTCGCCGTGGGCGTGCGCCGCGACGGCAGCGTCGAAAGCAGCCGGGTGCTGGTGTCCAGCGGCATCCCGGTGCTGGACGCGGCGGCGCTGCGGGTGGTGGAACTGGCCAAGCCGTTCCCGCCGCTACCGCATTCGGATGATGGGGTGGACATCCTGGAAGTGACGCGGACCTGGCTGTTCCTGCCCAATGGCGAGTTGCGCGACGACCGCTGAAAGCTCGGGGCTGAAGCCCCTCCTACAGGGTCCGCTCTTGTAGGAGGGGCTTCAGCCCCGACACCCACAGCCCGCGGCCAACTACATTTCCGCCTTCGCCTTCTTCGCCGCCTGCTGCTCGACCAGGGTCAGCGCCACGTTGTTGCGCAGGTAGGCCGGTTCCAGCTTGTCCGCCGCAATAGCTTCACGGCGCGCCAGTGCCGGCAGCGCCAAGGCCAGCAGATCCGCCGCATGCGGCAGCGCGGTGGCATCAATGGTGCGCAACTGCACTGCCAGCCGCTGCGCCAACACGCCTTCGGCCGCGGCCAGGCCCGTGCCGACGGCATGCCAATCATCAGCGGCGTCCGGCAAGGCATAGGCATCGGGCGCAAGCACGACTTCCTCGGATAGCGCCTGCCACGCCCCACCTTGGCGCGCGTAAGTGGCCGCGTAGACCTCGCCCATGCGCGCATCGATACAGGCCATTACTTTTTCTGCCTCGGCCGGCGCGCGCAAGGCCAGCGCACGCAGCGTGGACACGGGCACCACCGGCAGGTCCAGGGCCAGGGCGATGCCCTGCGCAATGCCGATCGCCAGGCGCACGCCGGTGAAGGCGCCCGGCCCACGTCCCACCGCAATCGCGTCGAGCTGGCTACGCGCCAGGCCGGCCTCGGCGAGCAATTGTTCCGCCCAAGGCAGGGCAAGCTCGGCATGGCGGCGCGGCGCCAATTCGAAGCGCTCGATCACACCGTGCTGGGTGTACAACGCGACGGAGCAGGCTTCGGTGGAGGTTTCGAAGGCGAGGACGTTCATGGAGGTTCAGCGGCGGCGTCGCGGAAAGGTTACCGCGATGCGGGGAAAAACGCTTCGCTCGCGCCCGCGGGACCAGGCCGCCACCGAGATTCCAGGATCGGCGCGGTGAGGCATTTATCCTGCCTCAGCGTTGCCCCTGCGCCAGGATCTCCACACGCCGGTCCGGTGCCATGCAGGCGATCTGCTCGGCACGGGGCAGGCGCTCGCTGCAATCAGCCGAAGCACTCTCGCCCAGCCCGCGCGCAACGATCGCCGCCGCAAGGATGCCCGCACTGATCAGCACCTCACGCACCGAATCCGCCCGCCGCTGCGACAGCAGCTGGTTGGCCTCGGTCGTGCCGATGCGGTCGGTGTAGCCAAGCAGTTGAACCTGCAGCCCATCGGCACCGCGCAATTCAGCGGCGACCTGCTCCACCCGGGTGCGGCCATGGCGGGTCATATCGCGCGTCGACCATTTGCCGTAAGCAAACAGCGTGTCGGTCGACAGTGACACCCTGCGTTCCTCAGAGGCTGGCCGCGTCGGTGCCGGCGCGACCGCCAGCAAATCCGCGCAAGTGGTTGGCGCCCAGAACAAGCTGCGCGCCAGCGATTTGTCGTCGAACACGACCTTGAAGCGACACTGCTGCATCTGGCCATCCGGCGCCTGCAGGTGGAACAGGTAGTCCCACTCGCGCGCGCCGTAGCCTTCGCGAAAATGCGGGCTGCCGATCAGTCCGCGCAGTTGCGCCTTGGTCAGGCCTGGAGCGACCAGCCGAACGTGGTCAGGCTTTGGCACGCTGCCGGCCTTTTGCACCAGGTAGCGCTCGTCGGGGAATACCGCTTCCTCAACCGTGCCCTCGGCGGTGAGTCCGCGGCTGACGTGGCGAGTGCAGCCCGTTGCCAGCACGATCGGCGCAAGCAGAAAGAGCACAAGGCATTGCTTGTTGTATTTCATCTGGGGTTTTCCTGAATTCTTGCGTTGGTTCGCCCGGGGAGCGGCGGCTGTGCCACTCCCCGGACGTCGTCATCACCACTGGATGCCGGCACCCACGCCCAGGCTGAGGTCACCGGTGGTATTGCCGGCGATGTTGGCCTTGTAGACATAGCGACCGTTGTCGGTGACGCCGGACAAGCCGATCGCCAACGCCTGCTCGCCCTGGTGATTGCCGAGCCCGGCCGCCAGCATGCTGGCACCCGGCAGGTAGGCCTGCGGCATGCTCGCCATCGCGATGGCCGCGGCGGCACTACCCCGCGCCTCACGCCGTGCTTCCCAGGCGTCCTGCTTCACTTCCTGGAAGCGGCTGTCGGTGTAGCCGTTGGCCTTGCTGAGGGTCTTGTCCAGACCGGACTGCAACTGGCCCACGTTCACCGCATCGGTATCGGCCACGCCGG
>DATLJF010000236.1:0-10480 GCA_035539015.1 Stenotrophomonas sp. | reverse complement strand
CTGCAGGCTGAGGGTGTATTTGCTGGCGACCACCACGCGATCGCGGCGACCGGACAGGAACTGCCCGAGCAGGCGCTCGGCGCTGCCTTCGGTGTAGACGTTGGCGGTGTCGACAAAATTGCCGCCCTGGTCGAGATAGGCATCGAAGATCCGGCGTGCTTCCTGGGCATCGGCGCCCCAGCCCCAGTCCTCGCCGAAGGTCATCGTGCCCAGCGCCATCGGGCTCACGCGCAGGCCGGAACGGCCAAGCAGCAGGTAATCGTCCAGTGCCATTGCAGTACCTCGGTGGGGATCGGTGGCCACTGTAGGCCTGGCGACTGCATGGATAAATCGGCAATATCGGGATCACCTTTGAAGCAAGGCTTCACAATCATGGGTCCGCCCCCGCTGTCGGCCGTCTTCGCCTTCGTTCGCGTCGCCCACCATTCCAGCTTCACCCGTGCCGCGGTCGAGCTCGAGGTCTCGCCCTCGGCGCTGTCGCAGACGGTACGCGCGCTGGAAACCCACCTCGGGGTGCGTTTGCTCAACCGCACCACGCGCCGGGTGGGATTGACCGAGCAGGGCGAGCGCTTCCTGCAACAGGTCTCGCCGGGGCTGCGGCAGATCGATGCCGCCTTTGCCGACCTGGATTTCCTGCGTGATCGGCCGGCCGGCCACCTGCGCATCAACTTGCCGCGAATCGCCGCCGAACTGCTGGTGTTGCCGCGTCTGCCTTCATTCCTGGCCCGCTATCCCGAAGTGCAGGTCGAGCTGTTCATCGACCCGACGCTGGCAGACCTGGTCGAAGGCGGCTTCGATGCGGGCATCCGATTGGGGGAATCGCTCGGGCGCGACATGGTGGCGCTACCGGTGGGCCCGCGGCAGCGGCAAGTGGTCGTTGCAACGCCGGACTATTTCCGCCTGCACCCACCGCCGCGCACGCCCCAGGCGCTGGTGGAGCACGAATGCATCCGCTATCGGCGCAGCAACGGCCGGCTGATGGCGTGGGAATTCACCCGCGAGGGCCGCGATTTCGAAGTCGAGGTCGCTGGGCGCCTGATCGTCAATGAGTCGGAGCTGGCGCTGCGCCTGGCGCGTGCGGGCCTTGGCCTGACCCAGGTATTCGAGGCACAGGTGGAGGAGGACCTGGCCACCGGCCGGCTGCAACGGGTGCTCGACGATTGGCAGGCGCCATTCCCGGGGTTCTTCATCTACTACCTCGCGCGTGAACACCTGCCGCCGAAACTGCGGGTGTTCGTCGAGCACCTGCGGGCGCCGGCCTAGGCCGGCGCCGCCGGGTTCAGAACGCCCACAAGACCGAGAGTTGCGGCGACAGTAGCTGCGCCGCGTTGCGGCCATCGAGCGAGACCAGCACGCCACCGATGATGCCAACGCGCGAGGACGGGTGGTATTCGAGCGCCGGCGCCACCGACAGGCGCCAGGAATCGGGCCGCCGGCCCTCATGGCGGACAAGACCGCCCTCGGTTTGGGCGTGGTAATGCAACCGCGCGCCCTGCTCGCGTTCGTACAGCAGGTCGCCGGCGAGCACCCAATTCGAGTTGAAGCTGTATTCGGCCCCCACCACGGCCTGGAACGCACTACCCAGGTTGGCGCGGGCATGTTCCTGGCCGGTCGTGCCGTAGCCGCTGCGGCCACGCAAGGTGACGCCTGCGCCAGGCAGGCGGTAAGACAGGTTCAGGCGCATGCGCAGGTTGCGCTCGGCCAGGAAGAAGGCCTGGCCGGTGAAGCCAATGGAAGTGAACGAGGCGCCACTGCCGGTGGCATCGGCCAGGCCGAGTCGGTCGAGCTGGTCGTGGCGGCCGGTCGGCATGTTCTGGTGTACCGATACCGCCAAGGTCGGGTTGGCCGCGCTGGCACCGCTGTACAGCAAGTATTGGCCGCTGAGCGAGGTGTCGCCGGCGGCCCATCGGCGGTCGCCATCGAGGGTGCGGGCATGGACGCCGCGCAGCGTCGCGCCCACGGTGAAGCGCTCGGTGATGCCATAGGTGATCGGCACGGCCACGCGCCAATCGTCGGCGACGTTGTCCACCTTGCGCCGCTGGCCGTCGCTGTCGTAGCGGCCGATGGTCTGGGTCTGGACCAGGTACGGCTGCACGATCAATGTGCCTGCCGGCACCGGTGGGCCGCCGCTCACCAACGGCCCGGTGAAGTTCATTTCGCGGGCAGGGCGCGGGCTTTGCGGCTCGGCCGCCAGTGCCAGCGCAGCGGGTGCGCACAGCAGGACGACCAGCAGGAGACGGGAGGGGAGGGAGCTG
This sequence comes from Stenotrophomonas sp., assembly GCA_035539015.1. Lineage (GTDB taxonomy): Bacteria > Pseudomonadota > Gammaproteobacteria > Xanthomonadales > Xanthomonadaceae > Stenotrophomonas_A. The sequence goes on along the minus strand of DATLJF010000236.1, from coordinate 8,225 downwards.
TCCATCGGCTTGTGTTCCGCTGGGTGAATGCGCCACTCACGTTGCCAACGTCGCCCCCGGCGCGGAATTGGACAAATCCAACGTTGCGTTCGATCTGCGCAGGCGAGGGCCGATCCACGCGATGGATGGAACAATCCATCGAGCTGCCCCCAGTACCCAGCCGTCGGCTACGTGCCTACCCTGAGCCGGTCGCTCCCAGGAACATCGCCATGGCCACGCTGCCTTCGCTGTACATCTCGCACGGCTCGCCGATGACCGCGCTCGAACCGGGTCAGGTGGGTGCGCGCCTGGCCGAGATCGGCCGCACCCTGCCGCGGCCCCGCGCGATCGTGGTGGCGACGGCGCACTGGCTTGCGCGGGAGCCCAGGGTGGGCGGCGCTGCGCAGCCGCAGACCGTGCACGACTTCGGCGGCTTTCCGCCGGCGCTGTATGCGCTGCAATACCCTGCGCCAGGCGATCCGGCGTTGGCGGCGGAGATCGGAGGTCTGTTGCGAGACGCGGGCCTGCCGGTCACCGTCGATCGCCAGCGCGGTCTGGACCACGGCGTATGGGTGCCATTGCGGCTGCTGTATCCGCAGGCCGATATCCCGGTGGTGCCGGTGTCGATCCAGCCGGCGCTGGGGCCGGCGCACGCGTTCGCGGTCGGCCGCGCGTTGGCGCCGTTGCGCGCCCGCGACGTGCTGGTGATCGGCTCGGGCAGCATCACCCACAACCTGCACGACTTCCATGGCGGCTACGGCGAAGGCCGCGAGGCCCCGTACGTGAAACCTTTCATCCAATGGACCGAGTCGCGCCTGCGCGACAACGATGTGCCGGCATTGCTGGACTATCGGCGCCAGGCCCCGCAGGCCGAACGCGCCCATCCCAGCGACGAGCATCTGCTGCCGCTGTTCGTCGCCGCTGGCGCGGCCGGCAGTGACGCGCTGGGCGCGCAGCGAATCGACGCGGGCATCGACATGGGCTTCCTGGCGATGGACATCTACCGCTTCGACGGCGCGGACGCCTCGCTGCGCGTGGCCTGAGCCGGCCTCAGGTCGCCGGCGGTGCGCCCACCTGCCGGCGCACCGCGTCCATGTCGCGGATCGGCCGTACTTCGACACAGCCGGTACTGGCCCAGGGAAAGCGGCTGGCGATCTCGACCGCCTGTTCCAGGCTGTCAGCCTCGATCAGGTTGAAACCGCCCAGCAGTTCGCGGGTTTCGGCGAACGGACCGTCGGAGACATTGACCTTGCCATCGCGGATACGCACGCTGCGCGCGCTCTCGGCCGGCTGCAACTGCTGCGACTGCAGCAGCGTGCCCTGGGCCTTCATCGCATCGGCGCCGGCGAAGCAGTGCCGCATCATCGCGTCGGCCTCGCCCTCGGGCAGGGCTTGCAGCAGCGAGTCGTCGTTGTAGATCAACAGCAGGTACTGCATGGGGTGCTCTCCCTGGGATCCCGGTGCGCGAGTGTAGCCGGCGGCGGCGGCCGACGGTTTTCTCCGTGGCCCCGGCCGGTTAAGGTTCAGGCGAGGGCAGTGATGGAAGCTGCCATGTTTTCCGCCACCGCGCGCGGTGGCACGTTCTGGATCCGCCATGCACTCGATCGACGTCGTCCTGGCCATGCTGCTGGCGGTGGCCGCCAGCGGTTACCTGGTGCGCCTGCTGCCGTTTTCGTTGCCGCTGCCGCTGGTGCAGATCGCGCTGGGCGCCGTGATCTCCGGCGTGTTCGACCGCGGCCATGAGCTCGAACCGGAACTGTTCTTCCTGTTGTTCCTGCCGCCGCTGTTGTTCCTGGACGGCTGGCGCATTCCCAAGCAGGGTCTGTTCCGCGACAAGGGCGTGATCCTGGAGCTGGCCCTGGGCCTGGTGGTGTTCACCGTGCTCGGCGCCGGCCTGCTGATCCACTGGATGATCCCGGCGATGCCGCTGGCGGTGGCCTTCGCCCTGGCGGCGGTGGTTTCGCCAACCGACCCGGTGGCAGTGTCCTCGATCACCTCGCGGGTGCCGATCCCCAAGCGCTTGATGCACATCCTGGAAGGCGAGTCGTTGTTGAACGACGCCTCCGGCCTGGTCTGCTTCCAGTTCGCGATTGCCGCCGCGCTGACCGGCACCTTTTCCCTGGCGTCGGCCTCGGGGACGTTCCTGTGGGTGGCGGTGGCGGGCGTGGCCTGCGGCGTGCTGGCGACGTTCGCGCTGAGCCGCGCCCAGGGCTGGATCTGGCGCCATTTCGGCGAAGAGCCTGGCTCGGCGATCCTGGTCAACCTGCTGACGCCCTTTGCCGCCTATCTGGCTGCCGAAGCGGTCCAGGCCTCCGGCATTCTGGCGGCGGTCGCCGCCGGCATCACCATGAGCTACGTCGAGCTGAGCGGCAACGCGCCGGGTACGATGCGGGTGCAGCGTTGGGCGGTATGGGACACGGTGCAGTTCACCCTCAACGGCATCGTCTTCGTGCTGCTGGGCGAACAGTTGCCCGGCATTCTCGAAGGCGCCGTCCATAGCGTGCGCGAGGCCGGCCACCTCAATCCGTGGTGGCTGGCGGTGTACGTATTGGCGATCAACGCGACCCTGGCCGCGCTGCGGCTGTTGTGGGTGTGGGTCTCGCTGCGCTGGAACCTGTTCAAGGCGCACTGGCGCGGCGAACAGACCCTCAGCCCGCCGTGGCGGATCGTGGTGGCGACCTCGCTGGCCGGCGTGCGCGGGGCCATTACCCTGGCCGGCGTGCTGACCATCCCCTTGCTGATGCCGGACGGCTCGCCATTTCCGGCGCGACAACTGACGATCTTCCTGGCCGCGGCGGTGATCCTGGTGTCGCTGCTGGTGGCCAGCCTGGTGCTGCCACGGCTGCTCAAGGGCCTGGAGCTGCCAGAGGAGTCGAGCGAGCAGCAACAGGAAGACCTGGCCCGCACCGCCTCGGCCAAGGCCGCGCTGGATGCGGTGGAACGGCTGCGGCGGCAAATGGCGACCGATGAGGCCAGCGCCGAGCAGTACAACCGCGCCGCCGAGCGCGTCAGCCAGCTGTACCAGCGCAAGCTCGGCGCCAGCGACGCCGCCGACAGCGACCCGGAGCAGGCGCGCGCGTTCGAGGAGATCCTGCGCCGGATGCGCAGCGCCGGGCTCAGCGCCGAGCGCAACGAGCTGTTCAAGCTCGCCCGGCGCGGGCAGATATCCGACGAGCTGTCACGGCGGCTGGTGCGCAACCTGGACCTGATCGAGGCGCGGCAGAAGTCCTGACCGCGGGCCACGCCAGGCCGTGGGACGGATTCTCCCGCTGGCGCGGCTTCTAACCCGACGGCCGGCGCACTACCCTGTGCGCCCGCCCTACGCCGACCTGCAACGGAGCCACGTGGATTCCATCGTTTCGATCCAGGGACTCAACAAGACCTACGCCGATGGTTTCCAGGCGCTGCGCGGCATCGACCTGGAGATCCGCCGCGGCGAGATCTTCGCCTTGCTCGGCCCCAACGGCGCCGGCAAGACCACGCTGATCAGCATTGTCTGCGGCCTGGTCAACCCGAGCGCGGGCCAGGTACGCGTGGACGGCCACGACATCATTCGCGACTACCGCGCCGCGCGCGCGCTGATCGGGCTGGTGCCGCAGGAGCTGTCGACCGATGCCTTCGAGAGCGTGTGGGCGACCCTGCGCTTCAGCCGGGGCCTGTTCGGCCGCCCGGCCGACGACGCGTTGCTGGAGCGGGTGCTGCGCGAACTTTCGCTGTGGGACAAGCGCGACAACAAGATCTCGACGCTGTCCGGCGGCATGAAGCGGCGCGTACTGATCGCCAAGGCGTTGGTGCACGAGCCCAAGGTGCTGTTCCTCGACGAGCCGACCGCCGGCGTCGACGTCGAACTGCGCCACGACATGTGGCAGATGGTGCGGCGGCTGCGCGAGCAGGGCACCACGATCATCCTGACCACCCACTACATCGAGGAAGCCGAGGAAATGGCCGACCGGGTCGGGGTCATCAACCGTGGCGAGCTGGTCCTGGTCGAGGACAAGCACACGCTCATGCGCAAGCTCGGCAAGAAGCAGCTGACGCTGACCCTGCAGACGCCACTGTCGGCGATCCCGCCGGCGTTGCAAGCGCTGCCGCTGGAACTGACCGCCGACGGCCACGGCCTGGTCTATACCTTCGATGTGCAGGCCGAGGACACCGGCATCGGCCCGCTGCTGCGCCAGCTCAACGATCATGGCATCGACTTCAAGGACCTGCATTCGAGCGAGAGCTCGCTGGAGGACATCTTTGTCAGCCTGGTGCACGGCGCCCGCCCGGCCGCCGCGCAGGAGTCCCGCGCATGAACCTGCACGCGATTCGCGCCATCTACCGCTTCGAAATGGCGCGCACCTTCCGCACCCTGACCCAGTCGATCGCCTCGCCGGTGCTGTCGACCTCGCTGTACTTCGTGGTGTTCGGCGCGGCGATCGGCTCGCGCATGGGCGCCATCGACGGCATCAGCTACGGCGCCTTCATCATTCCCGGGCTGATCATGCTCTCGCTGCTGAGCGAGAGCATCTCCAACGCCTCGTTCGGCATCTACATGCCGCGCTGGGCCGGCACCATCTACGAGGTGCTGTCCGCGCCGGTGTCGTGGGTCGAGATCGTGCTCGGGTATGTCGGGGCGGCGGCGACCAAGTCGGTGATCCTGGGCCTGCTGATCCTGGCCACCGCGCGGCTGTTCGTGCCGTACGAGATTGCCCATCCGGTGTGGATGCTGGGCTTCCTGGTGCTCACCGCGCTGACCTTCAGCCTGTTCGGCTTCATCATCGGCATCTGGGCCGACGGTTTCGAGAAGCTGCAGGTGATCCCGCTGATGGTGATCACCCCACTGACCTTCCTCGGCGGCAGCTTCTATTCGATCTCGATGCTGCCGCCGGTGTGGCAGAAGGTGACCTTGTTCAACCCGGTGGTCTACCTGATCAGCGGGTTCCGCTGGGCGTTCTTTGGCCGCGCCGATGTCCACATCGCGGTCAGTGCGGGGATGACGCTCGTCTTCCTGCTGGTGTGCGTCGGCGTGGTCTGGGCGATCTTCCGCAGCGGGTATCGCCTCAAATCGTGACGGCGGCGGGGCCGCCGTCAGGCAACTTCACTCCGCCGTGGCGTTCAGCCAGAACGGTTCGACCGTGCCCTTGACCTTGATGGTGATGGGGTTGCCGCGGCGGTCGCGCGACTTGCCGACCTGCACCTTGATCCAGCCTTCGCTGACCGAGTATTCCTCGACGTTGTCGCGGTCCACGCCGTTGAAGCGCACGCCTACGCCACGGGCCAGCACGGCCTCATCGTGGAAGGGGCTGCGCGGGTCTACGGCGAGGTGGTCGGGAGGCGTATCGGTCATGTCCGGAAGGATCTGCGGGCGGGGGCGGTAGGATAGCCGGGAACGACGCCAGGGCAACTGCCAATTGCCCGCCCGGCACCGCGGCGTGCAGACTTTTCCGCTCCCAACTCAGGTTCAACCTCATGCCCGACAACAGCGCCGACTACGAAGACGACGAAGGCCTGCTCCCGGATTTCGATGATGTCGATGGCCATGCCGCCCGCATCTGGAATCTGCTGGTGCTGATCAACCCGGGCGACGAAGACACCGCGCTGCGGCAGTTCGACCACTGGCGCGAGGCCATGGGCGAAGCTGCCGACGATCCGGAAAGCGATGAATGGCTGGAGGCGTTGGCCGAGGCGATCGACTGGACCGCCGGTTTTCGCATTGCCGCCGACGACGTGCAGGCGCTGGTGACGGCGTTGAATGAACTGGCCGAGCGCTGGAACCTGCGGATCGACTGGGGCGGCGACCTCGACGACGAGGACTTTGCCGAGGCCGTCGACGTACCCACGCTGCTGGGCGTGGCCTACGACCGCCTGCGCGAACACGGCTATTCGCTGTGGACCTGGAACACCGGCGGCGATGGGCATGCCGGCTGGATCGCGCTCAGCCGCGATGACGAGGCGATGCTGGCCTTGACCTCGTTGCTCGGCGTGGAAGTGCGGCCGGGTAGCGATCCTTTTTGAGCGTCGCTCAAAAAGGATCGCTGGATTCGCTGGCCAATCGCGCTGGCACGTTACTTCCCACGCTTCCGCCGCGCTTACGGCGCCTCGCCGCGTGCCTGCGCGCGCGCGTTGGCGATCACCGCCTTCAGCAATTCACGGTCGGTATGCCGTGAGATCGCCTGGGCGCCCAAGGCTATCGCCTGCTCGCGCAAGGGTTCGGGCACGTCGTAGTGGGCGCCGCTGAGTTTGTTCTGGAAGGCGCGGCGGGGAATGCCCAGCCGCGCCGCCATGGCGTGCAATTCCGGCAACGTGTCGGCCATCAGGTGCGCCCAGCGCTGCTCGCGCCACAGCTGGACCGCATCGTCGATGTAGACCGTCATCGCAATCGCGCTTAGGCGTCCTTGGCCGCCGTTGCGGTGCCGGAAGCAGCTTCGGGCGCTTCGTCGGCGCCCTCGCTCGCGGTGTCGTCCGCCTCGTCTTCGCCAGCGCCGGTGTCGGCAAATTCAGCCACCAGCATGTCCAGGTACTCCTCGGAGGTCTTGCCCTCGTCGGCGGCCAGATCGTCGATCATCTGCTGCAACTGCTCGGAATACTGCACGCTGACGGTCTTGCCTTCCTGCTCCTGCAGCCCGGCCAGGTGCTTGAGCATCGCCAGCATCGGCACCGGGTTGTCCGCGTTGCCCATGGTCTGGCCGCCGATGGACAGCAGCCACTCGCTGTCGTTCTGCAGGCCGATGGCCGCCACCACGCCCTGGTCTTCGTCCAGCATCACCGCGTGGTTGACGACCTGCGGGTTGCGGTCCAGACGCAGGAACGGGCGCTTGGGTTGGCGCTTCTTGCGCTGGTCGCGCTTGGCCTTGGAATTGCGGGACATCGGGAAAGCTCGGTTCGAATGGAGGGTCATTCTAGGCCACTGGCCGACAGTCCTCGCGGCGGGCTTGACTACAGTTGTCGACAGGGCTAGCGTGTCTACAAACGTAGACAAGGAGCGCGACATGTCCCGCAAGACCATCGGTGACCAGGAACTGGCGCTGCTGCAATTCGTCGACAGTGCCGGCGACGCCTCGGCCAGCGAGGTCGCATCGGCCTTTGGCGAGCCCCGCGGGCTGGCCCGTTCGACCGTGTTGACCATGCTCGAGCGCCTGCGCACCAAGGGCTACCTGCGGCGCCGCCAGACCGGCGGCGTGTACCGCTATGCCAGCGCCGCCCAGCCCGGAGAAGTGGTGCGCTCGGCGGTGGGGCAGTTTGTCGAGAAGACCTTGCAGGGTTCGGTGTCGCCCTTCGTGGCCTGGATGTCCGAGCGCCGCGATGTCAGCGATGACGAGCTCGCACAGCTCGAGGCGCTGGTGGCTTCGCTGCAGTCGCGGCGGCAGGAGCACTGACATGGATGCCTTCTCCGTTCTGATGCAGGCCGGCCTCGGGCGCCTGGCGCTGGCGACGCTGCAATCGCTACCGCTTGCCGGGCTGGTCTGGGTCTTGTGCCGGGCCTTGCCGCGGCTGGGCGCCGCCGCCCGCTGCTGGCTGTGGTGGCTGGTCGCGCTGCAGCTGGTTCTCGGCCTGTGCTGGCCGAGCCCGCTGCGTTTGCCGTTGCTGCCCGCGACCGACACGCAGGTGTCGAGCGCGCCGGCAACGCCAGCGCAGGCCATGGCCGCGGACTTCGAGCCGCCCGGCGTCAGCATCGCCCCGGCCGGCGTCGTCACCGCCGGCACGGTAGCGGCAGCGCCGGTCGCGCCGGTTACCGGCCGTGCGCCGGCATGGATGGCATGGACGTTGTGGTTTGCCTGGCTCACCGGCGTAGCGATGATGGCGCTGCGTAGCCTGGCCGACCTGCGCGTGACCCGGAACCGCCTGCGGGCCAGCAGCGCGGCCGTGCCGCCGGCGATCGCCGCGCAGTACCGCGAACTGAGCACGCGCCTGGGCTTGCACCAGCCGCCGCCGCTGCGGTTGTGTGCGCAACTCGACTCGCCGCAGTTGGCCGGGGTCTGGTCGCCGCACTTGCTGTTGCCCGCCCACCTGCTGCCGCAGATGTCGGCGGCGGCGATCGAGATGGCGTTGCACCACGAACTGGTCCACTGGCAGCGCCGTGACCTGTTCTGGGGGTGGGTGCCGGCGTTGGCCCAGCACCTGTTCTTTTTCCACCCGCTGGCGCACGTCGCCGCCCGCGAATATGCGTTGGCCCGCGAGGCAGCCTGCGATGCGGCCGTGCTCGAGGGCAATCGGCATGCACCGCAGGACTACGGCCGGCTGCTGTTGCAGTTCGGCGTGGC
>DATLJF010000235.1:0-5191 GCA_035539015.1 Stenotrophomonas sp. | reverse complement strand
GCTACCCGAAGGAAGTCGGCGCCACGCTGCTGCGCGGCCACCTGGCCAGCGTGCTCGCCGGCGTGCTCGTGGTGGGCGGGCTGGTCTGGATCCTGCTGCGGTCGACCCGGCGCTGGATCGATCCGCCGCCCATCGCGGCGGCACTGGGATGGCCGTGGCGCCTGGGTACGGCCCTGGTCGTATTGCTGGCAGCCACCCTTGGGGTACGGTCGAGCCTGGGCCATCGCCCGCTCAACCCGGCCGCGGTGGCGTTCTCGACCGATCCAACCGTCAACGTGCTGCCGCTCAACTCGCTGTACTCGGTGGCGCATGCCGCGCGCGACCTGGCCAAGCGCAGCGAGACCGCGCGCATCTATGGGGCGATGACGCTGGCAGAAGTGGTTCAAGAATTGCGCGCCAGCAGCGGCCTGCCGGCATCGGCGTATCTGTCCCGGGCGCTACCAACGTTGACCGTGCGGCCACCTGCTTATCGCGGCAAGCCACGCAACCTGGTCGTCATCCTCGAAGAGAGCCTGGGCGCGCAATTCATTGGCAGCCTCGGCGGCTTGCCGCTCTCGCCCCACTACGATCGCTTGAGCGCGCAAGGTTGGGCACTGGAGCGCCTGTATGCGACCGGCACGCGCTCGGTGCGCGGCATCGAGGCGGTGGTCAGCGGATTCCCGCCGACGCCGGCAGAGGCGGTGGTGAAGCTGCCGGCCACCCGCACACGCTTCTTCACCCTGGCCGATCTGTTGGCACGCCATGGCTACGACACCGCGTTCTACTACGGCGGCGAAAGCCATTTCGACAACATGCGCGGCTTCTTCCTCGGCAGCGGTTTCCAGCGCATCGTCGATCGCGATGACTTCGCGCGCCCGGACTTCGTCGGCTCCTGGGGCGTGTCGGACGAAGACCTGTTCGCGCTGGCCGACCAACAGTTCCGGCAACTGTCAGCGCAGGGCAAGCCGTTCTTCGGCCTGGTGTTCAGCTCCAGCAATCACGATCCGTTCGAATTCCCCGATGGCCGCATCCAGCTGCATGAACAGCCCAAGCAGACGCGCAACAACGCGGCCAAGTATGCCGATCACGCGCTGGGCAAATTCTTCGCCAAGGCCATGGCCTCACCGTACTGGCGCGACACCGTGTTCCTGGTCGTGGCCGACCACGACTCGCGGGTATTCGGCCAGGACCTGGTGCCGATCGGCAATTTCCATATCCCCGGGCTGATCCTCGGCGGCGGCATCGCGCCGCGGCGCGATACGCGTATCGCCAGCCAGATCGATCTGGCTCCTACGGTGCTGTCGCTGATGGGTATCGCCGGACCCACGCCGATGCTCGGCCAGGATCTCAATGATCCGCACCGGCTCGTTCCGGGCCGGGCAATGATGCAGTACGACCGCAACCTGGCCTGGATGGAAGGACAGGACGTGGCCATCCTGCAGCCGGGCAAGGCGCCGCTGGGTTTCCGTTACGACCCCTCGGGCAATCGCCTGCGGCCGCATCCTCTGCGCCCGGAGCTGGCGCGGCGCGCATTGGCGCACGCGCTGTGGGGCACCCTGGCCTACGAACAGGAGCTGCACCGACTACCGCCGTGATCCCGCGAGGCGCCGGCAGGCGCCGGCGCTGGCTCAGAGCGCGTAGCCGAATTGCTGCTTGAACTGCTCGTTGAACTCGGCGAAGTCGAAGCGCTGGTTCTGGGTGCCCGGGTGCTCGACCTTGAGGGCGCCCATCAGGTTGCCCATCCGGCCGATGGTCAGCCAGTCGTAGCCGCCTTCGATGCCGAAGATCAGGCCGGCACGGAAGGCATCGCCGCAACCGGTGGGGTCGACCACCCGGCGCTCGTGCGCCGGCGGGATGTCGTAGGTCTGCTCGGGGGTGTGGATGACCGCGCCCTTCGGGCCGCGCGTGGTGATGTAGGCCTGGACCTTGGAGACGATCTGCTTCTCGTCCCAGCCGGTGCGCTCCTGCAGCAGATTGGACTCGTAGTCGTTGACCACGACGTAGTCGGCCTGCTCGATGAAGGTGCGCAGCTCCGGGCCGTTGAACAACGGCATGGCCTGGCCGGGATCGAAGATGAACGGCACGCCCATCTCGCGGAATTCGACCGCGTTCTGGATCATGCCTTCGCGGCCGTCCGGGCCGACCAGGCCGATGGTCACGCCCGGCACGTCCTTGGCGTGGTTCTCGTAGCTGCGCATCATCGCGCCCGGGTGGAAGGCGGTGATCTGGTTGTTGTCGTGGTCGGTGGTGATGAACGCCTGCGGGGTGAACAGCTCGTCGATCACCTTGACCCGCGACAGGTCGATGCCGAGGGCGTCGAAATACTCGCGGTACGGACCGAAGTCCTGGCCCACCGTGCCCATCGGGATGGGCTTGCCGCCCAGCAGGTGCAGGTTGTAGGCAATGTTGCCGGCACAGCCGCCGAACTCGCGGCGCATCCGCGGCACCAGGAACGAGACGTTCAGGATGTGGACCTTGTCCGGCAGGATGTGGTTCTTGAACTGGTCCGGGAACACCATGATGGTGTCGTAGGCAAGGGAACCACAGATCAGGGCGGACATCGCGATAAAGGCCTTTGCATGGAGAAAAACCCGCCAGCCGCCGGGCGGGCCTGGGGAGCGGCAGGCGCGCCGCGGCGCAAAGGTTAACGGCTGCGACGGTTCAGGGCCAGAACCGCGTGCAGCCCAGGGCGCCCGGCGAGGCAAAAACCCCGCCGCCGGCCCCAGGATTTGTCCTTGCCCGCACCCGGGGGGATTGCTAGGCTAGCGGACTTCGTTTTTGCCCATTTTTTCGCCACTCGGCGCCCGGGCGCGACCTTCTCAGGACCGACTCCCCCGATGTTCAAGAAACTCCGCGGCATGTTCTCCAATGACCTGTCCATCGACCTGGGCACGGCCAACACGCTCATCTATGTTCGCGGCCAGGGCATCGTGCTCAACGAGCCGTCGGTCGTGGCGGTTCGCCAGGATCGCGCCATTGGCGGTACGCGCTCGGTCGCTGCGGTTGGCGCGGAGGCCAAGCAGATGCTCGGCCGTACCCCTGGCCACATCACCACCATTCGCCCGATGAAGGACGGCGTCATCGCCGACTTCACCTATACCGAGGCGATGCTGAAGCACTTCATCAAGAAGGTGCACAAGTCGCGCTTCCTGCGCCCGAGCCCGCGCGTGCTGGTCTGCGTGCCGGCCGGTTCGACCCAGGTCGAGCGCCGCGCGATCAAGGAATCGGCCGAAGAGGCCGGTGCCCGCGACGTCTACCTGATCGAAGAGCCAATGGCCGCGGCGATCGGTGCCGGCATGCCGGTGACCGAGGCGCGCGGCTCGATGGTCATCGATATCGGCGGTGGCACCACTGAGGTGGCGGTGATTTCGCTCAACGGCATCGTCTACTCGCAGTCGGTGCGCGTGGGTGGTGACCGCTTCGACGAATCGATCACCAACTACGTGCGCCGCAACCACGGCATGCTGATCGGCGAGGCAACTGCCGAGCGCATCAAGCTGGAAATCGGCTGCGCCTACCCGCAGGCGGTGGTGCAGGAGATGGAAATCTCCGGCCGCAACCTCGCCGAGGGCGTGCCGAAGATGATCAAGATCAACTCCAACGAAGTGCTCGAGGCCCTGCACGAGCCGCTTTCCGGGATCGTCTCGGCGGTCAAGCTGGCCCTGGAGCAGACCCCGCCGGAACTGTGCGCCGACGTCGCCGAGCGCGGCATCGTCCTGACCGGTGGCGGCGCCCTGCTGCGCGACCTGGACCGGCTGATCTCGGAGGAAACCGGCCTGCACGTGCAGGTGGCCGACGACCCGCTCACCTGTGTCGCCCGCGGCGGTGGCCGCGCGCTGGAACTGGTGGACATGCACGGCAACGAGTTCTTCGCGCCGGAATGAGGCGTGCGGGGCCGCCGGCAGCGAATGCCGGCATGACCCGCTGCAGCAGGCGGCGCGGCGCTCGCCGCGCCCTTTCCACCCCTCGACCCTGATCCCGAACCGGCTTACACCGTGCCGCCCTACGCCGGACCCCCGATTGCCTCCCGCCCCGGCGACGCCGCCAGCACCTTGCGGCTGCTGGCCTACCTGGCGTTGGCGGTGGTGTTGATCGTGCTCGATAGCCGGGGTGGCTGGTTGTCGCAGGTGCGTGCGCGCGCCAACGTGATCGTGCAGCCGATCTGGTCGCTGGCCGGCCTGCCGGGGCGTATCGGCCTGCAGGTCAAGGACAACGCCGCTACCCATGCCCAGCTGGTGGCCGAGAACCGGCAATTGCGCAACGACCTGCTGGTGGCCAACGCGCGCCTGACGCGCCTGCAGACCGCCGCGCTCGACAACGCCCAGTTGCGCGAGTTGCTCAACGCCGCCGAGCGCAACGGCCTGGATGTGCAGTTGGCGCCGGTCCTGGATATCGACCTGGACCCGACCCGGCAGCGCCTGGTGCTGGATGCCGGCACCGATGACGATGTGCATGTGGGCCAGGCGGTGATCGATGCCGGTGGCCTGATGGGCCAGGTCATCGCCACCACGCCGGCACATTCGACCGTGCTGTTGTTGACCGACCCCGACCACGCGGTACCGGTGAACGTGGCGCGTAATGGCGTGCGCCTGATTGCCTATGGCCGCGGCGACCGCCTGGAACTGCGCGACGTGCCCCTGAGCGCCGGCCTGGTGGTGGGCGATGAGATCGTCACCTCGGGCCTGGGTGGGCGTTTTCCCGCCGGCTTCCCGGTCGGTACCGTGGCCGAACTGCACCCGGACGACAGTCACGCTTTCCTGGTCGGCCAGCTCAAACCGGCGGCGCAGCTCGACCGCGGCCGCGACGTGCTGCTGTTGAAGAGCCGCCCCTGGCGGGTGACGCCGCCGCAACCAGGCAGCACGCCTGCCGCCAGCGAGCATGAGCCCGATTCACGCAGCGCGCCGCCTGCGCCAGCGCCGACGGAGCCGCGCCGATGATCCGCCGCAACCAATGGGTGCTACCGGTCAGCGTGGTCGTGGCCCTGCTGCTCGGCCTGTTGCCATTGCCACTGGTGATCCAGCCCTTGCGGCCCTATTGGCTGGCGCTGGTACTGGCCTACTGGGTGATCGAAGATCCGGATCGGGTCGGGCTGGGCTTTGTCTTCGTCGCCGGCGTCGTTGCCGATCTGCTCTACGGCAGCCTGCTCGGCGAACAACCGCTGCGGCTGGTCATCATGACCTTCATCCTGCAGCGCTTCCGCGCACGCCTGCGC